>CADBOO010000031.1 GCA_902796225.1 uncultured Ruminococcus sp.
GTTACCATCATTGACGCGACCAAGGTCCAGCGCGTTCTGGCAGGCTTGGACGGCGATGACGATGGGATGATCGCGCTTCGCAGTACGACCGACGCTGCTGAACCGATGAATATCATGGATGCGACAAGGATCCAGCGTTATCTTGCAGGATTCGTAGCAGATAACGGGATCGGCAATGAAGTAACCCGCGTAAAATACTATCAGGCATAATACGAAGAAAAACCGAATAGGATCAGTCATCTTTGCCTGATCTAAAAAAACAGTTAGCCCGATCTCGTTGAGTTGATGCGATCGGGCTTTTTTGTTATACTTGAAGGCTGATATGATTAATGATGTTTGTGATACTACTACGGATATAACAGATAAGATGTCTGCAGCCGGAATCAAGATAACCCCGGCTGTCGTGTAAGCTAATCAAATAACAAATCATTTCCGCGAGGTCAGTTTAATGCTGACCTCGTTTTTGTCGGGAAAGGTAATTGCCTCTCTCGACTTATTATTGTGCATCAAGAAACAAGAACCGGATTTTTGATAACTTGACATATTCTTCGTATTCATCAAGAATAATGACACGCTATACCGGCGAAGTAAGGAGGATCATTATGAATAGTAAAAAACTGAAAGCCGCCATGAAATTGGCTAACAAAATCACTGCGCTTTACTGTCGGTTATCCCGTGATGACGAGCTTGACGGCGACAGCAACAGTATCCGCAACCAAAAAGAGATACTGCAAAAGTATGCCGATGATCACAATTTCATGAACACGGAATTCTTCGTGGACGACGGTTATTCCGGAACAAATTTTGACCGCCCGGATTGGAATCGTCTGCTGTCTCTTGCAGAGGAGGACGAGATCGGTACGATCATCGTCAAGGATATGTCCCGTCTCGGCAGAGATTATCTGAAAGTCGGTTACTATACAGAGGAGCTTTTCCCGGATCTGGGGATTCGATTTATCGCCATCAACAACGGTATCGATAGCGACAGTAAGCAGGACAGTGATTTCACGCCCTTTCTCAACATCATCAACGAATGGTACGCCAAAGATACCAGCAAGAAGATCCGCGCAGTCTTTAAGGCAAAGGGACAATCCGGCAAGCCGCTGAGTGTCAATCCTCCGTACGGGTATTTGAAATCCCCGGATAACAAATACGAGTGGATCGTGGATGAAAAAGCAGCCGAAGTAGTCCGGGAGGCATTTCGGATGTGTATGGCAGGATACGGACCTTCACAGATAGCCAACGAGTTTACGAAACGCAGGATACTGAATCCGACGGCTCACGCCAAAGCCCTGGGAATCGGAAAGCCCGACCGCCGCATCTATACCGACGACTACAGTTGGAGCCCCAGCACGATCACGCGAATGCTCACTCGTCAGGAGTATCTCGGTACCGTGGTCAACTTCAAGACCCACCGTAAATCCTATAAGCAAAAAAAGCAGATATGGAACGACCCTTCCGAGTGGGAAGTGTTTGACAACGTTTTTGAGGCGATCATCGACAAAGAGACCTTTGACATCGTACAAAGGATCCGTGAAGGCAAACGCAGAAAGACGCCTCTCGGAGAGATGCCGATGCTGTCCGGTATGCTGTACTGCGCCGATTGCGGCAAAAAGATGTATCAGGTGCGCAATAAGGATTGGTCGCATGAACAGGAGAACTTCGTCTGTTCAACCTACAGAAAGATCAGAGGCGGCTGCAGCTCACATCAGATCAGAAATGTTGTGGTTGAGGAGTATTTGATCAAGAGTATTCGAAAGATTTTTTATTTTGCAAAGAATAATGAAAACGAATTCGTCAAAAAGGTGTTGTCGAAATCCAGATCCGAAATAGCAAGCAGCCTCCACAGGAACAAAATCGAATTGCAGCAGGTTCAGGATCGTATCGAAAAACTGGATGGGATCATCCAACACCTCTACGAGGATAACCTTGACGGCAAAATCACTGATGAACGGTTTATGAAGCTCACGCTGAATTATGAGAAAGAACAAAAGGAGCTGGAAGAAAGGCGATATAATTTAGAAAATAATATCGCGGAAGAAACCGATTCAGCACAGAGCGCCGACAGATTTATGAAGATCGTTCGCAGATACGATGAGATCGACGAGCTGACCGCGGAGGTGATTCGGGAATTCGTTGAGAAGGTCATGATCTCAAAGCGCGAGACGATCGACGGCGTCAAAGCTCAGAGGATCCATATTATTTGGAATTTCATAGGTGAATTTGATTTGTGATTTACTGCATATTAGATGATGATTAATATGCAATAAAATGAAACAAATCTTGATTTTCTGCATATAACAGTGTATAATAATATGCAGAAAGAGGTGCAGTATATGAGAAGATTCGATTATTCATTTTTATCCGACGGCTTGTTGCCTGCAAATCTGATCAATATCACATCCGAGCTGTATTCTCTGAGGACAGCTAACGGTGTACGTAAGGAAGACTATGCGGGTATCTTCACTGAGCTCGAAGCTGTGGCGCGTGTCCAGTCTGTTAAGAGCTCCAACGCTATCGAGGGTATCGTCACCAGCGACGAACGTATCGCCGAGATAGTCAATCAGAGCTCGGCTCCCCTTAACCACAATGAGGCTGAGATCGCAGGCTACCGCGACGCGCTCAGCATTGTCCACACCAATCATGCGAATCTGGATTTCAGACAAAGAGATATACTCGCTTTGCACGACACTATGCTGTCTGTAGCCGGATATGAATACGGCGGCAGATATAAGACCGACGACAACATCATCATGGAGACCGACTCTGACGGCAGGCGTTATGTACGTTTCAGACCGACGCCAGCGGCTGAAACTCCCGAAGCCATGGAGCAGCTCGAGCTGGCGTTCTTCGATGCGCGGTCAAATCCCGATATAAACCCTCTGCTGCTGATCCCCTGCGTAATCCTCGATTTCCTGTGCGTCCATCCGTTCCGCGACGGCAACGGCAGAATGTCGCGCCTGCTGTCGCTGCTGCTGTTGTACAAAGCAGGCTTTGACGTAGGCAAGTATATCTCCTTTGAGGAACAGATCAATAACTACAAGCCGCTGTATTACGACGCGCTGAAGCAGTCGTCGGACGGTTGGCACGAGAACAAAAACGACTATATGCCCTTTATCAGAAACTTCCTATCCATGCTGTATATGTGCTATAAGGAGCTTGACAAACGCTTTGCAGTTATCGGCAATCAGAAGATAACCAAGAAAGCGAGGGTAGAGGCAACCGTGCTCAATTCTCTCATACCGATCTCAAAGGCTGAGATCTGCCGGATCCTCCCCGATGTAAGCCCGACTACCGTCGAAGCGGTTTTGGGCGAAATGGTTCGCAAAGGACTGATCAAGCGGATAGGAGCCTCAAGAGCGACAAGATATATCAGAGCATAGTCAAATAAATCAAAAACGACCGAAGATGAATCGCTTCATTTTCGGTCGTTTTTTTCTTATTCAGAATAATATCATGTGCGTTTTAACGCTGAATACAGTCAGAAAAACAGAAAAACGGGGTATAAAAAGCGAAAAAATAACACCTGAAAAGCTGAAAAGCACTCAAAAACTTCAATCCCTAATTTGCTCCTACAAAACCCTAAATCCCTAATTAGCTCCTACAAATGTAGGAAGTTTTATGTTTTTATTCAAATCTCTTTTTGCATCAGGCGACATTAGCATGGTCGGAGTGAAGTGTGCTCGATATACCGCTTTCCGACTGCCTCGTCTTTCGTCGGCGTGGACTCTGCTCATTGAGGACAGATAA
>CADBOO010000032.1 GCA_902796225.1 uncultured Ruminococcus sp.
CAGATGTTCATCGTCAAAGTCGCGGATCTGTTTATTGACCAACGAAAGAAAAACCTCTTGCGCGATATCCTCGGCGTCCTGCATACACAAGGTATGCTGATACGCGATCCGCAGGACGGTATCGCTGTATTCGGCAACGATCCGCTCGATGAAATCGTCTTTCTTCATCCTAGCCTCCTTTCAATACTAATTTCTGATAAAACGCTTTAAAAAGATATTTGCGGAGAATGTCGCGTAGCGAGGCGAAGGACTCCGCTAGGCTGGCGCCTAGCAAGGACAACAACAAAGCTATGCGGAATTATACGCAATAAATGTTAAAGTGTTTAATTAGAAATTAGTATCATGCAATCATGATCGCTTTCACCATTAACACGCAAAAAGGGACGGTTTTGTTGCAAAGCTTGACAACTTTTTAAAAAATGTAAGATATTCCCGGATACCGCGTATATAAGAACAGATAATCCTCATAGGAGGGATTCCATGAAAAAAGCGATCGCATTTTTGATGCTGCTGTGTATCGCGGCGCTCAGCGCGTGTACGTCCGATACGGCATTGGGAGCAGCCGAAGCCGAGAATCACAGCGTTGCAAAAAAAGAGGTATTTTTCTATAACAGCCACCGTCACCATCTCGATCCCGATATCCCGCTTCCGGACAGCAAAAGGCTCGACTGGGACAATACCGACGATCCGACGTTAAAAAGCTATCAACGAATATCCGACAAGTGGACGGAGCAGTATTACAAAACCCTTGAAAAAAGCGGCTTTACCGTCAAAAGAATGCGGTACGGCGCGTTTGCAAAAAACGAGGACAGTTATCTGTTTCTTACATATTGCGGCGATGATTACTACTTGACGAAAAACGGCGAGGTAATGAATTTTCACGGGTTCTCACAGCCGAAGGGTATCGACGGAATCAGCCGGCAAGAGGCGAAAGCAATCATCCCGACAAAGAGCGAGCTGCTGCCGATCGACGTCACCCCCGAGGGGCTGTACGACGCGACCGGCGGGCAGATCTTCATGCAGCCCGAGTATTCCTTTGACGACGAATACTATGATAATGAACCGAAAGATCCGGAGAGCGAGAGTTATACGCCGGCGTACTTCTACATCGTCAACGGTACCGCCGTCAAGCTGGATTCGACGGCGGTCGGCGTGGACGATCTCGACGGCGACGGCATGAGCGAAACCTGCTTCATCGGGAACGGTCTGACCTCGGGCGTGTTTACCTTCAGCATCGACGTTTACCGCGACGGCGAGCCGGTATCTGTCGGTCAGTGCTATGAAATGAATTGGCAGATTTTCACGTTTTCCGAGCATGACGGCAAGCTGTGCCTGACAGGGAACGATTCGGATGGCGTGCATATCTATGATATCGCCATAAAGGACGGAAGCGTCGTCCTTTCCGAAAACGGAATACCCCTTGAAGCAAACTACTCGCTGTACTACTGAGCGCAGAAAGACTCCCTCGACCGAGGGAGTCTTTTCATCATATAGCGATCTACTTTCTGTACGGCGTATCGTCGAGTGGGAGGCTCTGGCGGAACTTGCCGTCGTATTTGTAATATGCCAGCGCGCACGCGGGAGCGGTCGGGATCATGCACAGCTCGCCGCAGCCCTTCGCGCCGAGTGAGAACGGCAGCAGATCGGCATCCGCGGGTCGGCAGAGGATAACGTCCAGCTCCGGCGCTTCGTCCGCGCGCATAAAGCCGATTCTGCCAAAGCGCGACTTGGGATAGCCGCCCTCGATCTCGAATTTTTCGGTCACGCCGTAGCCGATACCCATGACCATGCCGCCTTCGATCTGCCCCTCGACCGACTGGATGTTGACCGGGGTACCGACGTCGAATGCGGAGACTGCCTTGGTGATCCTGCCCTCGTCATTGAGTACAATTAATTGGACTCCGTAGGAATAGGAAATGTGGCTGACGGGATTCTCCTTGATCGCGCCGAGCGGATCGGTCTTTGCGCTGTACTCGCCGAGGAATTCCATGCCCTCCAGGTCGGCGAGTGTTTTGCCTTCCAGCGCCGCCTTCAGCTTTTCGCCGACCCTGCGCGCCGCCTCGCCGGTCATGACGGTCTGGCGCGAGGCGGTCGAGGTGCCCGCGTCGGGAGTGCGGACGGTATCGGCGGTCTCGTGGATGAACAGCGCCGGGTCAAGCCCCGTCACATGGCAGATCTCGGTCAGCACCATCTGACCGATGCCCTGACCCATGCACGCCGCCGAGGTGCGGATGTGGATCCTGCCGTCCTCGATACTCAGCAGAACGCGGCCGATATCCTTTTTGCCCATGCCGGTGCCGGAATTCTTGAAGCCGCAGGCAAGTCCGACGTATTTGTTTGAGTAGTAGATATCCTTGACCGCGTCCAGACACGCCGCCATGTTGGTGTTGGGATCGGCGGTCTGACCGTTCGGCAGGATATCGCCGGGCTTGATCGCGTTGCGGCGGCGGAACTCCCACGGGTCGATGCCGACCATCTCGGCAAGCAGGTTGATATTGCTCTCGGTCGCAAAGCAGCTCTGGGTCACGCCGAAGCCGCGGAATGCGCCGGAGGGCGTGTTGTTGGTATAGACAGACATCCCGAAGATGTCGATATTCTGATAGTTATACGGTCCTGCCGCATGGGTGCAGGCGCGGTGGAGAACCGGTCCGCCGAGGGACGCATACGCGCCGGTATCGGCGATGATAACGCCCTTCATGCCGGTCAGGATACCGTTTTCGTCACACGCGGTGGTGAATTCCATCTCCATCGGATGGCGCTTGACATGGTAGTCGAGCGACTCCTGACGGGTGTACCTGACCTTGACGGGACGCTTGGTGACATACGCCATCAAGGCGGCGTAGGGCTGGACGCTCATATCCTCCTTGCCGCCGAAGCCGCCGCCGACCAGCGGCGCACGGACATGGACCTTTTCGGGAGCAAGCCCCAATGCCTTACTGCATTCCCGCTGAACGTCGTAGATGCTCTGGCTGGAGGTGTAGATCAGCAGACCGTCCTCTCCCTCGGGCGCGGCGACACAGCACTCCGGCTCCATAAAGCCGTGCTCCTGCCAGGAGGTCTTGTACTTGCGGGTGACGACAAACTTCGAATTCCTGATCGCCTCATCCGCGTTGCCGCGAACGAGATTGGCGCGGCTCATGACGTTGCCGTCCTCATGGATCAGCGGCGCGTCGCCTTTGAGCGCGTCATAAGGATTCGTCAGGGGTTCCAGCTCGGTATAGTCGACCTCGATGAGGTCGAGGATCTGAGGCAGGCTTTCCGCTTTGGTCGACGCGACGATCGCCAGCACGTTGCCGACGTATTTGGTGATGTCGCCCTCGCCGAGCATCACATCCCAGTCCTGCTTGATATGACCGATCTTGTTGCAGGGAACGTCGTCCTTCAAGAGGATCTCCACGCAGTCCTCATGAGTCAGCGCACGGCTGACGTCGATCCTGTTGATCCTCGCGCGGGGGTATTTCGAATACAGACACTTGGCATAGAGCATGCCGTCCATGCGGATGTCGTCGGCAAAGAGTCCGGTACCGTTGACCTTTTCCTTGGCGTCGATGCGCTGGGCGTGCTCGTTCATATGCAGGGTCGTCGGAGGCTTCGGGATCGCGCGCTTCTCGCGGAAGAAATCCGCCGCCATCAGGATCGCATCCTCGATCTTTTTGTAGCCGGTACAGCGGCAGAGGTTGCCGCGTATCGCCTTTTTGACGTCCGCGCGGGTGGGAGTGAGGTTTTCATCCAGCAGCGACTTTGCGCTGATGATCATGCCGGGGATGCAGAAGCCGCATTGAACCGCGCCCGCCTCGGCAAAACAATGCTCATAGACGCGCATCTCATCAGCGGGAATGCCCTCGACAGTCAGCACCTTTTTGCCGGCGAGCTTTGACAGCGATACGACGCATGCCTTGGTCTTTTTGCCGTCGACGAGGACGGTACAGGTGCCGCAGACGCCCTCGCTGCAGCCGTCCTTGGTCGCGGTCAGGTTCAGATCGTCGCGTAAGAATCGCAGCAGTTTTTTATCATGGGCGGATTCGTAATCCTTGCCGTTGATGTTTACAGTATACATAGAATCACCGTCTTTAAGTGAGGAGTTAGGAGTAAGGAGTTGACTTCAACCCCCGATCGCTAACCGTTGATTGTCTGAATAAAATCCTTCAAAAGATTCATTATGACCGTTTTGCGGTATTCGGCGGACACTCTGCCGCGGGTAAAGGTCATGCTTTCGGCATAAGCGTTCACGTACTCTTCGGCATTCGCCTTGACTTCGTCGACCGTTTTTCCGATGATCGTCGCCTCGATCTCTTCAAAGCGTTTGCAGACGTTGCCGCCGCCGATGAACGCGGCGGTGAACTGCTCGATAACGCCGTCCTTGACGCTGTAGACGCCGCCGATCGCGACGCGGGAGATCGCGAGGGCGTTTCTGCCGCCGATCTTTTTGTAGTAATACGGCAGATCGCAGTTCTTTTTCGGCAGCAGGATCTCGGCGATCAGCTCGTCGTCGCGGATCGCGGTCACGCCGCGGCGGATGCAGAATTCGCCCAGCGGAAGGATCCTTTCGCCCGATACGGACACAAGACGCACGCGGCCGTCAAGCGCGAACCCTGCCATAACAGAGTCCGCTTTATCGGACCCGTTGCCGAGGTTGCCGCCAAAGGTACCGGCGTTGCGGATCGCAGGAGCGGCGATGCGGGATACCGCCTCTTTCATCACAGCGGGAACGAGATCGCTTTTCAGCCCCTCGGTAAAGGTCACCGCCGCGCCGATGCGGATGTATTCGCCGTCGTCCTTGATCTGCTTCAGCTCATCGATATCATTCAGAAACAGGAAGGGCACGCCCTCGGGACGGCGCACCATCACGTCGGTGCCGCCCGCATAGGGGATCACTTTTTCGCGCGATCTGATTGCGATCGCCTCCTGCAGTGTAGCAGGTTTATAACCGTTTACCATAATCCGTCGCCCTCCTTTGCAGCGTTCAGCACCGCGTTCACGATCGCGTTGTAGCCGGTGCAGCGGCAGATATTGCCCGAAAGCCCCTCGCGTACCTCATCCTCGGTGGGATGGGGATTGACGGAGAGGATCGCTTCGGCGGCAAGGATCATGCCGGGAATGCAGAAGCCGCATTGTACCGCGCTCAGCTCGGCGAATTTTTCGGACAACTTTGCAAAGCGGGCGGTCTCGCGGTAGCCCTCTACGGTCACGATCTCATGACCGTCGACTGCGCCCATCGCAACACAGCAGGAGTTGGTCAGCACGCCGTCGATCAGCACCGCGCACGCGCCGCATTCTCCCTCTTTGCAGCCGCATTTAACGCTTTTGAGTTCGTAGTCGTCACGCAGGACGTCAAGCAGCCGTTCGGTCGCCGCGCCCTCGTAACAGACGTCTTTTCCGTTTAGCTTAAAGTTGATACCGTTCATCACAGCACCTCCTTGTTCCATTCAAGGATGACGTCCTCGGTCGAGAACGGAATACGGTTCAGCGGGTGGACTTTCGCGCCGCCCAGCGCCATCTCTACCGCCTCGATATACGCGGGCGGCGGTGCGACCAGCGGCAGTTCGCCGGCGCCCTTAGCGCCGTAAGGTCCGTCGGGATACTCCTCCACGTGCATGACCGCTTTCATGTTCGGGACGTCCATCGAGGTCGGCACCAGGTAATCGGTGAAGCTGTTGTTGCGGATGCGTCCCTTGCCGTCGTAATCCATCTTTTCGATAGAGGCGTAGCCGAGTCCCTGCAGGAAGCCGCCCTCCATCTGACCGACGACGATATTGTAGTCGACCGGCGTGCCGACGTCAAAGCTGCCGTACGCGCCGAGAATGTTGACAAGGCCGGTGAAGGTATCGACCTCGACCTCTACGGCAGAGGTCGCCCACGCGTAGGTGGGATAGGCGTCGCCCTCAAAGCGGTCGAGGTAGAACGGGATCATGAAATCGGGTTCTTTATAGTGTTCCTCGACCTCCTGCTCAACGCCCTCCTGCCAGATATCGCGGAGTTTGATCGCGGCTCTGCGGAGCAGCTCGCCGACGATCATCAGCGATCTTGACGCGACCGTCGGACCGGAGTCGGGTACGCGGGCGGTGTCAGGATGGTTATAGTAGACGCGCTCGAAGGGGATATTCAGCTCGTGCGCGACGATCTTCGGGAAGGTCGTGCGGACGCCCTGACCGATGTCGCCGTTAGAGGCAAGCACCTCGACGGTGCCGTCCGCATATTTGCGGAGCTTCGCCGTCGCTTTGATCAGGTCGCGCTCGCCCGATCCGGTGAATCCCGCGCCGTGGAACACCGCCGAAAAACCGATGCCGCGGCGATAGCGACCGGTCTGGGGCTTTCTGTATTCGATATGTTTTTTTCTGAGGTCGCACAGCGCGTCGATCTCGCCGAGCATCGCAGGTACGGGAACCGGGAAATGATACTTGCCGTTGGTCGAGGTGGTATCGCCCTGTTTGACAAAGTGGCGTTCCTTGAACGCGATGGAATCCTCGCCCAGATCCTGCGCGATATGGCTCATCATCATCTCCATCGCGAAGAAGGTCTGGGGCGCGCCGAAACCGCGGTACGCGCCGCAGGGATTGGTATTGGTTTTGACCGCCTTGCCGGTCACATGGACGTTCGGGATATCGTAAACGCCCGGCGCGGCAATGATGCCGCGCTGCAGGACAACTGCGGACAGCGTCGAATAACCGCCCGCGTTGAAGCGGACGTCCGCGTCGACGGCGGTGACTCTGCCGTCCTTGACGGCGACCTTGTATTTGCACAGCGAGGGGTGACGCTTGGGCGTGAATTCCAGATCCTCGCGGCGGTCAAAGACACATCTGACGGGCTTGCCGACCTTCTTTGCCGCGACAGCGACCTGACAGCCGATGATCGACGGGAAATCCTCTTTTCCGCCGAAACCGCCGCCGGTGACGTCCTGCAGGATATGCACGCCGTCGGGACCCGTGCCCAGCGCTCTGGCGACCGCGCCGTGGACATAGTAGGCGCACTGCAGCGATCCGTGGACGAACATCCTGCCGTCCGCTTCCGGCTCCGCCATCATGCCCTGCGGCTCTAAGTAGGTCTGATCCTGATAACCGGTGAGGAACTCCTCCTCATAGACCTTGTCCGCCTCGGCAAAGGCTTTTTCGACGTCGCCGTGACCGAATTCATAGTTGAAAAAGGATTCGTCGGCGGTGCGGATATCCAGCACCGGCTCGAGCTCCTCGTACGTGACCTCGATCTCAGCGAGCAGCCGGTCGACGACCGTTTTGTCCGGTCCGACCAGCATGCCGATCGGCTCGCCGATATACTCCACCGTATCACGGCAGAAAACCGGCGTATCGTCCAGCACGATATTGACGTTGTTGTCGCCGGGGATGTCGGAGGCGTCGACATAGGTATAGCCGTCCGGCAGCTCGGGGAGCTTTACGCCCAGCACCCGCGCCTTGGCGAATTTGCTGTGCAGCAGCCTGCCGGTCAGGATCTCCCTGCCGTCGGCAGTCGTGACATAGTCGTCGACATAGACCGACCGCCCCTCGATCTTCGGGTCATGGTCTTTTTTGCGAATGGATTTGCAGATCTCTTTCATATGCATCACCTCTTGATTGGTAATTGGCGGTTAATGGTATTTTGATAATCCCTCGGGGTATCCAGATCGGTCAGGATCCCCTGATCGGTGACGGCGACCTCTTTGACACGCCTGCCGCCGAGGATCGTCCGCAGTCCCCCATCCCCCTCATAGGCGAGGATCTCGGGGATCAGCCGCGTATGGATCAGCGGGGGATGTCCGCGCCTGCCGTCAATAACGGGATAGATAACGTCGGCGCAATCGTCGAATGCGTCGATCAGCGCCCGATACACCGCATCCGGTACCAGCGGCATATCCGCCGGCAGCAGAAAGAATGCGCTGCACTCCTCTATCGCCCGCAGTCCGAGCTGTACCGACCGGAGCATATCCGTCGCGGCGTAGTCGGGATTCGTCACGATTGTCAGCTGCCCGCCGAAGCGTTTTTTCAGCGCCGCCGCGACCTCGTCGCCGCGATAACCGACTACAACTGCAGCGGTCAAAATATGCGGCGTCAGAGAGCCGACCGATCGTTCGATGACCGTGCTGTCGCCGCATGGCAGCAGCGGCTTGAACGCGCCCATCCGCGAGCTGAGTCCCGCCGCGGGTATCACCGCGCCGAAGCGGTATTGTTTGTCCATCGCGACGCCTCCCGGAGGGAAAGAGTGCGGATCCCGCACTTCTGAATATTACACTTCCCCATATTACTTTTATTTTATCACAAAACGCTAAGTTGTCAATAAAATGCAGCGCCCTTTTTGCATAGATTGACCAAAAAGATTTCCATAACCCCGGCTCGACTGCTTTCGCCCTTGACAAAACTCAAAAACAGTGTTACCATATAGAGGCTGAAAGGCAGATATCGCGGGGTGGAGCAGTTGGTAGCTCGTCGGGCTCATAACCCGGAGGTCGTGAGGTTCAAGTCCCACCCCCGCAAC
>CADBOO010000033.1 GCA_902796225.1 uncultured Ruminococcus sp.
ATTTATATTGCCCGCCCAGTTTGTCGCTTTGCGACAACGGGCGATGGCTGATTATACCATAATCTCCTTCGGAGTTATGGTATAATATCTATATAATATTGTCGAATCTTGTCAAGCGGGGTGGTAGCGTTGAAACAAATTCTCAGCGTTATTATCGCGCTTGTTCTAATATTGTGCTTCTGTATCCCGGTGTTTTCGGCGTATAATACCACTTCCTATCAGACGATCACAGAGAATTTTTCCTTCTTCTCCGATTCTCACGGCGCAGGATTTGTGAGCTATCAAGGCGGAAAATGCCATTACGAGCAGCTTTCGCCCTACTCGTGGAGCGCCGATCTTTCCCTTGAACACACGATCGCAGATGCGGCTGTCTTCGACAGCGTTGTCGTCGCGCTGTGCAACGACGTCAAGAACAACCAGCTGGAGGTTTATGTCTATCACGTCGATACAGATGTCCTTGACAGCTTTGCCGTCAACGATCTCCGATACTATTCCGACGTCGGCTTTTATTACGGTTATGACAGCATCTATCTCGTCAGCGACCGCAACGCCAACTGCATCGAACGATACAGCGCCTCCGGGACGTTGATCGACCGCTATTCGTTCAACAGCGCCGTGACGCAAATCGGCTGTGATTACCGGGGCGATCTGTTTGCGCTCAGCGGCGGAACGCTTTATCGCATGTATTCCAATCGTTTCAGCGCGCTCAGCGGCAGCATCCAAGCCGCCCCTGTCACATTTGTTGACGACAGCTATCTGACGGACGCCTCCGGTAAGGTTTATCGGATCAGCGGCGATACCTGCGATCTCATCTTCCGGACCGATTCGGTCTACGCAAAAGCAACCGCCTGCATCGTCGACGGGATCCTGTATTATCCGAAGGGAAACGATATTTACGGCTATCAGCTGTCCACCTGTGAAAAGAAATACGGCATCTCCCTTGCTGATACGATTTCAGAATTATACGCGCATCGCGGCTATGTATATGCCGTTAGCTGCAGCGGATCGATCACGGTCACAAAGATCCGGCAGGATGAGTTCACCGACCTGAGCCGCAAGTGGGATCCTTCCACTTCCCCGACAGCTTTCAGTCCCCAAAGCAAAAGCGGCGATGACGCCTCCGGAAACGATCATACGATCGCGTCATCCGTATACCGGATCGACTTCGGCACATACCGCATCAGTCTGATCCCCGCCGGGACGACATTCGCCGCGCTGAAACGCAACATCATTCACGACGGCTATACCATGCGGTTGTATCGCAGCGGCGTTGAGAAAAAAGGCGGTGCCTGCGGTACGGCGATGACGGTCGTCTTTGAATCCGACAGCGGTTCCTATACCTTCGAGCTTTCGGTCATCGGCGACCTGACGGGCGAAGGCAGCGTCAACAGCCGCGACCTGTCGGTGCTGATGGAGTATTTGATCGGCGTCACGGATTTCAATGGCGTCTATTCGCTGTCCGCCGATCTTTCCGGCGATCATATCATCGACGTCAAAGATCTCGCGCTGCTGCACAGAATGATCTGATCATCGTGAGTACCGTCAATTTCAGATTGTTTTAAGCGCCTTGACCTTTGATCGTCCCCATAATAAACGCTCTGCTCAAAGAGCATAAAGAATCCCTGCTCACAATCACGTGAGCAGGGATCGCGTTTTATTGGATAACTTGTTTTTGGGCTTGATCGGGAGTTGCCGGATTATTGCCCTCACGGTAGAAGTAGGAACCTTCCAGTTGAAGGATACCGTCCTTGATGGAATACTGCGTGTTATGAACGACCTTATCTTTGCCGTACCAGATGATATTGATCTCGTTCTTTTCTACGGTGTAGGTACAGTAGCGCGTGATCTCGGTAAACTGACCGCCGGAGAATTTGTAAGTTGCCGTCAGCGTCAGGCTTCCGTCATCGTTGAACTCAAGCGTCTGCTTTGCACTGTCGGAAGAGAATACATTGACCCATTCGCCTGTCAGGTTTTTATCTTCCTTGAAGTTTTCCGGCGTATCAAGCGGGCACTCCCATGCCTCCGACTGATTGAGTACAGCAGGCTCTTCATCCTCGCCCTTAGCGGTAAGCGTCATCTGCTGATTTGAGCTGATCCTGAGACCCGAGATATCATATTTGACTTTCTCACCGAAAGTAAAGCAGCCAATCTTTTCCAGACTCATCGAGGGATCGATGATCGTCAGGGTCTTTGTGCCGTCGTCCTCGGTATTCTTTGTGTAGTTCGTAGTGATCTCAAAAGAACCGAAATTTGCCTTGAAAACATCGCCGTCTTTGAACTCGAAGTAGTAGTCCATGCCGTCGCTTTCCGATTCGTATTTCCAGATAACGCCCTCCGGTTCTGTGATAAAAATATACTTATAGGTAAAGAACGCCAGCAAAGACGCCGCCACGATGCAGAGCGAAATGATAACAGGGACCTGAAGAAAAGGTTTTTTCTTTTCAGGCTGAGCCGGACTTTTTTCCTCGTCTTCGATCCAGCGCGAGCCGGTTGTTTTCTCTTCTTCTTTTTCGATCTCTTCCGTTACATTCTCGTCGACCGGCGATTCGTCGGTCTTGACCGTAATATCTTCTGTATTCTTCATATTATTTCCTCCAATTTCTTGAACGATTTATATGATACTACAACACGAGAAATAATTCAACAGTTTTTCGATGGAATTCAAAATTTTATCATATTTTCTCAATAAATCTGTTGTAACCATATTGTAAATAATTCGAGAATATGCTATAGTTAAAGTGGTTATAGATACCGAAAATCATATAACGGAGGGTGTTTATATGGATTATATGGAAAGATACAGCGAATGGCTTGCAAAAGCGAATGAGGATGCAACAATTTCCGAAGAACTTTTGGCTGTCAAAGGCGATAACGACGCGATCTACGATCGCTTTTATACCACATTGAAATTCGGCACGGCAGGGCTTCGGGGCGTACTCGGAGCCGGCACCAACCGCATGAACATCTATGTCGTACGTCAGGCGACCCAGGGTCTTGCGAATTACATCAAGAACAATATCGGATCCGGTGCTGTTGCGATCACACATGATTCCCGCATCAATTCCGATGTATTTATGAACGAAGCCGCACGCGTATTGGCGGCAAGCGGACTGAAAGTCTATATCACGACCGAACTCCAGCCTACTCCCGTGCTGAGCTATCTTGTCCGCAATCTCGGCTGCGTCGCCGGTATCATGGTCACCGCCAGCCACAATCCCGCCAAATACAACGGCTACAAGGTCTACGGCAGCGACGGCTGCCAGATGACCGACGTCGCCGCGGGCATGGTCTATGACGAGATCCAGAACCTCGATATGTTCGATGATATCAAGCTGTGTGATTTTGACGAAGCGATCAAGAACGGCTCGATCGAATATGTCGCCGACAGCGTCTATGACAGCTATGTCGCAGAGGTCGAAAAACGCCAGGTCAACATCGACGCCTGCAAAGGCTCCGACCTGAACATCGTCTATACCCCGCTCAACGGCGCCGGCAACAAGCTTGTCCGCCGTGTTCTGGGCGAGATCGGCGTAGAGAACCTGCATATCGTCAAAGAGCAGGAACTGCCCGACGGCAACTTTACCACCTGTCCCTTCCCCAATCCCGAGCTGAAGGAAGCGCTTCAAAAAGGTCTTGAACTTTGCGAAGAGGTCAAAGCCGACCTGCTGCTCGCTACCGACCCCGACTCCGACCGTGTCAGTATCGCCGCCAGAAGGAATGACGGCACGTATCGTCTGTATACTGGCAACGAGATCGGCGCGATGCTCACCGAGTATATCCTTTCTTCCCGCAAGGCGTTAGGTAATCTTCCCGAGAAACCCGTCGTCGTCAAGACCATCGTCACCACCAAGATCATCAAGGCGATCTGCGATAAATACGGCTGTGAGATGCGCGACTGTCTGACCGGCTTCAAGTACATCGGCGAGATCATCTTAGGGCTTGAGGAAAAAGGCGAAGAAGACAGATTTGTCTTTGGCTTCGAGGAAAGCTGCGGCTATCTCTCCGGCTCTTATGTCCGCGACAAAGACGCGGTCGTCGCTTCCCAGCTGATCTGTGAGATGGCGGCTTACTATAAGAAGCAGGGCAAGTCGCTGGTCGACGTCATCGACGGCATCTATGCGGAATACGGTCATTACCTCAATACCACGCTCGACTTCTACTTCGAGGGCGCGACCGGTATGGAAAAGATGAAGAACATCCTGGATACGCTCAGAGCGAATGCTCCCGCCTCGATCGCCGGCGAGAAGGTCGTCGCGATTTCGGATTATCTCACACATGAGGCGAAGGATCTTCTGACCGGCGCTGTCGAGCATATCGACCTGCCGACGTCCAACGTCCTCGCCTACACCACCGAAAGCGGCAACTGCGCGATCGTCCGTCCCTCCGGCACCGAGCCGAAGATCAAGATCTATATCACCGCGATCGCCAAGAACTTTGATGACGCTCACGCTGTCACAGACAAGATCGCCGCTGATATGAAGGGCTATCTCGAATAAAATCCATCACATCGGTACAGCGGATACTCTTATGGGGTATCCGCTTTTTTATTTTAAAGGAAACGACAACAGATTCTTGCCAAAAACTGCTTCTTGACAAATTAGAATGTTTGTTCTATAATATAACTATAGAATATTTGTTCTAATCATCGGAGGCGCATCATGCGTACCATTTTACACAGCGACTGCAACGGCTTTTACGCAAGCGTCGAATGCCTGTACAACCCCGATATCCGCAACAAGCCCGTCGCGGTCGGCGGCGACGCTGACAAACGTCACGGCATCATTCTGGCTAAGAACGAGCCCGCAAAAGCCTATCATATCAAAACCGGCGAAGCGATCTGGCAGGCGCGCCAAAAATGCCCCGATCTGGTCGTTGTACCGCCGCATTTTGACCGCTATATGCGATTTTCGCGAATGTGCCGGCGCATCTATTCCGACTACACCGACCGCATCGAAAACTTCGGTCTGGACGAAGCGTGGTTGGACGTCAGCGGCAACGACGCGGACGGCGAGGCGATCGCCCACGAGATCCGCAATCGAATCAAATCCGAGCTGGGGATCACCGTCAGCATCGGCGTCAGCTTCAACAAGATCTTTGCGAAGCTCGGCAGCGACTACAAAAAGCCCGACGCGGTCACGGTCATCTCGCGCGAGAATTTCCGCGAGATCGTATGGCCGCTGCCTGCGGAAGATCTTCTCTATGTCGGCAGAAGCACCAAGCGAAAGCTCAACCGATTAGGCGTGTACACGATCGGCGAACTTGCCGCCTTTCCCCTGCCCGCGCTGCGCAGCAACTTCGGCAAATGGGGCGATGTGCTGTACACTTTCTCCAACGGCTATGATAATTCGCCGGTCATGCACGCCGACGAAAGCTCGGCGATCAAATCCATCGGCAACTCCACCACCGCCGTTCGCGATCTGGAGAATAACGAAGACGTCAAGATGATCTTTATGGTGCTGTGCGACTCGGTCTGCCGCCGTCTGCGCGAGCAGGGCGCAAAAGCAGGCGTCGTCGCCATCTCGGTACGCGACAAAGACCTGTACAGCTTTACACGGCAGAAAAAACTGTTCTCCGCAACAGATATTACCGGGGAAATCCTGGATACGGCGATGCTGCTCTTCAGAGAAAACTACGACTGGAAAAAATCGATCCGCAGTCTGGGCGTCAACGTCAGCGATCTCTCCCCTGCCGATTCTCCGACCCAGATGACGCTTCTGCTCGACGAACGCCGCCGCGAACGCATGGAACAGCTCGACCGATCCTTAGACGGGCTGAAACGCCGGTTCGGCTCCTTCTGCGTGCGGCCGGCAACATTGATGAAGGATCCTGTTCTCTCCGCATTCAACCCGAAAGAAGAACATGTCATTCATCCCGTCGGATATTTTTAGCTGCCGATTCCCGTAAAACGCTTTCGCCGGAAATCGACATTAACGGATATAACAACGAAAGGAACAGATCACCATGAAGCAATATATATCGGTAACGGCAAAATTCGACGCAGACGGCAATGTTATTCCCCTGTGCATCAACTGGGACGACGGACGACATTTTCCCATCGACCGCGTCACGGATGTGCGCTACGCGGCGTCGCTCAAAGCAGGCGGCGCAGGGATCCGCTATACCTGTCGGATCCAATCGCACGAAAAATACATTTTTCTGGAGGAAAACCGCTGGTTTATCGAGAATGATAAAACCGAAAAAGCGGGATGACCGCTGACAGGAATAAAACGAATAATGAATCCGCAAACAAAAAGAGGCAGGTCATACCCTGCCTCAAATTATTTGCCTGAATCAGCCGAAGTAAACACTGTAATCGCCGTAGTTGACGATCACATGCGTGATATTTCCCTCTTCATCCACAAGAATATCATACTCGGAGCCGGAACCGTCATCATCGTAGACAACGGAAACAATGTCGCCGACGATCTGATAAGTACCCGTACGGGTCGTTTCGGAAACCGGATCAAGACACATTTCAAAGGATTTATTCGGCGAGAACGCAATATAACACAAACTGTAATCCTTGCCGAACACAACTCTGGGCGACGCTTCGGCGCCGGTACTGTTATCGACGACAAATTTGACATGCATCGTCTGAGAAATGATCTGATCATCAAACGGCACGGACGGCTCGACCGTACCGTCATACGTTGTCGGGACAGCCTGCTCGGTCGGATCCGCAGGAATCTCCTCGGAGGCGTCATCCGCAGCGGCAGTATCATCCACCGTAGCGACATCAAGATCACCGCAGACCGGTTCGTCATTCGATTTCTGTTCATCATCAACAGCGCCGTTATCTGCATTATCGGACACAGCCGAAGATGAACGGTCGTCTTTTTTACCGGAGTCATTCTTGCCGGAGTTAAGGGCGATCACCCCGCCGGAAACCGCTATCACGATCGCCATTCCGATAATCGCGATGACTTTTTTATTCATCCTTTTTCACCTCACGAGCTGTCTGCTCTTTTTCACGAACCATTTTCAACAGGGTACTTTGCTTCATCATTTTTCCGTTAAAGAAAATATAATCATCCGTATCCTTCAGCTTGGAAACATCGAGCGTCGAAAAATCCGCTTCTTCAACGACCGGTTTTTGAGGCTTGTCCTCTGTAGCATCTTTCTTGTCATTCTCTGTTTTGCGCTTACCTTCTCCGGAAACCATCGCAAACATCCCGTCGTAAATGAAAAACGAATAGATGAACGTGAAGGTTGCGGGAACGAGCAGCGCCCATAACGCCGCGAGAATGATCAGCAGCACGATCGTATTGCCGGACACCAGCATGACCGTCAGCAGAACGCCGAACATCACGAGGAGTCCGAACAGTGCAAAAAAGTTGTTCTTGATCTCGCCGTAGGACATCAAAAGAGAATTCTTGTAGACATACCGCAAAGGCAATTCAAAGGTTGCCGACATCAGCGGCAGATACAGCGACGCGAAAAAGAGGAACAGCACGACAATGATGCTGAAAAACAACATCGCGCCGAAGATCCACGACTGCGAAAGCAGATTGATATACAGATTGATCGACAAAAAGCTGATGATCGACGCGAACGAAATCACGACGCCATGCACTAAAAACGGAAGAAAATTCTCTTTGATCCCCGAGAAAAACGTCTGTACAACGCCGAAATCCGTATCGCCTCTGACAAGATTGCGGATCACCTTGACGACGCCGCCGTAGAAGGGGTAAATCAAAATGATGCAGAGCAGGCAGAACACGATATATGCTGTTTGAAAAATCGCCTCGCTGAGAAAATAAAAAGCTGAGAAAAACGCAATCGAAGGAACGGTGAACAACAGATTGGTAAGCAGAATCTTACCGAAATTCGAAAAATACCGTTCAAGCAGGATCTCAAATTTTAGTTTTTTTCTTTCCATAAAACCCTCATTGATACAAAGAAACCCTTGTATCAGAAATCAAAATGATTGGCAAACAGGATCCAAAGGAGCATATCGATCACCGCACACGCTCCTGCAGACAAAAACGCAAATGCGCTCTGTTTGATAAATCGCTTCAGTCCGCCGGACAATGCGGCAATATCTGCGTTCGAGAACAAAGACAGCTTCATAAAACGCTTGGAAATCCCAAAGGATATCTTGGAATACCAAACCAGCGCAAACAAAAACAGTACCGTTCCGGGTAGTACGACCAGAATATAAAAGCCGATCCCCGAAGTCTTGTAGTAAGAAAAGATCAGCGCGGAAGACATTCCGACAGAAAAGCCTTTGATCATCGCCGTGATCGGAATAAACGAGAATCCCCAGACCGATAAGGCGCATAAGAACACAGAAAAGACGAACCAAAAATAAGAAACAAAGCAAGAGAGAAAGATCTCGAACGCCGACATATCAAGCCGCGCTTCCACATTGGTGACAAACAGGTAATCCAATTTTTGACCGAGATCTCCGTCCACTCCCCTGCTGCCGGCGGCGCCGACCGCCAGTCCAAGCAAAAACAGGATGACAAAGACAGTGTGGAAACCGTACTTTGTCACCGCTTTTTTGATAGAAAACGCAGGACGGCTGATTTTGGGGAGCTTCAGCGTTTTCTGTTTATTGCGAAATGTAAATACAATGCCCTTCATAATATCACCCGGTGAATACTATGCAGGGCTTGTATTATTTATGTGGGTTTGTCAGATCTTAAAGGACGGATTTCTTGAACAGGTATAATGAATACCGTACTTGGTTTCGCCGTAACTCGCCTGATAGTCGCCGTAGAAGAACATTTCCATCTCGTCGATACGGCGGTAGAGCAAGCCGTAAACACACTGACCGCCCGCGTGGTGATAGGCGCAGATCTTATTGATCAGATTCGACTTGTTGACATATTTCAGATCAAGGTTGCCGGAAGAAGTGCGGCTGGAGATATAATCGGTACTGACATAACCGACCGTTCCGTCGGAAAGCTTGACCTTCCACCATGAGCTGCTGGTCTTTTGCAGGATCGTCAGGGTCGTGCCGTAATCCATTTCTTTAAGGATGTCGGTACTGGTGCTTGGTCCTTTACGCAAGCGAACGTCGGAACCGTTGATATAATAAACCGTAGAGCTTGTCCCAGTACCGTCCGAGCAATTCAGGATCGCGTTTTTGATTTCCGAGTCGCCGGTCAGGATACCCGTACCGGTATTATAGATCAGACAAACCAGTGCGTCGAACTGCCACTGATTGAATTTGACGCTGTGATTGACCAGAAAATCGCTGACGCCGGAAGCATAGCCCTCATCATTGACGGTATGCACCAGATACGCAAACGCCTCGCGCTTGGTCAAATCATTATAGAACTGCTGTCCGGTCACAACAACACGACCGTAACCCAGCGTCGGATCGCCGGTAAAAGAGTCCGTATATACATGACTGACATAGCCTTCAAACTCTGCAAGCAGACCGAGGACCTTGCTGGATGCGCGTCTGTGCGCACAGATCGTCGTCGTTTCGTTGGTGGAATTGACAACAAAAGCAGAGGTCGTGCCGTCGCTGCAGGTCAGCCAGTGATTGTTATACTTGGAATACGCAACGACCTTATACGTGCCGGCGACGGAGAATGTACCCTCCGCAGACCAAACATAGGTTTTGCCGTCGACCGCCTTTGTTTTGGCGTTGATAATATTGGATGTGCCGTCCGCTTTATAAACCTTGAAGCAAACGCCGGTTCTGGATTGATCGGTGACCGCGAAAAAGCACACCTTAGAACCTTTCATCGCGCAGTTCGGCGAGCAATAGGCAAAACGGATCGGAGCAGCCGCACTGATCTTGATCAAACAGGTCGCCGTACCGTATCCCGTAGATGCGGAAATCACGACATATCCGGCTTTTTTCGCCAGAACATAACCGTTGCTGACGGTCGCAAGCGTAGAGTTGGATGTAGACCATGATACGCCGGAGGTTCCGGAGCGCAGTAAAAGCGTCTTGCCGGCAGGCATCGTCACATAAGAGTTGGAGATATGTACCGAACTGCCGCTGATGACGGTAATGCGGAACGTCTTGCTCTTCGTCGAAGTTTTCAGCGTAATTGTAGCGGAGCCTGTTCCGACGCCTCTGACAGTTCCTGCAGAGGTAACGGTCGCAACGTTCGTATTGGAGCTGCTGTATTTGATCGTGACATTCGACGAAGCATAGATCTGATAATAACAGCCCTTATAGATCGTCGCCGAAGTTTTCAGCAGCGAAAGCGTTTCTGCGGTATTCGCAGTGGTAGGAGCGCTCGGCGCTTTATATGTTTCATTCGTAACGGTGATCTTGCAGACCGCCGTGCGTTTTGTCTTGGTATCCAGCGCGGTGATCGTTGCAGTCCCCGCCTTTTTACCGGTAACGACGCCTTGATTGGTGACCGTGACGACAGCGGTGTTCGACGATGTAAACTTCATCGTTGTGACTGAAGCCTTTGTCACGGAGTCAAAAGCGATCAGCTTGTATTCCTGAGTCAGCTCAAGGGTCAACGACGTTTTGCTCAGGATCAATACGCCTGCGCCGGTATCGGCAAGATCGGCGTCTTCTCTTGCAGGGGAATCCTGTGCTTCGTACACCTCGGATTCTTCATCATTACCTGCTTCTTCGGAGGCTTGTGCAGGGAAACAAAATATCACGCCGAAGAGCATCGCTGTCATCAGCAAAAGCGA
The DNA here is from genome assembly GCA_902796225.1 of uncultured Ruminococcus sp. Taxonomy (GTDB): domain Bacteria; phylum Bacillota; class Clostridia; order Oscillospirales; family Acutalibacteraceae; genus Ruminococcoides. Next base: position 10,621 of record CADBOO010000033.1, read on the forward strand.
AAGAATCTTCAGCGATTTTCCGGTTGATCCATGCATATTGTCACTCCTTCACAGTATTCTACATTTATTCTACTATATATAGTATTAAAATGCAATTGATGTTACAGCTTTGTATTCTTATTGAGCTTTTGGCGCCATTTTAACAGATAAATGGTTACAACTCTTGTAACACATAGATCATACAGCACAAAAAAGACGTTTCCGATCAGCAAAAATACAAGCGGAACACTAACGCCGAACAGATTGAAACTATCCGACGGGATCGACAAAAGATTGACGGCGATAAAAAACGCGCCGACCATACAGGCATTGAACAGCACAAGCTTGACAACGTACTGGACAACTCTGTTTTTGATCCGTTCGATCAGGCTTTTGATGATCGGATAGTAGCCGAGGAACACCGTATAGATCAAAGCCGCTTCTTTATCGGGGATCAGCAAAAACGAAAGGATCGCCGTCGCGGCATAGACCGCCGCAGAATAACCGTAGCCAATCTCGATCACAAGAACGACCGTGAGCATTCCGGCAAAAGTCGGAAATGCAAACGTTCCGAACGGGATGACAGCGGTCAGAAACATCAGCACCAGACTCAGCGCGGCAACTGCGCCGCCCAGCGCGACCTTTAACGAAGGCTTCATCGTATCAGCAGCATCCCTGTGCGCAATTACACAGGCAGTTTGTGCAATACACCGCTGCGCAGATATCACAGCAGGAGCATCCCGTATCGCCGCCGCCCGTATTATAGCCGGGATTGTTATAGGTACGGCGTGAATTCATATTATTGAGCATCGCGCTGTATTCCTGATTACCGGGATCCATATTGTGCGCGCGCTGAAAATAGTTATACGCCTGATCGCTCCAGCCTCTGCGCGAATAGACCATGCCCATCAGGAAATACCATTCTGCATTGCGCCGATCGCTCGCAACGCCGTTGAGCAGCTCGGCGGCGTCATCCAGCCTTCCCTCCATGATATACTTGCGCACATCGGGAAACGAACTGTTTGCGGTATTTTTCTGATATGCGTTGCTTGATCCGCCGCTGCGGCGCTGATCACAGATCGTATCATACGCCTCGTTGATCTCCTTCATCTTCTCTTCCGCGAGATCCGAAAGCGGATTATCGGCATAATTATCGGGGTGATATTTTTTTGCAAGCTCGCGATAAGCGTGCTTGATCTCTTCATCGGTCGCGTTCTGATTAACGCCGAGAACTTCATAAGGATTATTCATGATTCATTCTCCTCACTCTTCTGGTATCGATCAATGATCTGAGTTTGTATATTCACACATGAGCTTTTCAGGACATTCAGGATGATGCTGTCAAAGATCCCTTTTTCCAGCAAGCCATACGAGAGCAGCGCCTCTGACAGACAGTGATTCAGGGTCGCCGTCAGATATCCGGGCATATCGTCATGCTGTTCGCCGAGGGCAAACGCATTGAAGCGTTGATGTTTAACGTCGTCCTCATAGTCATCCGCGGCGTCGATCAGGTAGATCCATCTGCCGAAGAAGTAACCGAATGTCGACAGGATCCGTTTCACCTTATCGGGATCTGTTTTTGTTCTCAGCTTCACCTCGTCCGGGATCAGTCCGCAGACCTTTGACAGCATTGTTGCCGTCGGATCTGCCGCCATATCAAGATGACATCCGGGATCGTTTTCCGCATTGAACTGCGACTCGGACATATCCTTTAATATCTCAACCATCTGCGGATGCTTTTTCAGGCATTTACGTTTCCAGGATGAAAAGAACGGCTGGATCATCCGGTATCCGATCCGTTTATACCACGGTGAATCGGCAAGGTTGTCCCTGAGCTTATAATAAGCAGAGGATACGGACAGCGCCGCGGCGAGGGATAACGCCTTGGATTCCGTCTGCGCATAAGCGCATTTTTTCAGCGGGTTAAAGCGGCATCTCGCGGAATAAAACGTAGGGTCTTTTTCTGCCAGCGACATGATCAGCATCGCGTAAAAGGTGCAGTCATAGCTGAGGATAAATCGTGCAAAGATCGAGTAATCCCTGCCGAGCTGTTTGCACAGCGCGCAGTATATTGATTTATAGGTATCGTATTCCTTGCCGAGCAGGTTAGCCCTGTCGACCTTTACGTATCCAAACAATCCGATCTCCCCCATTTTATCCATTACATTGTAGCATATCGCCTGTATCGATAGATTAACAAAATATGAATTTTGATCGGAATCATGTTGTATTTCCGGCGTATACAGGCTATAATGGAACTATCCTCGGCAATACAGGTGAAATATGAACGTATTTGATTTTGACAAAACCATCTATCACGGCGATTCCACCCGCGATTTTATAAAATACTGTATGAAGCGCCATCCGAAAGCGCTGCTCTATCTTCCCTATATCGGCGTTGTCAGTCTGCGCTATTACCTCTTTCATATCGGCACCAAAACGCAGTTCAAGGAAAAGATGTACCGCTTTTTAAAAGCATGCGACACGGCGCAGGATGTGGAAGCCTTCTGGAAAAAGAATCTCAGCGGGATCAAGGCGTATTACAAAAAGCTCCATCGGGACGACGATCTGATCATATCCGCGTCGCCGGAGTTCCTGTTGAAGCCGCTTGAGAAAAAGCTTCGCATCACTGTGATCGCATCCCGCGTCAATCCCGCCGACGGCACTACGACCGGCGAAAACTGTTATCATGAGGAAAAAGTCCGCCGTTTCCGCGAGTTATACCCCGACGGTGAGATCGACGCATTCTATTCGGACAGCTATTCCGACGAGCCGCTGGCGCTTCTCTCGAAGAAGGCATACATCGTCAAAGGCGAATCGCTGATCGATTGGGACTTTTCACAACACAAAAAGCATCTCAGAACATAAAAGAGCCCTTCCGCACCGGAAGGGTTCTTTTGCAGTTCTTCTTAATCCTCTTGTTTGGCACAGCATCCGCAGCCGCTGTTATCACCCGAACCGCACTCGCTGACATTCGGCGGGAAGAATTCATCTGTCGGGAAATCCAGCCGCGAGAACATCTCGCACGGGCTGTCAGTCGAACCGACACAGCGTTTTTCGGGCACGCAGAAATCATAAGCGGGAATCAGCATCTGCACATTTCTGAGAAGCTGAACGATCGAGAATACGCCGAGCGTCGCCAGAACGATTTTTTCGCCGCTGTCGGAGATATCGCCGCCCAGCCTGTCGGTGATCGCAGTCGGGATCTTTCTCGGCAGGCGATGACACGGGCGTTTTTCTTTCAGCAACGCTGCCAGCGGGATCGGCTGTGCAACCTGAACATTCGCGGTCGGCAGGCTGCGAACCGGCGTATTCTGGGCATCATAATCATCCGCGGTCATATCAGACGAGAAGATGCGTACATTGCCCTCAGAACCGTAGAGGATGACCTTTTTGTCAGAGATACACAGTCCTTTGACACAGCTCGGCGTCGTGCAGGGTGAAGTAAACACATCAAGCGAGACCTCAAAGAAATAGGTCATGTCGATCGAATAGAATCCACGGTGGAAGGGTACCGGTTCTATATCGATCATGACGTTGAGCACATCGGCGTCTCTCAGGCGGACATTCACGGCGGAGTCGATCAATTCCTGCCCTTCACCGGTAAAAAACACAGGCATATCCGACAGGCAGTCCTTGTCGCCGCAGCTGTCATACACCCGCCGCGCGTCAATACAGACAGGCTCGCTGCAGGAGCGATCGGCGGTGTCGTTGGTCGTTGTATTTTCAGCCATAAGTAAAACCTCCAAAATGTAATTGATGTAGATACCATCATTACATTGTATGGAGGTTTTGCCGTATTGTGATACTGATTGTTACGAAAGCTTTTCCATCTTTGAGAAATTCGCCATCAGGGTTTTGGTTCCGACCTTATCAAAGGCGATCTCCAGCATCTTGTCGTTGCCCATCGGCGTTACCGACAGGATCATGCCCTTGCCGAACACCTTATGAAAAACCGTATTGCCGACCTCGTATTGATTGGAAGAAGGCTTGGATGCAGGCGCTTTTTTCGCAAAGGGATCAAACTTCTGCTGCGGTTGATACTCAAATCGATGCGCCGCAAATGTATTCTCGTTACCGGTTATTTCAACCAGCTTTGACGGTATTTCGGTGACAAAGCGGCTCTCGCGATTATGGGTCGTCGAACCGAACAGCATCCTCTCGCGCGTTTTCAACAGATAGAGCTTTTCCTTTGCGCGCGTGATGCCGACATAAGCGAGCCTGCGTTCTTCGCCAAGCTCCGACGCTTCGATGATCGTCTGCATCGACGGAAAGATCCCTTCCTCCATGCCGGGGATAAAGACGACCGGGAATTCCAGACCCTTTGCCGAATGAAGCGTCATCATGACGACGCTGTCGGTCTCAGCGTCGTAATTGTCGATATCCGTCATCAGCGAGATCTCTTCGAGGAATGCGCCGAGGTTCGCCTCATCGCCGTAATCCTCTTCAAATTTGATGATATTCGATGACAGCTCGTCGATATTCTCGATCCGCTGTTCATAGTCGTCCTTTTCGGCAATCAAATAATTCTTGTAATCCGTATGCTCAAGAATCAGATTGTATAATTCCGCAAGAGAATAATCGCCCGACTCGTTTGCTTCGACAAGCCCATCCAGCAGTAAGGCAAATGCTTCCAGCTTTGCGGCGGCGCGCGACAATGTCGGATAATCGCCTGCGTGCTTGATCACGGAATAGATGCTCTCGCCCAGACCCGCGGCGATATCTGCCGCTTTGTTCATAGTCGTATCGCCGATCGCGCGCTTCGGTTTATTGATGATCCTGCGCAGGCGAATATCGTCATGAGGATTGTTGATGACCTGCAGATAGGCGGTCATGTCCTTGATCTCCTCGCGGTCGTAAAAGCGGTGACCGCCGACAACACGGTGCGGGATACCCGATCGCGACAGCGCCTGCTCGATCGCGTTCGACTGCGCGTTCATGCGGTACAGCACGGCATAATCGGAAAAGCTGCGTCCCTGCGCAACGCCGTCAAGTATGGTTCGGGCGACATACATCGCCTCTTCCCTTTCGCTGGAAGCGGTATGCAGGACGATCTTTTCGCCGACAGGATTCTCTGTCCAAAGCGTTTTTCCCTTGCGCTCGATATTGTTCTTGATCACATTGTTCGCGGCGTCCAGGATCGTTCCGGTACTTCTGTAATTCTGTTCCAGACGGATGACCGCCGCACCTTTGAATTCATTTTCAAAAGAGAGGATATTCTCGATCGTTGCGCCTCTGAATCGATAGATACTCTGATCGTCGTCGCCGACAACGCAGATATTGTTCCGCTTAGCCGCAAGAAGACTGATCAGCCGATACTGCGATTTGTTTGTATCCTGATACTCGTCGACCATGATATACTTGAAACGATTCTGATAGTATTCAAGCACATCCGCATTCTGTTCAAACAGCTTCACGGTATTGCAGATCAGATCGTCGAAATCCATCGCGTCCGAGGTCAGCATCCGCTGCTGATACAGCTCATACGCGTCTGCGATATACTTCAGCCTGCTGTCATACTCCGCTTTGACTCTGACGTCCTTCGGCGTTTTCATCTTATCCTTATAGCGCGAGATCTCATTCAGCACTGTTTTGTGCGGCAGGAATTTTTCGTCGATGTTCAGCTGCTTGAGGATCTCTTTCATCAAGCGTCTGGAATCGTCGGTATCATAAATGGTAAAATGGCTCGAAAAGCCCAGTCTGTCGCCGTAGCGTCTGAGGATCCGCGCGCAGGTCGAATGGAACGTAGCGGCCCATACCTCGTCCGCACCGTCGCCTCCGACAGCCTCGATACGATCCTTCAGTTCGCCGGCAGCCTTATTGGTAAACGTGATCGCAAGGATCTGCCACGGCTGCGCCAATCCCGCCTGCATGATATAGGCGATGCGGTTGACCAGCACCGTTGTTTTTCCGGAACCCGCGCCCGCGAGGATCAGCAGCGGTCCTTCGGTATGGAATACCGCTTTCTGCTGCATATCATTCATTTTACTGAATCTAGCTTTGATTTCATCCAGGTTATTCATTCTGTTTCCTCTTTATTCCAATCGTTTCAGACCCTGTCATTTTACCACAAGCCGGGAATGGTATAATTCCAAATTGCCAGTAATAGGTTACATAATAATAACAAAAAAGGCAGACGCAACGTCTGCCCGTGATCGATCGGCGCGGTCATTGCAGCGCATCTTCGATCATTTTTTCAATTGTTTCCTGATCCTTGCTGATCACGAGATAGATAAAGTTTCCGTTTGTCGAGATCTTGCAATTCTCCAGCAATTCGACTGCTTCGGGATTATAGCTTCTCGCCGTATTCCGCTGCGCGTCAAGTCGGCTGTTAAGGCCGTTGACGATCTGTGTGACAGCGTCTTCGCCGTTAGCTTCGACCATCAGCAGCTCCATATAATCCTTCTTACTGCTGGTGCGTTCCGCACCGAACTGGCGGATCGAATCTGCAGGGATGCCGTAAATGCGATCCAATTCGTCAGTCGTATTGATGATCTTCAAACCTTCGACTGTCTTTTCCGAGATCCCCATTTCGGTATTGATGTCGCTCAGCAGATTCTGAAGCAAAACCTCCTTTTGTGTCTCTGCAGCAGAATCCTTCTGATCATCACCGTCCGAGCAAGCCGCCAAAACAGCAGTCAGCATCAGCAGCGCCATACAAAAAGCGAGTAATCTTTTCATATAAACACCTTCCTTTAGCCGTTCAAACGATCCGCTTATTCAATCGTCAGGATATCGGAAAAGCCGGTTACTTCAAAGATCTCCGCAACGATCTCGTTGACGTTTCTGATTTTCATCGAGCCCTGCTGATTCATGATTTTCTGCAAAGAAAGCAGTAATCGCAGTCCGGCGGATGAAATATAATCCAATCCCGTAAAGTCAAGGATAAGCTCTGTGATACCGTCAAGACTTCCCTTCAGAGCACCTTCTGCATCAGCCACGGTCACGGTATCAATTCTGCCTTCTACCTCTGCGATCAATGTTGTTCCGTCGATCTTCTTGTTGATTGTCATTATATGATCTCCTTTTATTTTTTGATATATTCCAAACGATCAATTACGACCGTTTCTCAATGATTCTCCCATCACGCCGTCATATCCGTCGGGTACCGGTTTCGGAGTATAGTTGTCGGGCGTCGCCGATCATGTAACCGGCGCTTTCGGCAAAAGCCGAAAAAACACAGCAGATCGAAAGCACGACCGTCATAACAGCCGCAAATATACGCTTCATGTTGTTTCCTTTCGTCGTTACAGCACTACGATACACTGTGAACCTAACTGCTCATACCGTTTCGCGACCAGATCCTTTTTGAAATGCGATACCTTTCCGGCAGCCGAGTCGCAGAAATAATACTCATTCTCGTCATAGCCGATCAAGACCAGACAATGCTCATGCGCGTACCATTTGAAGTCGTCTCCGATCTTCGTCTTTGCATTTTCGTCGACGTAGTTGACCTTCCAGGTATGGAACACATACGGTTCATCCATGTTGGTCGTCGCCCAGATCATCACGGGAATGTCCTGATCGATATACTCTTTGCACAATGTTTCAAGCGGAATATTCTCTGCGTCATACGCCTTATAATCCGCTTTTGCATCATGAAGGTATTTGTTCATACTCTTCGCCATCGACGGCGAATACACGCCCCAGCCTGCATATGCAGTACCGGCAAAAGCGCTGTACATATCAGGACCGGTCATATTGCCGTCGTCGTCCTCAAACACATAGTGGCAGTCCAGATACGTATTGGCAAACGTGATCTCGTCGATATCAAATCCGAGAATATGGAACAGCATCGTACAGGCGTAGGTCTCGCACCCAGCCATCAATACATCCTGAACGATGACTTTATCCTCTGCGCCCGGTATCATATGCTTTCTGCCGACAGTCTCGGACGGCGTCTCGGTTTCTTCCGAAACCGCATCCTCAACGTTTTCAGGTGATTGGCTGCTATTGATATAGCTCGTGCTGATAACAACCAGCGTGATCACAACAGCCAGCAGCAAAGCAGATAGATAGACTATTTTTTTGCTGAGAAATTCGCTGATTTTCAAAAGCACTTCCCCTTCAGACGGAGCATCATTCCTCCGTCAAAGCATCTAAACTCACATACAAACTGCTGTGAGTATTAAGCTCACTCGGCGCAGATAGCGTCTAACTGAGCTTTTTTATCCAGCAGTTCATTCAGCTGAGAGGAATAATCCATTGCTGTGCGCTGACGCAGTTTTTCGGTCATATCCGCGCAGATATCATACATCGGCGTCAGGGAAAGATTCCCCAGCACGCCTTTGAGGGTATGCGCCGCGGTAAACGCTTCATCCAGATCATTCGCCTCCAAGGCAGTCTTCAGGCTTTCAAAACTCTTTTCTGCCGGGATCATTTTGACCAACCTCAGATAAAGCGCCTCCATTCCGGCACAGCGCGCGATACCTTCATCTGTATTCGCTCCGAATTGTTTCAACTGTTCAATCGTTAACATGATATTCCTCCAGTTCCTTTATCATGATAATGTACAGGTAGCCGTCATATTACCGTCATTGCCGGAAATCCGACTGCAGCAGTCGACCGCTTTGTCATACCATAGTTTGATATCGACCTCTGTATCGACCCTTTCGCAGATTCCGACACGCAAACGGATGAATTCCGTCTGAGGATCATCCGACATTTCCTGCACGATCTTACCGATCAGTTCTTCATAGTTTTCCTTATGTCTGCAGTAGCCTAACAGCAGATCATCGCCCGCGCGGCAAGCGATACCCTTTTTGCCGATGACATTCTGCATCAGCAGTCCGGCGGTTTTTTTCAGCGCTGCATCACGCTCCGCTTGACTGCTATTCAGATCGATCCCATCAACCTTTACGGCGATCGCATCCATCGCCGGACGAAGGCCTGGTGCAAGGCGCTTGACATACGCATCAAAGAACAGCTTGACGTAAAGTCCCGTCACTGCGTCCTTTTCAATAGAACGAATCAACTTTTGTTCTTCGTTCTGCTCAATGATGCGCTCGCATCTGGCGATAATGACCTCGGGCATTCTGTACGGCTTCGCGATAAAGTCGGCGGCGCCCATATGGATACTGCGCACTTCTGCGCTTTTTTCGGACGTCATGACGATGATCGGGATATTCTTTAGCTTATCGTCCGATTTGCAAGCCTCGATCACCTCAAAACCACTCATCCGGGGCATGATAATGTCCAAGAGGAGCAGCGAAAATGATTCCGGCTCCGCTCTGAGCAAATTCATCGCTTCAATACCGCTCGAAACAGTCGTCACGTCATAGTCGAACGACAGGATCGTTTCCAGCAGCTCGCGATTGATCAACTCATCATCGACCACCAACACTCTGCGTTTTTGCCTGCTGCTTTTCAAAAAGTTGCTCATACTCATTCTCCTTCAAATTCATTCATCTATGTAGAAATCTCAGAGTTATTGCATGATTTCGCTGATCTTAGTAATCAATTCATCCGGGTTAAACGGCTTTGAAACATGCGCGTTCATACCCGCACCGATCGCTTCCTTTTTATCGGATTCAAAGGAGTTTGCCGACAACGCGATGATCGGTATACTCGCTCGATCGCTATCCAATTCACGGATTGCCCGCGTCGCTTCATAACCGTTCATGACCGGCATCATCACATCCATCAGGATCGCACAGTAGTGATCGGGTTCTGCCGCCTCGACCATCTCCACAGCGATTTTTCCGTTCTCGGCAATATCGATTTCAAACCCGACGCCGGATAATATCTCGCGTGCGATCTCTGCGTTGATGATATTGTCCTCAACAAGCAGCAGTCGTTTTCCGGTGAAGTCCACAGCCTCTTTGTCAGAGGTATCCAGCACATCTTTGACCTGATCTTTGGTAGTAATGGGAAATACCAGATTGATGATAAAACTGGTGCCTTTATTCTGCTCGCTTTCTACATCGATCGTGCCGCCCATCATTTCGACAAAGCTCTTGACGATCGACATACCGAGACCTGTTCCCTCAAGCTTCGATACCGTACTTGATCGCTCTCTTTCAAACGCATCAAAAACATGTTCCTGAAATTCTTTGCTCATTCCGATACCGGTATCGCTGACGATCAGTTCATAGCAAGCATTTCCCTGATCAAGTCCGGTCTGACGGGCCACAGCCGACACAGTGCCTCCTTCAGGAGTGAACTTGTATGCGTTCGATATCAGATTCATGAGGATCCTGAGCAGACGGTTCTTATCGCAAATGATGTAGCGATCATCGATATCTTCATAATCAACTCTGAACTCGATCCCTTTGGATTGCATCTGAAGCGCAAAGATCTCCGAAACCTCGTCAAATAAAGCGCACAGATCGATAGGAGAGTATTCCATCTCCACCTTGCCGCTTTCAATGCGGCTCATATCGAGAATATCATTGATCAGCGTCAGCAAATGCTTACTGCTGAAATCGATCTTTTTCAGATAGGTACGGACCTTTTCCGGCATATCCTCTTCTTCCAGGGCAAGCATCGTATATCCGGTCACGGCATTCAGCGGCGTACGGATATCATGACTCATGTTGGAAAGAAAAGAACTCTTCGCGCGACTGTGTTCCAAAGCAATCAGCCGCTGTTCATCCATCTCCTGCTCCCGTCGTTTGATCAGAGAAAAAATACTGAAAATCACAAACAACAGGAACATGGTAAACAACGCAAAAATATAAATATTCTTGCTGACAAAATCTCCGAAACCGACAATGCGTTCCGCGACGTAAGGCTGTAACGTGTCATGCAGCTCCTCATCGGCGCTTTGTTCGCCGATATGATCCTGCATATGAGCCGTTTGAACATCCGAAGAGATCTTAGTTGCTTCATCGATCGTCAGTTTATTGATCCAAACCACAGAGACCAACAGAATCAAAGCAAACAAGATGACCCAGACAATAAATTTATGACCGTATTCTCTCGATTTATCCCGCTGCAGCATCATACGGAACACCAGAACGCCCAGCACACACCAGATGGTCAGGATCAGATAGGATTCCGTCGGCAGTTGACTCAGCGAGCTCATATTCGGGATCATGTAAATGACAATGACAATGAATGCGGACAACGCGCCGAAGCTGCCGATAATAACAGATGATTTTCTTTTCTCGCGGATGCCCAGAGCAATATTACAGATCGAAACATATGCATACACGATTGTTGCGCCGATAGTAGTAACGTCTACGATCCAACCGATCGCGGTGCGCCCGAAAAAGAGGATCACACACGAAAGAATACCGATCACACAGATAGCGACCCACGGAAGTCCGAACTTATTCAGCTTTTTGAACGGCGAGGGCATCATATTCTCTTTAGACAGAGTATAGACCAGTCTGCTCAGCGCGATGGTGTTGCCGATCATACCGGTGATGATACCGCACAGCGCCGCAATGCCGAGCAGCAGCAGTCCGGTGTCGCCCATCGCTTCTTTCGCACTGTAGAAGGTAGGCAGCGCTTCGATTCCGTTATGAGAAGCCAGATCACCGATATACTCCATCCAGTTTGCATATCCGTCGGGACGCGCCATCGACGCACAGACGGAAAGCATGACATAGGACAGAACGCCGGTGACCAGCGCCGCAATAATGATCGGAAATGTTTTTTTTAGCTTAAAACGGAATTCACCGGCAGAATGAGAGATCGACTCAAAGCCGATGAACGCCCACGGCGCCAGGATGACGATACCGAGTATCTGTACGATCGGATCGCTGCCTTCCTGAAAATACGGCTCCATCGCCGAGAAACCTCCGCAATGGATCACAACAGCAACAAAACACGCTGCGATCCCGCCGAATAATAACACGGCGGCAATCGTCTGTACCCACTTTGAGAGACGTTTACTAACCGAGCAAACCAGACAGGAAAATACAATCAGGCAGAAAGAGGCGAGCATCTCGCCGAAATGGATCGTATAACCCGCGATCTCATAGGAAAAGCCGAAACAAAGGACGTCGCCGAATAAATAGCGCGCGATCAAAGAAACAGCCGTAGCATTCGCCCAAATGATCGCGATATACGTCAGCAGCATCATCCACGCACAGAGAAAGCCATGATCTCCGCCGAGAATGTTCTTTGTGTATGTAAAAGCGCCGCCGGTATCGGGATACCGCTTCATCAAGCGGCTGTAATTGACGCCGATAACCAGCATAAACGCAGCGCCGATCAATAATCCCAGCGCAGATCCGACAGGACCTGCAATCGGCAGGAACGTCGTTCCTGGCATCACAAACGATCCCCAACCCACCGAACAGCCGAACGCAAGCGCCCAAGCCGCCAGCGGAGTAAGGTAGGGTGTTAACCCTGAGCTGTTTTTATACAGTTTTTTCTGATTGCTCATGTGATATAATCCATTTCTAGACAATGCAATAGGAAAAGTGTGAATATTTAATATATTATACAACATAAATCAGCAAAAAACAATCAAAATTACAAAAATTTACGGATAAATAATAAAAATTTTATCGCTTTTATCTCAAAATGTTAAAGACTCCGCCGCAATAGGATCGCGGCGGAGAATTGACTCACAGATTTAATGCATTCTTGACATAGTCGGTAGTAAGGAGCTTTTCGACCGTACCGTCTACGTCAAGCAGTTTTGTGTTATGGCTGGTATAGGAATCCTGCGCTTCGGTTGCGACCTGACCCTTTACGACGAACTTGTCGTAATTCAGATCGCGGCTGTCTGCCGCAACGCGGAAATAATCGCCCATATCTTCGCTTCTCAGACGTTCCTCACGGGTCATCAGCGTTTCATACAGCTTTTCACCGTGGCGGGTTCCGATAATCTGTGTTCCTGTATCTCCGAAGAGCTTCTGAACCGCCTTAGCGAGTACGCCGATGGTCGAAGCGTCGGCTTTCTGAATGAACAGATCGCCGGGATTCGCATGATTGAAAGCAAATTTGACAAGATCGACGGCTTCGTCAAGATTCATCAAAAAGCGCGTCATATCGGGGTTTGTGATCGTGATAGGATTGCCCGCCTTGATCTGATCGATAAACAGCGGGATGACCGAACCGCGGCTGCACATAACGTTGCCGTAACGGGTACAGCAGATGACGGTGCCGCCTCTCTCAGCCGCAACTCTGGCATTTGCAAAGATAACGTGCTCCATCATTGCTTTGGAAATACCCATCGCATTGATGGGATACGCCGCCTTATCCGTCGAGAGGCATACAACTCGCTTGACGCCGCAATCGATCGCTGCGTGCAGCAGATTATCGGTGCCTTCTACATTGGTGCGGACCGCTTCCATCGGGAAAAACTCACAGGAAGGTACCTGTTTGAGCGCCGCCGCATGGAACACATAATCGACGCCCCACATCGCATCCTTAATAGACTGAGCGTTGCGAACGTTGCCGATATGGAATTTGACCTTGCCGGCATATTCCGGAAAACGCGCCTGCAGATCATGGCGCATATCATCCTGTTTCTTTTCATCACGTGAGAAAATGCGGATCTCTCCGATATCACTGGTCAGAAAGTGCTTCAATACCGTATTGCCGAACGAACCGGTGCCTCCTGTGATCATCAATGTCGCTCCGTTGAATTCAGACATAATACTCCTCCTGCTATTTACAAATAATTTTTGCTATTCTGTTTGCGCCGCCGCCGTCAACGACCCTGACCGCAGCCGACGCCATTCTGTTTCTGAGCGCTTTATCTTCTGCAAGCGCCGCAACAGCATCAAAAACATGCCGAATAAAATCATCGTTGTGCCGATAGTCGCCGGCGTCGATCATGATCCCTTTTTCGCCGAAGACCTTTGCGGCAGGGATCTGATTATCCGCACAGACATATGTGATCGTCGGCAGCCCGCAGGCGCACAGCTCATACAGCGTGCTTCCTGCGGCAGATACCGCGATATCATGGCGCAACATCAATTGTGACATATTCTGCACATTATAAACTATATTCACCTGTTCGATATCCTGTGCGAGCGCACGGATCGACTCAAAGTCTGCATTCGCGCCGCCGATGATGAACGTAAATGCAAAGCGGCTGAATGCTTGCCGGCGATCTTTGATACTGCGGATCATGCTCAGCGCGATATGCTGAGGATCCGCACCGCCGGTCGAGATCAGGACTTTTTGCGCCGATTCAGGCTGATCGTGAGGCACGACATGCGAAAACTCCGATCTCAGCGGCGTATACTCCGTTCCAAGCACAAACTGCGGAACGATATCCGCATCCCGATACAGCCGATCATAATCATCGGCTTTTGCGAAAATATTATAGTTGATCACAACGTCAGCGGGATACGGGAATGACAGCTGATCATCCAGATAGATCAGTCTGATCGTATCCTTGAGCTGTCTGAGATAGTTTTCGGTCACATAATAGCTGTCAACAAAAACCGATCGCGGACGGTATTGATCAATCAGTGAAAGCATCTGTTCAACCTCGCTGTCCATATCGGAAAAATCGGTATGCAGGACAGCATTACCGTAACCTCGCTGCGTCAGCAATCGTTCACATTTATTATCGGCGGTAACGAACAATACGGCTTCACCGTTAGCGGTCAGCGCATCGGCGATCGAAAGGCACCGCATCATATGACCGAGACCGATCCGTTCATTTCCGTCTACTCTGAATAGTATCATAATCGTTTCTCAAAATACAGGATCCGATCCTTTCTGCCGGTCGGGACAAAACCAAGCTTGTCCGCCAGCTTCAAGGAAGCGATATTATCCTCATGGATCTCGGCGAATGCCTTGCTGCAGCAAAGTGTCGTTTTCGCATACTCCAAGAGATATTCCGAGCCTTCAAACGCCAGACCGCGCCGCTGAAACGGTTTTGCGATCAGGTAATTGATCTCGACGGTATTGCCGTCCCTGATCAATCCGAAAACACCGGCTCTCTCCCCTGTCGCCTTATCGACTGCGATATAATCGGTGCGCTTCTCGTTATGCGGATATATATCGCAAAACCAATGCAAATGTTCTTCGAGCGTGATCCTGTGCGGATCGACAAAATAACGGTAGACGTCCGGTTCGGATCTGACGTCGACAATAAACTGCGCGTCCTGCTCTTCGATCTCTCTGAATCGTAATCTGCGGCTTTCCATCATCATTCACCGCAGATCATATCCAAGTTTAGCGGTTCACCGAACGGAATATCCTCAGCCGCGGTCTTGCCGATGATCTCTTTCAGATATCGCGTATGCAAACCGTCGCTCGGACGAATACTGCGGACGTTTTCGGCGGTGAATGCTTCGCCTTTTTGGATGGGCTTGACCGCAAACAGACTGCGTCTGAACTTCAGCGAAGCCTTTTCACCATCGGTCAGGCTATAATCGGGACCCTGCGCGATCAACTTTGCGTTTCTCGCGTCTTCGACCATCTTTCCGAATTCATCCAGCGTCATACTGAACGCGCTGTCCGCGCTGTCTACGGTATCGAGCCTGACGTGCTTTTCGATCACGCACGCACCCAGCGTCACGCCGACGACCGGTCCCAGACTGCCGGGACTGTGGTCGGAGATCCCGACAGGCACGCCGAATCTCTGCTTCATATCGGGGATATTGCCGAGGTGCATATCCGACCAGACTGCCGGATATTCGCTGGTGCATTTGAGCAGGACGATCTGATCGTTGCCGACTCTTCTGCACGCTTCTACAGCTTCACCGATCTCTTCGGGACTGCCCATGCCGGTAGAGATGATCATGGGCTTGCCTTTGGACGCGGCATATTCGATCAGCGGGATATCCACCAATTCGAAGCTCGCGATCTTATACGCTTCACAGCCGACTTCCTCCAGAAAATCGACGGAAGTATCATCAAAAGGCGTCGACAGGAAATCGATGCCGTTTCTGTCGCATTCCTCTTTGATGCTCTTTTGCCATTCCCACGGCGTATAAGCGTCCTGATACAGATCGTGCAGGTTGTACCCGTCCCATAAACCGCCGTGGATCTTAAAGTATTCTTTATCGCAATCGATCGTGATCGTATCCGCGGTATAGGTTTGGATCTTGACGCAATCCGCGCCGGCTTCAGCCGCCCGCTGCACGATCTCAAAAGCATTTTCGATATTGCCGCCGTGGTTGGCACTCATCTCCGCGATGATATACACATCACCGGCGTTGATCTTTTCATACAAACGCATAGAATTACTCCGTTTGATTCAACATTTTATACTTGAGTTCCGCCATGATCCAGTCGGAATCCGTGTCGATATCCTGCTCCTGTTCCTCGGGAACCTCGATCGGCATCGTCCGCGGCATAACCAGCGAATGATACCGGTTGAACGAATCTGTTTTGCAGGCGTAGAACTGACCGCAGTCGTGGTACAGCGGCATAAGATCCTGACTACGCTTTGACGCGTTCTCTGGATACTGATACTGCAGCATGCCGTCCTTCAGGATAAACGCCCTCTGCGGCGGAAAGCTGAACCGAACGATGGTCATAACGGAATCAACATCGTTGTTTTCGAGCTTATCCATCGCTTCTTTGAGCTGTTCGCTTGTGACAAAAGGAGCGGTCGGGTACAGGCAGATAAAGGTATCGTATTCTTTCCCGCGTTCCTTATACTTTTCCAGCACCTCTGCGATAACGTCGGCGGACGTCGCAAAATCGTTGCTGGTTTTCTCGCTGCGCATAAAGGGAACTTCCGCGCCGTACTGCTTTGCGATCGACGCGATCTCGTCATCGTCGGTCGAAACCATCACCGTATCAAATGCGCCGCTGCCAAGCGCCGCCAGGATACTGTACGCGATGATCGGCTTGCCGCAGAATTCCTTCGCATTTTTTCTCGGGATCCGTTTGGAACCGCCTCTGGCGGTTATGATAGCAATGCTTTTCATAATTATTTCCTGTAATTTGCGACGACTTTTTTCACCGCATGGATAACGTCTCTAACGTCCTGGTCGGTCATCTTCGGATAAAGCGGGATACTCATGATGCCGCTGTAGACCTTCTCGGCGTTCGGGCACAGACCCTTTTCATAGCCTCTGTGCTGATAGAACGGGAACCAGTAGACCGGTACATAGTGGATCTGACACTGAACGTTTTCGGCGCTCATCGCGTCAAAGAATTCTCTTCTGGTACAGCTGAGCTTATCGAGGTCAAGCTGAATGATATACAAATGTCTGCAGGTATCCGACTCGGGGATCTCTTTCTGTACGATGATCTCCGGCAGTTTTTCAAACGCCTTATTGTACTGCGCGACGATCTCTTTTCTTCTCTGAACAAAGCTGTCGAGCTTACTCATCTGGCTGACGATCAGCGCAGCCTGGAAATCCGTCAGACGATAGTTGTATCCGAGCCGTACCATCTCATAATACCACGGGCCCTCATGCGGCGCGCCTTCCATCAGGCTGTCGTCATGAGTGATACCGTGTGTTCTGACCAGTTTCAGCGCCGTATAGTAATTCTCATCATTTGTCAGTACAGCGCCGCCCTCGCCGCCGGTGACGGTCTTGACGGGGTGAAAGCTGAAGCAGGTCATATCGGCAAGACTGCCCACCTGTTTACCGTTGTATTTGGTGCCGATCGAATGAGCTGCGTCTTCAATGAAGATAAGCCCAAACTCATCGCAGATCTCACGGATCTCTTTATTCTTGACAGACTGTCCGGTAAAATCGACCGCAACGACCGCCTTGGTCTTATCGGTGATCTTCGCGCGGATGCTGTCGGGATCGATATTATAGGTTTCGGGATCAATATCGGCAAATACGGGAGTCGCGCCGCAATAAACGGCACAATTCGCGCTGGCGGCAAAGGTCAGAGGCGTTGTGATGACCTCGTCGCCCTCTTTGACGCCTGCCGCAAGGCATGCGCAATGCAGCGCTGCGGTACCGTTGGATACTGCTACCGCATACTTTGCGCCGGTATACGCCTCCAGCGTATGCTCCATCTCGTCGACCTTGGGACCGCAGGTGATAAAATCACTTTTGAGCACATCGACAACTGCCTGAACATCATCATCATCGATCCACTGACGTCCGTAATACAGCTTGCCGCCGCGAACCGGATAACCGCCTTTGATCGCTAATTTTTCCATAATCCTCACCTTTCTGTATCGTGGAATTGCTTTCATGTTGAAAGAATATTAAATATTCCTATATAGCCTTTTATATCATACTATAAAAGCACAGAAAAGTCAATTTCTGATTTTTACTTCGAGGCGGTACCGCAATCAAATAATCAAATCAAGTTTTCACATGCGAAAGGCACAGTAATCAGCCGAGCCTTTCGTATGATACAAAGCAGCCGCAGAACAAATGCTCTGCGGCTGCTTTCGGGGATTATGAGGATAAGGAAATGAAGCTGTCAATGTATGATGAGATCAGTCGTTCGCCGTATTTGCGGCAAAGCGCTTAATTTCTAGGCTTTTTATCAACGGATGAAGGATCGCTCAGATTTCTTCAAACGTGAAGCCGTATTGATTCGCATAAGTCTGCGCTGTCGAACCGGCATAACCCCGAATCGTAAAATCGTCGCGCTTATAATAGACTTCCGATTCTGTAATTTCCTGATCAAGGGTATAGCCGATCGCATGCTTTACAATCGTCGTAACGGATTTCGGCACTGTCAGCATTTTCAGCGCGGGACAATCGACAAACGCATTAGCGCCGATCGTCTTCAGATTTTCTTCAAGGCTGACCTCGCTGAGCAAGCTACAGCTGCGGAACGCCGCTTTACCGATCGAGATGAGGGTATCGGTAAACTTAATGCTTCTCAGGTTACGGCAATTGAGGAACGCATAATCGCCTACGGTTTTCACCGAAATGGTTTTTTCACCGTAGGAATCGTAAAGGTAATACAGACTTTCGCAGTTCGCAAAGGTATAGTCGGCGATCGCGGTGACAGAAGCAGGTAGTTTGAAGTTATCCAGCTCGGTGCAGCCGTAGAAGGCGCGACTGCCGATCGTCTTGATCTCTTCAGGCAGCGAAACGGTCGTCAGCGCGGTGCAGCCCTCAAAGGCGGAATCGCCGATGGACTCGTTTTCAACGGGTGGGATCACAACGCCTAAATGCGTCTGATAGACCTCGCCGGCAAAGGTGACTCGTTCAAGCGAGGTACAGTCTTTTGCCGCCTTCGCACCGAAGCTCTTGACGCAGCGCGGGATACTCAGCGATATCATTGAGGTGCATTTTTCAAATGCGCTGTCACGGATCGCGACGACCTTTCTACCGTAAATAGAATCCGGAACCGCCACTCTCGTTTGACTTCCGACATATTTTGTGATCTCGGCGTTTCCGTCGGCGTCGATCTTGTACCTGAAACCGTTGTTTGAATCCCCGAAATATGAGTTCCACATCACGACCGTATTGATATTAAAGAAGTTATTCGGGTTCATGGCGGCGATCACGCTCTTTTTGATCCTATGGATCACGATCGTCGCGTGCTTATCCTTTTCGGGAGCAGGATCGACGCTGCCTTCCTGATACGCGCTGATAGCTGCGTCGACGGCATAGACCTTGTTGGTATTATCAAGGTACGCGCCGTTGATCGCGGCGGTATCGCCCGCATAGGTACCGTTTGCGACGACAATAAAGTACAGATACTCCTCAAAGTCCTTGTCGCTGATCGTCAGGCCGTCGATATTGCCGGCGATCATATTGAACTGGTCGCGATTGAAGGTAACGGCGACGTTTGGGTAAGTTACGAAGCCGGGGTTCAGACCGCTGATATAATCCTTGACGGTATATGTACCGACCTCCTCGGTATTCAGCGCGGTGTATCCGGAGAGATTGTTCGGCTTACCCGGAACGTTGTCAACGCCGCTGTACTGCTTGAAGACATAGTCTTTCTCAAGATACGGCTTCTTCCAAAGCGCTGTTTGGGTAACGTCGGCGATATCCCTTTGATTGATCTCCAGCGCGTCGAATTTGATCACGCTCATGGGAGATACAGCCAGCGGGGTAGTCGTCGTCATCGCACCGAAGAGCGTATTATTGACGACGGCAGGAGAGCTCAGGCTGATCCTCTCTTCATAGTTATTGGTTTTATAGACCAGTACGGCAAGGGCTTTATCCTTAAAAAACGCGTCGTTGTACTTTTCGCGGATCCCGTTGTCGAGGCGCAGGTTCTCCGGGAACAGATAATTAAACTGGCTGACCGACCTGACCGTCGCGATGAAACCCACCCTATCGCTTACGTTGCCGCATATATCCGTAAACGCGCTGCAATCGGAGCCGATCGTGTAGGCGCCTCTGAAGGCTCTGGTGTAGTCCAGATCTTTCCGCTGAGACGGCCAAAAGTCGTTATAATCATTGTTGTTCATCGAGAAGTAATTGACCGGGTTCGCAACGATCGCGGTCCCCTCTTTATCCTGCACGTTCAGCTTGATACTGAAGTCTTTTCCGTAGGCGCCGATGCGCACAATGATCATGCGCCAGCAACTGTCGGGCGACTCGGTATTGCTCTCATGCTGTCGCGTGACGTCCACGGTCAGCTCATTCTTGCCGGTACGGTAAACGCGGTCGACGGTCACCTTTGCCATCGAGCTGCCCTGATAGACGCGCATTGCGATAAAGCTCTGATAGCTGAAATCGCTATTATTTGAGAATTTCTCTATATTGTAGGTAAAATCGTCGCGCTCGGCGGGTTTGCCGTCAGCACCGGTATAGAGCTTTTGGATCGTCTTTGCGACGTCGTCTTTTTTGGTGATGTGATACCCCGCGTTCGTTTCGCTGTAACTGCCGCCGTCGGGTTGGTGATCATTACTGACATAGAAGCTGATATCCGTATCATACGGCGGATAGGGCGACGCCCAAGCCGATACAGCGGTGATGTTCGCGACGTCGCTCTGCTTCACCTGTAAGAACTTGTGGACGAGCGGCGCGACAGGCAGACTGTACGGATTGCCATCTTCGTCATATTGCGGATTGTAGGATTCTCCGGCGCTCGCGTACAGGGTATTGCCTTTTACGGCGATATTGTTGAGATAGGCTTTACTGTAATAGTCGTTGCCCTGGATCAGCGCGCAGACCATCGCGTTGGTTTTAAACCACGCTTCGTCATACTTTTTCTCGGTATCAAAGCCGGGGAGGTATTTTTCAAACCCCGCGCGTGAGCGGATCACCACCACATAGCCTGTATCCATATAGGGTCTGCCGAGAGGCGTGCTGTCAAAGCCGAATTTGTTCCACGCCGGGGACGACACGGTGATGGGCGTCGTGCTGAGCGTCTTGTAGCCCTCGGCAGAGGGATCGAGCGGCATTTCGGGGGTTTGGTTCCAATACGGCAGCTCGGTATAAACGGTGCCGGTCTCGTTGGCTCTGCCGCACCACAGCTTGAGATCTGTTACGTTTTTGACATAGCCTTTGATTACCGCGCGGAAGGTGTAGACGGGGATGTCCATTGCGGTCGTCGTCGGTTCTTTATCGCCGTATTCGGGGTGCTTGACGCCCGCCTCGATATACAGTGTGTTGTCCTTGACGCCGGTCAGGCCGATCTCGGCATGGCCGCCGTACCCGTCTTCCTCATATCCGAGCATACCGATGATGGAATAGCTTTCGAACCATGTGTCGTCGTACTTTTTCTCTGTATCAAAGCCCGGCAGGAGCTTTTCGAGCTCTGACCGCGATTTGATCAGCATGACATAGCCGGGATAAACATCATTATCCAGCGGCGAACCGTTCAGATCGAAATAGTACGGATCGGGAGCGGATAGCGTGATTACGTCGGAAGAGACTTTGATATAGCCCTGATCCCACGGGGTCTCGGGGATCACCGTCTGCTGACTTTCGGGCGGTATCTCAGCGTAAAGCAGAGGCGCCGTCGGCACGCCGGTATAAAGTCGGATACTCTTGACGGTATTGATATCGCTCTTATTGAAACGCAGGGTCTGCAGCGTTTTGATCGATCTGCTTCCGTCGTCATTTTTTGCGGGGCTTTCGGTGAGAAATACATCCAGCGTTTCGCCGTCCGTATAGACAGCCTTCACCGTCGCGGTGCTTGTCTTGCTGACGAAGTTGATCGTCAGTAACGCATTGTCGTCCATAATACCATCACCGCCCGGTACTTTTCTTCCCTTCAGGAAGTAGCGATATTGGTACGGGTTATTGACAAGCATAGCGGATGTTGCCTGACCGTAATACATATTGACGTCGATGTCATGATCCACAACTCTTTCGACGGAAACGACTCCGAGACGATGATAGCTGCTGCCCGGAATGTCGGTTTTATCGGAGAGTGCCGAGTAATATTCGGGCGACAAGACATAATTCCGGCTGTACGTCGAATCATCCCAGAGGGCGCACTGCGTGACCGCCGCGACGTCGCTTTGCTCTACCTCGCATACGTCGTAGTAGATGTTATTCATCGGCTCGCTGCTCGGAACATTCAGATAGACCATCTGTCCGTAAAGGGTACCGTCCTTGACAGCGAGGTGCGACAGGTAGATCTTATCGGAGTAGTTTCCTCCGCGATGTACCAGCGCGACCAGCGCGTTGGTCTTGAAGTACGATTCGTTATACGCCGACGCGTCGCGTTCCGGGAAAATATACTTGAACTGCTCGGGTGTTTTGATCACAGCCATGTAGCCGTAATATGTTTCATAGCCGAAAGGACTGTCGCCTGTGATCGTATTGAACACGTCGTTCTTTCCGTATGAAGCCTGATAGTTGCCGTTGAAAACTCTCTCTGAATCGATCGACACATAGCCCTGATGCATCGCGATGGACGCAAAGGGACGGCCGGCGTCAGGATGGTAACAGCTGACGACGCTTGTAAGAGGCTGAGTCGGAACGGCAGGCTTGCAGGAATAAAGGCGGATACTCTTGATATTCTTAAGATCGCTCTTCCTGATTTTCATGACCTGCATGGAAAGATGATCTTTATCGTCGGATGTTCCCGTCTCCTTAGTCTCGTTGACATATACTTCGAGAACATCGCCGTTCTGATAAACACTGCTCACCTTGGCGGTACGGGTCTTATCTCTGAAATAGAATGATAGATATGCGTAATCATCATACGCAGAAGCGCCGCCGGAGGGAACATATTCAGTGTTGTTGAAAAGATTATACTGGGAGGAATTGAAGAATACCCCGCCCCATGTATAATATAAGCTGTTTTCTTTGTTGACTCCAAAGCTTTCCTGATACACGGAAACCGCGTTGATCCTTCGGCTGCCGCTCGTCGGCTCGTCCTTTTCGGGAATCCCGTTGAAATAATCATTAGGCGTCAACAAACAATTATGGCTGTACATCGGGTCGTCCCAGAGGGCGCACTGCCTGACGTCCGCGACGTCGCTCAGCGCTACCTTGTGGACGTCATAATAGATATTGCCCTTCGGCGAACTGTACGGTGTTGACAGATAGATCATCTGTCCGTAAAGGGTACCGTCCTTGACGGCAAGGTGGGACAGTTCGATCGAATCATCAAAGTTTTCACCCTGATGCATCAGAACAACCAGAGCGGTATTCTTGAAGAATGCTTCGTCGTAGCCTTCGGCGTTCATATTCGGGAATAAGTATTTGAACTGTGCCGGCGTTTTGATGATACCGAGAAAACCGTTCTTGCCGTAGTCATCGCGATATTTGCTGTTTTCGATGATCTGATCGAACGCCGAACTGGCACCGTAGGTTTCCTTGAATGAATACGAGAAGTTGCGCTGTGAATCGATCATACGATAGCCCTGTGCTGTTGCTTCAGCGGCAGAGGGGCGGTTGGCTGCGGGTTCGCTGTAATATACGACGCTTGCGAGCAGCTTGTTCGGATCGTCGGGATTCGTCCAGCCTTCGACAGTGAGATTCACCTTGATATCTTTGATATCGTCGACAAAGGTATTGGGCAGTGACACCAGTACCAGACGCGGTGACGC
>CADBOO010000034.1 GCA_902796225.1 uncultured Ruminococcus sp.
AAGGTCTCGACGATCAAATTGAAGATCAACGTCTATTCCGTCGCCTATAACCCCGACAGGGATATCTATGTCGTCGGTATCTCGGGCAGCTACAAGTTTGCGATCCTCAACAGCGATTTCAAGGTCATCAAGACCTACAAGGGCAAGGATACCGGCTATACCCGACAGGGCTGTGACTGCGACAAAAACTATATTTATTTTCCGCAGAGTGGCGGCAACAATATTGTTGCGGTCTATGATTACAGCGGAAAGTATATCGACCTGGTTTCGATCGGGCATAACCACGAGGTGGAGAACCTGTTCCATATCGGAAGCTCGTTCTATACGACGCTGCACTTTTACGGCAATTCGGTGCATCGCATCGGGCTGTCGGACAGCACGCAGATCCACTTTACCGTCAAGTATGATCCCGGGGACAGCTTCGGCGAGATGAAGGCGACCTCTGTCCATTACGGCGAGAGAACCCCGCTGAGAGCGAACGGATTCTGGAAAACAGGGTATTTCTTCGGCGGCTGGCGCGCCAGAAGAAGCAGCGACGGCAAGTATCTCGGCTACAGAAAGTTCTCCAAGGTCAGCGAATGGCTGCCGCAGAAGGACGTTTATGAGTATGATCTGTATGCCGATCGCGATTATGTCGCCGAGACCGTCAAGTTCGGCAGTGTGATCATGACGCCGTTCTGGATCAGGGAAACCTACGATGTGCGGTATGACCCCGGCGATTCCGACGGCGGATGGATGGCGTGGGCGACGGTCGGCTACTATAAGGACTACGAGATCCCCGAAAACGGCTTTGAAAAGGACGGATATATCTTTGTCGGATTCACGGCGTACCGTGATTATGACAACAAATACTACGGCTATCGCAAGAACAGCAAAGAGGCGCAGTGGCTGGAAAAACAGGATCTGGAGAAGGAATATTTCTTCAGGCCCGGCGAACAGTTCAACGCCATGACCTATGACGGTACCGTTTATCTGACGCCGGTGTTCCGGTTCGCCTATACCTTCAGCGACGATCATTCGACACTGCTGGAGTATATCGGTACCAATGAGGTCGTCAATATCCCGAACCCCAGCGGCAATCTGAATACGATCGCTGGCGGCGCCATTAATAAAATCAACACCTGTGTCGAGATCCATGTGCCGGACACGGTCGAAAGGATCGAATCGGGCGCGATCAACGACTGCAGTTTGCTTGAGAGGGTGTATTTCTACCATCTGCCAGCTCACTATGCGCTTGACGGTATCAAAGATTGCAACAGTCCATCCGTCAGTTTGGTTCGCGACGGTCAGACGTTCCTGCTGGGATTTGCGGCGGGAGATATCGACGCGCGGCTGATCCGCCTCAACGCGAGCGCGCTGCGCGCGGCGATGACGGCAGATGCGGTCGATACGGAACAAACAGAAGAATCCGACTAACAGATCCGCGGCGTTAATTCATGTAAAGCGTACGGTGCGGCTGCCGAAAGTGAGCGACGACGGAACGCCGTCCTTTGCGGTGACGGTCATATCGCCCGCATCGGTATGCAGAAGAAAGGTATCGGCGCCGTCGTCCGTGCATTGGTATTCCGCTTCATCGCTGCGTGCGAACAGCTCGTGCAGGAGCGTCGGGATCGCTGAGGCGGGAAGCCCATCGGCGGGAATGACGCATTCCAGCCCGTTGAGGGTCGTGTGCAGCTCGCCGCCGCGGTATTCATAGCTGATCCCCGACAGGTTTTCGGGAGAGGTGATGCTGAGCGTCAGGGTATCGCCGTCCGCCGTAAGGTCGCCGGTACAGGACAGGCTGCCGTCGGTGAATTCGACGCGTCCCTTGTAGGAGGAATCGAGGCGGTGCGCAGAGCCGCAGGCGGTCAGACAGAATAACAGCATGCATGCGGATAACAGAGAGATGATTCGTTTCATAATAAGCTCCTTTCAATACATTGAAACAGCGAAAGACCGACAGCTTGCTGTCGGTCTTTTGAATTCCTGATCATATTCAGTTGATTTGAGCTTCGATCCTTCGGTAAACATCGCTCAAACAGTCGATGATATCCGATGGAAGCATAGCGGTTTTGCCGAGCCTTTCGGCGGCAGCGTCACCCGCGAGCGCGTGGATATGAACGCCCATGGCGGCGGCGTCGAGCGGGGATGCTCCCTGCGCCGCAAGCGAGGCGATAACGCCCGCCAGCACATCGCCCGATCCGCCTTTCGCCATGCCGCTGTTGCCGGCGGAATTGCGGTACAGAACGCCGTTTTCGGCGATCACGGTGCGGTGACTTTTGAGAACGAGAACGAGATCGGGGAATTCTGTGGAGAAGCGCTCCGCGACCTCTTCCTGCCGCTTGATGATTTCGCCGACGGACAGTCCCGACAGGCGGGAGAATTCCTTGATATGCGGCGTAAGGATCAGCGGCGAACGTCGTTCGTTCAGTATATCTTTATGCAGCGCCAGCGCGTTTATGCCATCCGCATCGATAACGACCGGAACTTTGCTGCTGCGGACGACGGATCGCAGCACCTCCGCCGTGGCGGGAGTATTGCCCGTCCCGCAGCCGATCAGTACGGCTGACGCGCGGCCGACGGTGTTGAGGATCGCGTCGGTATCGTTCGGCGCTACCGTGCCGAGGGTGTTTCCCCGCACGGGAACACAAACGCTTTCATAGACCGAGGACGCGAAAACAGGGTAGACCTTTTCGGGGATGATCTGGTACAGCAGTCCGACGCCGGTCCTCAGCGCCGCTTTTGCGGACAGGACTGCGGCTCCCGAAAAGCCGTAACTGCCGGTGATGCTGCAAAGTGTTCCCATCGACCCTTTGTGGGCGTTGTCGGGACGGCGGGGGAAATGCTCTGCAACGTATTGCAGCGTTAATTCTGTCATGACTTTTTATTGAAATACAGCTTTTTCTTCATCTCTGCGCTGAAGTACGGTTTGATGGCTTCGAGCAGCTGTTCGTTGGGGGTGAAGATCACGGCGCATTCGCCGCGGGCTTCGTGACGGAATACCGCGACATAGTTATCGGTGCTGAACTCCTTTGCAGAGGCGCGGTAGACCTTCGAGATCTTGCGTTTGCCCATCTCTTTATCGTCGTAGGGGAAGAAGTCGGAGACGGATTTGATGTCGAATTTGACGATGGGTTTTCTGCGGCGTTTGGCGATGACCTTGTCAAAGCGCAGGGTTGAGCTCAGACAGGAATACTCATAATCGACGTTGAGCGAGGTGATAAAAAACCACAAGCCGTAGATGCTGAACATCAGGATGAAGATGGCGACGATGATCAGATACTGCACGCCCGTGATGACGCTGAGCAATACAAAAATGCCGGGGATACCGAGCGCCGCGAGGATCAGCAGAAAAATGTTGAGGCGGTATTTGACGTCCTTTGCTTTCGGAACGACCTGTTCGACTAAATTATCCATAGCAGTTTTCATCCGGGCGGCACTATGCCCGATGAATCTCCTTTCCGGTTGTATGTTTTTCACAAAATCCTTGAAAAATCAGCCACATATACTTTATCACATTCTGCGGGCTTTTTCAATAAAAGACTTGCAAAAAAATAGGAATGATGGTAGAATAGGCAAAGTAAATACGATAACGCGTTGACTGAGAGAGTAACTTTCCGAAAATCTTCAGAGAGCGGACGTCACCGGCTGTAAGCGGCCGCAGAGGGACGGAAAGCGAAGTTCACTCACGAGCGGCGGCGCTGAAAGGCTTCGATTAGGCGCTGACGGCAGACCCCGTTACAGGTCGCGAGAGTCCGTGCTTCGGCACGGGAATCAGGGTGGTACCGCGGTTCTTCCGTCCCTAGGGGATGGGAGAGCCTTTTATTATTTAATTAGGAATTAGGAGTCAGGAATTAGAAATTAAGATGAAGCAGCGAACCCCGATAGGTTCCTGGCGGCATATTTGCACCTGCTTATTCCAAAACGCGAAGCGTTTCCCTCGATTCCTCATTCCTCATTTCTAATTCCTAATTATCAGAATGGAGGATATTATGAAAGAAAAGTTAGAAAAGCTGAAAGCAACGCTGCAAAGCGAGCTGAAAGCCGCCGGCGACGCTCAGGCGCTGGAGAATCTGCGCGTAGGATATCTCGGCAAAAAAGGCAGCATCACCGGGCTTCTCAAGGAGATGAAAAATCTCAGCAACGAGGAGAAAAAGGCGTTCGGTATGCTGGTCAACGAGCTGAAGCAGCAGGCGGCGGAGAGCATCGCAAAGCGCTCGAAGGAGCTCAAAGAGCTGGAGATCAAAAAAGAGATCGAGCTGATGCCCGAATTCGATCTGACCATCCCGACCAAGGATGACAGAGGCTCGTATCATCCGATCACGCTGGTTCAGCGTGAGTGCGAGCGCATCTTTACCACGATGGGCTTTAACGTCGAGGATTACCCCGAGGTCGTCACCGACTATGAGTGCTTTGAGGCGGTCAACGTCCCGAAGAACCACCCGGCGCGCGATATGCAGGATACCTACTACCTCGAAAACGGCGAGCTGCTGAAATCACAGACCTCCGCCGCGCAGAACGCGATCCTCAGAAAATACGGCCCGCAGCTGAAGGAAAAGGGCATGCCCATCCGCGCGATCTTCCCCGGCAGATGCTTCCGCAACGAGGCGACCGACGCGACCCATGAGAACACCTTCTTCCAGATGGAAGGCGTGATGGTCGACAAGAACATTTCCATTTCCAATCTGATCTATTTCATGAAGACCATGCTGTCAGAGGTCTTTCAGAAGGACATCAAGGTGCGTCTGCGTCCGGGATTCTTCCCGTTCGTTGAACCCGGCTTTGAACTGGATATCAGCTGCCTGATCTGCGGCGGCGACGAGGGATGTCCCTCGTGCAACCACAGCGGCTGGCTGGAGCTTTGCCCCTGCGGTATGATCCATCCCGAGGTCCTCAAAGAGGGCGGTATCGATCCCGAAGAGTACACCGGCTTTGCGTTCGGTCTGGGTCTGACACGACTCGCGATGATGAAGTACGGCATCAAGGATATCCGTGATCTGAACAGCGGCTCGCTGAAGGTGATGTCGCAGTTCACGGACGACAAGTAAGGGAGGTACAGCTATGTTTTTATCAATGAATTGGATCAAGGATTTTGTCGACCTGTCCGGTCTTGACGAGCTGAGCCTGATCAATCAGTTCTCGCTGTCGACAGCCGAGGTCGAGAATGACATACAGTTCAAGGGCAGGGATATCAGCGGCATTGTCGTAGCTGAGATCAAGTCCGTTGAGAATCACCCCGAATCGAAAAAGCTCCATCTCCTGAAGGTGGATATCGGTGCGGATGAGCTGATCGACGTCGTCTGCGGCGCGCCGAATGTGAAGGTCGGGATGAAGACCGCTTTCGCCAAGGTCGGCGCGAAGATCGGCGAGATCGAGATCGCTCCCAGACCCCTCGCGGGCTACATGAGCTGCGGTATGTGCTGCAGCGAAAAGGAGATCGGCATCAGCGACGATCACTCCGGCATCATGGAGATCACCGACGATATCGCCCTCGGCACCGATCTGAAGGATGTATACGCGATCGACGACATCGTCTTTGAGGTCGATAACAAGAGTCTGACCAACCGACCCGATCTGTGGAGCCACTACGGCATCGCGCGCGAGTTCGCCGCGATCGCAAAGCGTCCGCTCAAGCCCCTCGACTTCGACGATCTGACGGCTTATGATACGCTGCCCAAGGTCGATATGAAGATCGAGGATCCGCTGTGCTACCGCTACAGCTGTCTGCAGTTCGAGAACATCAGCCGCAGCGTCTCGCCGGTGGATATGCGCATCCGCCTGTTCTACTGCGGAATGAGAGCGATCAACTTCCTTGCGGACATGACCAACTATCTCATGCTCGAGATGGGTCAGCCGATGCACGCTTTCGACAGCCGCAAGGTGGAGAATATCCGCATCAAGCGCTTTGACAGCGACTTTACATTCCAAACCCTCGACGGCGTCGAGCGCAACATCGACCCCGATACCCTGATGATCTGCAACGGCGATATCCCGGTTGCGATCGCGGGCATCATGGGAGGTCTCGACAGCGAGATCGTCGACGATACCCACACCCTGACGCTGGAGAGCGCGACGTTTGACGCGACCTCCATCCGCAAGTCCACCGTTCGCCTGAGCCATCGCACCGATTCCTCGATGCGCTACGAGAAGTCGCTCGATCCCGAGCTGACGACCGCGGCGATCGCACGTTTTGTATATCTTTTGAAGCAGTACGACGGCGGGGTAGAGGTCGTATCGTCCCTGACCGACGACTACGCCTATCATTACCCGCAGGTCACCCTGAGCTTTGACAAGGCGTATGTCGACCGCTACACAGGGATTCAGATCGACAACGACGCTATTGTCAGCACCCTCGAGCGCCTCGGCTTTACCGTCAGCGTCAGCGGCGACGATTTCACCGTCGACGTTCCGTCGTGGCGCGCGACCAAAGACGTCACCATCAAGGCGGACATCATCGAAGAGATCACCCGTATCTACGGCTATGATAATTTTGAGATCCATACCGCGACGGCGCCGCTGTTCCCGACCCGTCCCGAGCCGTGCAAAAAGGACGAGGACAATATCAAGGATATCCTCGTCAAGCGTTATGCCCTGCACGAGCTGCACTCGTACGTCTGGAATTATGCCGACGAGCTGAAGGAGATCGGTATCGCGAACATCGGCGAGATCAAGCTGAAAAACGCGACGAACCCCAATATCGAGACCATCCGCAAGACCATGATCCCGACCCAGCTGTGCCAGGTCAAGTCGAATATCGGCTACGCACCCGAATTCGGCATCTTTGAGGTCGGCAGAGTCGTCAGCGGCATGACCGACGATAACCTGTGCATCGAGAACAAGATCCTCGGCATTACCCTTTATCAGAAGGGCAATAACGTCCGCGAGCTGTATTTCAAGCTCAAGGGCATCATCGAGGTGCTTGCGGATGAGCTGAAGCATAAGAAAGTCAGCTTTGAGAAGATCGAGGCGCAATACGACTATGAGCATCCGACCAACCTCAATGCCATTTTGATCGACGGCAAGGTCATCGGCAAGATCGGCATCGTGCATCCCGTTGTCGGCAAGAAGATCGACAAGAGAGCAACCATCGTGTTTGCAGAGATGGACGTCGATAAGTTCGCCGCGATCGAAAACAACAGCATCGTTTACAGCGAGCCGTCAAAATTCCCGGGCATCGATATCGACCTGAGTTTTTTGACCTCGAAATTCGCGCCGATCAAAAAGGCGATCGAAAACGCCGAATGTGCGCTGATCAAGGCGGTAGACGTCATCGATATCTACGAGGCGGACGAGAATTCGTCCATCGCCGTGCGCCTGACCTTCAGCGATAACAGCCGCACGCTGACCCGCGAGGAAGTCACTGCCGTGACCGACGCGATCATCGCCGAGCTGGAGAAGGACGGCGTTAAGCTGAAAGGATAATTCTATATAAGAAAAAAGCTGTCGCGATAGCGGCAGCTTTTTTTGGTGAAGAGTGAAGGGTTGAGACAGGATTTGCCCGCACCCGATTCAATCATCCCTCCGAGTCGGCTCACGCCGACCTGCCTTCCTTTAGTCCGGGGAGGCTTTTTTGTCGATGTTTTCTTTGATGATGTCGAAGGTCACGCCGTAGCGGAGGGCGATATCTTTTGCGTAGCTCATGCCCTGCGGCGGGATGATCGCGACCTTGAAGCTGCGATGACCGTCATGAACGCCGGTGACAAGGCTTTCGACACGGCTGTCGCCCTCAATGCCGTTCAGCTCGTCAAGGCTGCGCGCGAGGTCGTGCATATGGGTGTTGAACACCGCGTAGCATCCGAGGTAGCGCATGGACTTGACGACGTCCTTCGCGATGAACAGACCCTCGGCGACCGAGGTGGTCGCAAGGCTTTCGTTGAGCAGCAGCAGGCTGTTTCTTGTCGCGAGCTTGAAGATATCGGATAAGCGCCGGCTTTCCTCACCGAGCCGTCCGAGGTCGACCGTATCGTTTTCGTCGGCTGGGAAGTGGGTGAAAATGTTGTCGCACGGGCTGATCTGCGCCGCGGACGCGGGGACATAAACGCCCCATTGGGCAAGCAGCATCGCAAGCCCTACCGCCTGCGTAAAGATGGTCTTGCCGCCGCGGTTGGGACCCGTGAGGATAAAGATGCGGTAGCGGTCGTCAAAGTCGATATCGTTGGTGATGATGTCGATCTCCTCTCCCTTGACCTTATTGATCGCCAGCTTGAGATTGTAGACGTCTTTGAAATGGATCTCGCGATTCTCTTTGGGCAGGATCTGTGCCTTTTTCATCGGCATGCCGGTGGCGATGATCTTGTCGACCAGCTCTGTCCAGCGAATGTAAAAGATGATCTCGGGCATCAGGGAGGTCAGCGAGTAGCCGCTGATATTGACATAGCGCTTGAGGGTGGATTTGATCTCGTTGCAGGTGCGGCGCATGATGTCGGATACGGGCTTTTTGATGGCGTTCGACAGCGGATCGCCGCCGGTGAGCGAATCCGCGTCCAACTTGACCTCAAGGGTGTTGGGGTCGTTGTACATCGGTCCGAGCTTTGCGCCGCCCGTTACCGAGCTCAGGGGATGGAAATGATTGGAAACGGTCTCAATGTCGCTGTTCAGCTCGCCCTTATTCTTGGTGAAATCCATGAAACGGCGCACCAGTCCGGAGTTGGTGAACGGCGTGTCGTTGAGCGATACGATCGCGGCGTTCTTCGGGCGAAGCAGATCGTCAAGGTTGACGCCGATGGTGACGCTCTTCAAACGCGCGGCTTTCTGCAGCGTCTCTTTGACGTCCTCCATCAGATGGTCAAAGCCGCTTTCACTGCTGATCTCAGTGGTGATCCGCAGCAGTTCTTTCATTCCTGCGGAACGGATATCGAGGGTCTCGAGCGTCTCTTTGATGGTGTTGATGCAGACGACGTAGGTGCCGATCTCGCGCAGCCGATTGACCAGCGACCAGAGATCCGAGCCTTCCTTGTCCTTCTGGAAGCGTTCGAGATCCATCAGATCCTTGAGCCGTACGACAAGCTGTTCCAAGTCTTCTCTGAGCTTCGGAAGACGCAGAAAATCGTCAAAGACGTCGCAGCGATAGGCGATGACCTCGTCGTCGCCGGTGATGTTGGTCATGATGGTGCGCAGTTGTTCGCGCTCATATTTGACGTCGGTCAGCGCGTCGGCGATGAAATCGATCGACAGGTCGTTGACGGCTTCGTCGGACAGCTTCGTAAAGGTGCGTTCTTTTCCGGCAGGGAAAAACAGGCTGAAATCCATAGGCTCACCTCGCGATTTGTATTGATTTCATTATAGCAAACAGGGCGGCGGTTGTCTATAAATCCGCGGCTGAAACCCGAAAAAAACTATGACTTGCATTATTTGAACGGATGTGTTACAATAACGGTAATCGGAGGTGTTAGTATGCTTGATAAGACAATGATTTTCTCCCTCGGCGGCAATCGTGACGATGAGATCAAGGCCGCGCTGACGAAGGTTTATGACGCGCTCAGGAAGAAGGGCTATAACCCCATCAACCAGATCGTCGGTTATATTCTGAGCGAGGACCCCACCTATATCACGACATACGACAACGCTCGTAATATCATCAGCAAGATCGACCGCGACGACCTGCTTGAAGCGATGGTCAAGTCGTACCTGAACATCTGAGCTGATTGTTTCATTATATTGATGCCGGCTTTTTGCCGGTGAGAGAAAGGAATGGATTCTTTGGCTGAAAAGGAATTTTCGACCTATAAGGGCAAGCCTTTGGTTCGTTGCGGCGATGAACTGTACTACG
>CADBOO010000035.1 GCA_902796225.1 uncultured Ruminococcus sp.
GGTATGGGGCTTTGAATACTACGGCGACAGCCGTACCGTAGACGTACACGTCAAGCGTATCAGAGAGAAAATCGACGGCGTTTCCGATAAATGGGAACTGCGCACCGTCTGGGGAGTAGGATATAAATTTGAAACCAAGGGCTAAATCTACCGGTTTCCAGATCAAAACCTCGCTGTTCCGAAAATATCTGATGTTCGGTCTTGTGATCCTGCTCGTCAGCTTCATCTCGCTGGGCGTGATGATGTATATTTTCGTCAACAACTACTGGGAAAGAGAACAAAAGAATACGCTGATCGCGACCGCTCAGAAGGTCAAGGAAAAGGTGGAAAGCTCCAACGAAAGGCTGAGCATCTTTACCAGTATCACCGGCAGAAACAGCCTGATCGACAAGCCCCTCCCCTATATGTCCGGCGACGTCGGCTCCGATATTCTGCTGGTCGACAGGACCGGCACCTGTATCGACTGCTCGGAGGGCGAAAACTGCAAGCACCGCCGTTATGCGCTGCCGTCCTATGTGCTGGGAGCCACCGCGTCGGGCGAATTTTTTGAGACAGGCACGCTCGAAGGCTTCTACGACGAAAACTACTACACGGCAGGCGTTCCGATCGTCAGCGGCGAAGGCGCCGACGCCGAGATCGAAGGCTACTGCTATGTCTTTGCAAAGGCGACCTTCACCTCCGCCCTGCCGAAGACCTTCGTCAAGATCTTCCTGATCTCTGCGGGCATCACCCTGCTGATCGTCATCATTTTCGTGCTGATGATGTCCTACCAGATGGCGCGGCCGCTCAGACAGATGAGTAACGCCGCCAAGCGGTTCGCTGTCGGCGATTTTTCCGTGCGCGTCCATGTTCGTTCAAAGGATGAGGTCGGCGAGCTGGCGAGTGCGTTCAACCATATGGCGGATTCGCTGTCGGCAAGCGAGGGAATGCGCCGCACCTTCATCTCAAATGTATCGCACGAGCTGAAGACCCCGATGACCTCGATCGCGGGATTTATCGACGGCATCCTCGACGGAACTATCCCGCCCGAGCGTCAGAAACACTACATGAACATCGTGTCGAACGAGGTCAAGCGTCTGTCGCGTCTGGTGACCTCGATGCTCTCCCTGTCGCGCATCGACAACGGCGAGCTGAAAATCCATCCCGCGAGTTTCGACCTGTTCTCCACCCTGATTTCGATCCTTGCAGGCTTTGAGCAAAAGATCATCGAACGGAATCTGAGGATCACGGGGCTGGAAAAATTCCGGGCGATCAAGGTCTATGCCGATCCCGATCTGATCTACCAGGTCATCTACAACCTCATAGAGAACGCGGTCAAGTTCACCAACGAGGGCGGTTACATCAACTTTGACATCGAAGAGACCCGCTTTGATATCACCGTCATGATCACCAATTCCGGCGAGGGAATCCCGCCCGAAGATATCCGCTTTATCTTTGACCGCTTTTATAAAACCGATAAGAGCCGCAGTATGGACAAAAAAGGCATGGGGCTGGGACTGTTTATCGCCAAGACCATCATGCGCCTGCACGAAGGCGACATCTATGTCGATTCCCGCGTAGGCGAATATACCCGATTTGCATTCCGTCTGCCCACCAATGTTCCCCACACCAGATCCGGCAAAAAGGATAACGGCGGGAAATATATCGAAACGACTATTGAACCCGAAACGGAGGAATAAACCATGGAAAATAATCTGCCTTCGGAAAGCTTTCGTCCGGAGGATGAATATCCGGCGCTCGACGCACAGCCGATCGAGGCTGCCGAGCCGGTGATCGCACCGGCAGTACAGGCGGCTGAAGAACCCGTCGCCGAGCCCGCTGTACCGGCAGGGAATACGGTCGCCGAGTCACCGTCGTCCGTTCAGCCCCGACAGACTGCGCCTGCAGCACAAGCGGTTTCTCAACCGCAGCAGTCATCCCCTGCGCCGCAGCAGCAAACGCCCGCATCGCCGGTACAACAGACTTTTCCGCAGAACACCATTCCCTATATGACGTATCCGATCTTCCCGCCGATGCCGGGAATGGCAGGGTATCCGCAGCAATATCCGACAGATCAGCAGTATCCGGCACAGCAGCCCTATATGCAGGGTCCGTTCATCTATCCGGATTACACCCGATATTTTGCGCCTCAGCAGCAACAGCAGTCAGCTGTACAGCCGCAAACTCCCGCCGTGCAGCAACAGACTCCCGCCGTGCAGCAGACACAGAAGCCGCAGGAATACGCGCCCTTTACGGCGCCTGCGCCGCAGACCGGTATGCCGCAGCAGACAACTCCTCAGACGGCGTATCCGCAACCGCAGCCGCAGCCGACAGATCCTGTCCCGCAGGATAAAAAGGCGCCGACTTCGACCGGAACCAAAGCGTTCCTCATCATCTTATCGGCGCTGATGCTGGCAATGATCGCGGGCTTTATCGTCTATATCTATAACGCTTCCTCAAAACACACCGATCAACAGACCGATCAACAGCCGGTCGCACAGATCGACAGCAACGAGATCGAAAAAATCCCCGATGAACCCGACAGCAATTTTGATATCATCGATAATGACGGCTCAAACGGCTCATACGAGATGAAGCATACCGAGCTGGAGGAGGAGATCACGCTCGTCGCCGATGACGGCGCAACCCAGAAGCGCGACACGGACAATCCCGACAGCATCGGCAAGCCCGACAAAAACGCCAAGGGCATCGAGCTGAAAGATCTTCCGAAGGACGCGGACAAGTCTTCCGCGTACACCGCAAAATCCGCTTACACCGCGCTGGTCGACAGCGTCGTCACCATCTCCTGCTACAAAGACAAGATCTCCGATAATACGGAAGACATCGTCGGAGGCGGCTCGGGTGTGATCTTTTCGGCCGACGGCTATATCATCACAAACGCGCATGTGCTGGGCTACTCAAAGCAGTACGCCGTTAACGTGACGCTCAACAGCGGCGACAAGTATCAGGCAAAGATCGTCGGCTATGACAGCTGGACGGATCTTGCGGTTCTCAAGATCGACGCAAAAGGTCTCAAAGCGGCGGAATTCGGCGATTCCGAAAAGGTCGAGGTCGGCGATAATGTCATCGCGATCGGAAGTCCCGGAGGCGCGAAGTATCAGAACAGTCTGACGCAGGGCGTCGTTTCGGCAGTCGACAGAGAAATCTCCGTCAGCAAATGCGTGCGCTACATCCAAAGCGACGCGGCGATCAATCCCGGCAGCTCCGGCGGCCCGCTGTGCAACATCTACGGTCAGGTCATCGGCGTCACGACCGCCAAGACCGTGGCGCAGTATTACGAGAGCATGAGCTTCTCGATCCCGTCCTCGCTGGTCAAGGACATCGTGACCGACCTGCTCCACTACGGATACATCCCTAACAGACCGCGGATCGGCTTTGCCGGCAGCGAGGTCACCACCGAGGATATTACATACTTCGGCGTACCCGCAGGCGTGATCGTCAGCGAAATTTCGGATGACGGCGCGCTGAAAGGCACCGGCGTCAAGGTCGGCGACATCGTCACCGCCATCGACGGCGAAAAGATCAGCTCGTTCCAGGATATCTACAACATCCTCGCAAAGCATAAATCCGGCGACAAGGTCAAGCTGAGCCTCTACCGGCTCGACGAATCCGGCATTCTGGTCGAAGAACCGACCGCCGAAGCAAAATAAATACGGTAACACAAAAAGGTCATCCTCACGGATGACCTTTTTTGATCCTATGGAGCGGATGATCACAGCGCGCTGTCGACTGCGCTGAGCACCTCGCCGACTTTTTCGTGGATGACGAGGTCAGCGATCTTGTCGTACGGCGTGGAATCACGGTTGATCAGCACCATCCTGTCGCCCCGGAAGTATCGGATATAGGACGCGGCGGGATAGACCGTCAGCGAGGTACCCGCGACGATCAGGACGTCCGCAGAGCGGATATCGTCCAGCGCCGCCATAACGGTATTTTCGGGCAGCGGCTCTTCGTAAAGCACAACGTCGGGCTTGAGGATCCCGCCGCAGCTGCAGGTCGGCACACCCTCGCTCTGCGCGATGTGATCGACGCCGTAGCTCTTGCCGCACTTCATGCAGTAGTTCCGCAGCACCGAACCGTGCAGCTCATGGACGCGCTTGCTGCCTGCCGCCTGATGCAGACCGTCGATGTTCTGGGTGACGACCGAGCGCAGTCTGCCCTCGGATTCCCACTTTGCAAGCGTCAGATGCGCCTTGTTCGGCTTTGCGGTCAGGCACAGCATCTTTTCGCGGTAGAAGCGATAGAATTCCTCCGGCTTTTGCATAAAGAAGGTGTGGCTGAGGATCTCCTCGGGCGGATAGTCGAATTTTTGGTGGTACAGTCCGTCGACCGAGCGAAAATCCGGGATGCCGCTTTCGGTAGAAACGCCCGCGCCGCCGAAAAAGACGATGCGCTTTGCGCCGGAAATGATATCGGTGAGTTGTTCGATTGCGGTCATAAGAATCCCTCCGTAATATTGCTGCTTTCAGTCTAGCACAGAAAAACGGTTTTTGCAATCTTTATTCAACTGATGAATCAAAAGAAGGCAAAAAACGGATATAGTAAAAGTAACAGGGTCCCGTGGTCAAAAAAATTTTTGCGCGCTGCACCCTTTTGCCTGTACTCAGGTGATATATCTTATGAAAGGAGTTCACAGAGTGGAAAACAAGTTCGGTACCGCAAAAACAGAATTGGTTTTCAGGCAGTATGCCGATATGATCTATCGGATAGCTCTGCATAATCTCAGTAACTCCTCCGACGCCGAGGATATATTGCAGGAGGTTTGCCTCACGTTGATGACCGGCAGTCCTCCGGATGATGAGCCGCACCTGAAGCGATGGCTGATCCGCGTGACGATCAACAAATGCAAAAATCTGAAACGTTCCTATTGGCAGCGCAACCGTGAAAGTCTTGAGGACTATACCCACCTGCAGGCGCCGGAACGCCCCGGTATCCCCGATGAGATCTACAAACTATCGGAGAATCACCGTAACATCATCTATCTTTACTACTTTGAGGATTATACCGTTCCCGAGATCGCCGAAATATTGGGCAAAAATGAAAACACGGTTAAATCATCGCTGCAGCGAGCGCGAAAAAAGCTTAAATCAATACTGACAGAGGAGGAAAGCAATTGAAAAAGAATGCCTATACTACTGCTGTACACGATGTTCATGCGCCGTCCTCCGCTATCGAAAAAGCGCTGCAATATGCAAAGCAGAACACGTTCGGTAACACAGAAGAAGAAAGCCGGCGATCGTTTCCGATCGGGCGTTTGTCGATCGCGGCTGCGATCGCTCTGATGATAATCGGCGCGGCAGTTATCTACAGTATCTTTATCACTCCGGTTTCCCGGATCTGTCTTGACAGCCGCGAGAGCGTTACGATCACCTTGAACAGCCGCGGAAATGTTCTGTCAGCGCCCGGATATCCGGAGCTGAGCGGAAAACCCGCAGAAGATGCAATCGCTGTGATCGCAGAAGATATGATCGGGTCCGGTGCATTGACCGCATCTGAAAACACGCTGATCCTCGGCGTTTCAAATAATGCTTCTTTCACGCCCCGACAGCTTGCGGAGGGTGTTCAGAAAGCGTTTGATGAGGAGCATTTTAACGGCTGTGTTTTAGCGCTGACGTTTGAAAAAAGCACACAAACTCGGTATCATCAAAGCGCTTCACGTACCTGTCTGATCGAACTGCTGCATTCCTGCGACAATTCGCTGAGCGTAGAAAACCTGAAAGAACTGTCGAGCAACAGCTTGTGTCTGCTGCTGAAGGATACCGGGAGCAACGCGTTCATTCTCACAGGCGCACCGTCGGAAAGCGCGTATATCGGCTTTGACGGCGCGGTACAAAAAGCACTGGCGCTCAGCGGCTTCAAAGAAACCGAACTCAGCGATATCTCTGTCGCTTACAGCATCTATCACGGAAGGCTGATCTATCTGGTAAGACTGAATGCCGGAGAAAACAGCGAAGCGTATTTTATCAACGCGATCACCGGCGCGACCGAACAAGCAATCAAAGCTCCCACTGAAGACATCGACACAGCGGTAGAGGAAGCGATCCACTCGCCGTCGATCCAAACCCCCACAGAAAAACCTACTTATGCGGCTGAAGCGCCGACCGCTTCCGTGATCACACAGTCACCGACCGTCCCTGCGACGGAACCCACAGCGGATGCGAATCAGCCGCCCTATGAAGACCGGACAAACGCGCCGCAGGATCCTCTGCCTACCGCAATACCCGACGTCTGTCCGACGACGACTCCGCTCATTCCGACACAGGCGCCGACGACCGCAGAGTCCGCGGAGTATCTGAGCATATCGATCACACTCAAGGAACTGAGCTTTGTCGTACTGTCGCCGCCTCAAAGCGCTGCGGCCGTCGGGTATCAGACGCTCTTTGAAGGGCAATACATCGAAACCCGCAAGGGCGACAAGAACAACTGCGGCGAGGTTGCCGTCATAACCAATTTCAGTCAGTTACAGGCGTTTTTAAAGAAGCATTCATACGCCTATACCGATAAAAACGGTAATACTTTCAAAAACGATATTACCAAAGACTTCTTTAAAAACCGGTATATACTCGTCTCGGCGTGTACTGTCTCGGACGCGAGCTACTACACAACCGTTACGAAGCTGAGCACGGACGGCGGGATGCTCTATATGGAGAACAGCCTGTGCTACGGCACAGCGCACAGCGGCGAATTCTATTGCCGCACTCTGTCGCTTTACGCTGTTGACCGTTCCGAAGCCTGCCCCGAGCTTCCGATAACTGTATACTGAATCAAGGCGCTTTCCTCACTGAATTCGGGGCGATTGGGGAAAAGCCTGCCCCTCATCCGCCGCTGACGCGGTCCCACTTCCTCCCCGATAGGAAGGCATAATATGTTATTTTATCCGGAGAAATAACCTATGAAGCAAAAACTATCCATTTTCATGGCGGCAGTCCTCCTGACACTGTGCCTTGTCATCCCCGCCGCAGCCGCCGACGGCTATCGGTTGATCGGCGATGCGGACGAGGACGGCGAGGTGTCGATCCTTGACGCGACCCGTATCCAACGCACGCTTGCGGGTCTGGTCGAGCTGAGCGTTTTGCAGGACTACCTTGCAGACGTCGACGGCAGCGGCGGCGTGACGATCCTTGACGCGACGATCATCCAGCGTGCACTGGCAGACATGGCGTATGACTTCTACAAAACCCGCCTGTACACATGGCGGGCGAAGATCAATGCTGTCGACGTCGTACCCGACTGCCTGACGCCGGGCGAGCCGCCGGTTATCCCGCAGCCGACGCCGGGTACAACAAAGCGCTTTACCATCGAAGAAGCCGCGCATGAGATCCCGTCGGAATACGAAGTGTATGTCAACGATACGCTTCTGCACGGGCGCAGTACGGGCGAAGCGTTTTCCTATACGTTCACAGATCCGGGAAACTATGCTTTTATGGTTATCGCCTACGATCCGTTTGGCGGAAAATACGTTTATCGTTTTGAAATCGATGTTCCGGATTCACAGAACCGGACGCCGGAGATCATTTCGGCGATCTACAATAAAAACACTTCTATTTTGTCGGTTATCGCAGGGGGAGGAGCTGCGCCGTATGAGTATGAGTACGTCATTCGAAACGATGTTTCGCCCAATCCTCCGGGCGGATACAATACCCCCACCTCATATTTTGACTTCTACATCGATGAAAACGGTATTCCGACACTGAAATGTGAATTCAGCAGCAGAAGTGCTGTCTATATCCCGATCGACCAATTAACGAAGACACTTAATTACACCTGTGAGGTTCAGGTGCGAGATGCAAACGGAAATCTGTCTGAAATCAAAAAGGTTCCAATTAGTTTTTAGTTACTAATGATTCTGTCATCCTCTTCAAGGGCCCGAAGAAGAATCAGAATATCAGTATATTACCATTAAAGAAAAGAGGGTTTATAATGAAACACAACAAAAGAGTATTTTTGCTGATCCTCTCGCTGACGCTGGTGTTCTCGATCATATTTACGGCTGTCGCTTCGGCGCGAAACGTATCGGGAGCGTCCGTCGGCGATGATGAGATCGACCGCGGAGTCGCGTGGGAGATGCTCAACAATGAATACTACACTGCGTACAGTTTGCTGAACATTCCGGGCAGCGACTATACCGACAATTACAACACTGCACTGATGAGCTACTGTGATCACGCAAAACTCCTGTTGGATTCCACGACCTCCACGACCGACGAGTTTAAGGAAATGTATAACGATCTGAATTACCTGATCGGCGAAGAGAAGAATCCCGCCAATCATGCGCGCTTCGGCTGCTACACCGTTGCGTTTACCAATAACGGCGGCTGGAGCGACCCGATCTACCTCTACAACTGGTCGGACGACGGCGGCGAGCTCTCTGCATGGCCGGGAGACGCCATGAGGGGCGGCTATACCAACGAGTTCGGACAAAAGCAGTATTATGCCTTAGTTCCCATGGATGTGCCGAACATCGTATTCAGTTCTCCTCAGCTTGACGCGGCAAACGGCAATGTTCCCTGTGTCGAAGTCCAGACCGTAGACATCTTGGTGCTAGGCAACACCGGGTACTACCTTTCGGGCGAGCGTGACGGTGCAAAATATAAGGTCAATGAATGGGAGCTGAAGGATCCTGTCTACAAAACCTTTGATGATCCCGTTCCTACCGATCCGCCCACGCCGAAGCCCACTGAACAGCCGACTCAGGAACCGACGGTTATGCCTACGGAACCTGCGACCGAAAAGCCGACCGTCAAAGCAGATCCCGTGACGGAACCGTCGACAGAGTTTGACATTGACGACTATATCCCAAGCTATGGTGGAATGCTTGAATTCTATGTGCATTCAATCGAGAATCTTGCACAGGAAGACCTGCGTGAGATGATCGTTGACGCAACACAAATGCTGGCTCCCGGCAACTACTTAACTCCCGAGCACATCGAAAAGGTGAGTCGTGTCCGCAATTTTGCCGTTACGGTCTACAATGATGACCGCTCCTCCGATAACGAGCTGATCGGTGCGCGGAAGATGCTCCAAGCGGCATTTGAAAATAAAAGCTATGAAGAAATCGTCGACATCATGTATCAGTGGTTCAATATGCCGGATATCGAAACACCCGATCCGACATCGCCCCACTCGCCGACCGAAACCGAACAGAATTCCTCGAACAGCCATATGATCGGCGACGCGGACGGCGACGGCATGATCAGCATTTTTGATGCAACACGTATCCAGCGTGTGCTTGCCGGCTATGAGTCGGAAAACCGCTCTGTCGCTGAGACGAATGCTTGCTTGTCGGGCGGTTCGCTGAGCATCCTTGACGCGACCGCGATTCAGCGGTATCTTGTGGGATATGACGATCATTATGATATCGGTGCATATATCATCCCGACAGGGTTAAAAAGATCATAAACCCCCATTACCCATTTTTCACAGCGCGGGCGGCGTGCAGATGCACGCCGTCCTTATTAGCTTTTTTATAAAAGAAAACGCCGCTTCAAAAGCGGCGTTTGGTTTCGTTATATCGATTATGAATTGAAGATGGACATGATGTCGTAGAAGCTGTCGTCATCGTCGGTGGAGTCGGTCTCGACCTTGGGTGCGACAGGAGCAGACTCAACCGCATCCAACAGCTGGGTCTTCTCGGGAGTCGAGGTCGGGAAAGCGCCGGAGTTGTCGGTAGTGGAACCGCAGCCGGTCGCGATGACGGTCACGCTGATCTCGTCCTTCATATCCTCGTCGATCACAGCACCCCAGATGATGTTCGCGTTATCGGCAGCCTTCTGAGCAACCATGGTGGACGCGGCGTCGATATCGTCGAGGGTGATATCGGGCGAAGCGGTGATATTGATGATCACGCCGGTAGCGCCGTCGATAGAGGTCTCCAGCAGTGCGGAAGAGATCGCCATATCGGAAGCGACAACAGCCTTGTCCTTACCGGTAGCCTTGCCGATACCCATGTGGGCGAAGCCTGCGTCACGCATAATAGCGGATACGTCGGCGAAGTCGAGGTTGACAAGACCGGGAACGACGATCAGGTCGGAAATGCTCTGGACGCCCTGGCGGAGAACATCGTCCGCGATCAGGAACGCGTTCTGGAGGGTGATGGAAGTATCGGAAACGTATTTCAGGCGCTCGTTGGGAACGATGATCAGCGAATCGACACAGCCGGAAAGCTCTGCGATACCCTGCTCAGCCTGAGCCATACGCTTTTTGCCTTCAAAAGCAAAGGGCTTGGTGACGACCGCAACGGTCAGGATACCCATATCCTTCGCGATCTTTGCAACGATAGGAGCAGCGCCGGTACCGGTGCCGCCGCCCATGCCGGCGGTAATGAATACCATATCGGTATCCTTCAGGAGAGCCGAGATCTCCTCACGATTCTCCTCTGCGGCAGCCTGTCCGACAGTCGGCAGAGAGCCTGCGCCCTTGCCGCGGGTAGCTTTTTCGCCGATCTGTATTTTCTGCTGAGCCTGAGAAAAACGCAGGACATGCTCGTCCGTGTTGATCGCAATAAACTCAACGTTCTTAACATCCATTTTGATCATGCGGTTGACTGCGTTTCCGCCGCCGCCGCCTACGCCGATTACTTTGATGACCGGTAATCCGCTTGCGGGATTCTTTTCAACTTCAAAAGCCATTTTTTATCCTCCTTATGGTACTATGCAGGTTTATTCATATTGATAAAGCCACGCATACGCATAATATTACACTCTATCATATTATAAGGTAACACATATCGGCGATAAATTCAATCTTTTTTTCAAATATTTCAAAATTTTAATGATTTTTTAGAAAATAAAATGGGTTTCTTTGGTAAATTCCACATGGGAATCGCAGGAAAAGACGAATTTTCGATCTGTTTCGGGCCGATCACTCCGCGTTGCCGGTATCTTCGCCGCCGTCATCGGCGGACCAATCATAGCTGCCGTCGTCGCCGGAACCATCGTCCCCGGTATCATAATTGCCGTCATCATCGGAATAGTCGCCGCCGTCGCCGGAACCATCATCGCCGGAGTAGTCGCCGCCATCGTAACCTCCGTCAGCATTGCCGCCGACAGCTTCTGTCGCCGCACTGGGATTCTCGGTCGCGTTGACGTCGATGCTTTTGTCTTCGTTAAAGTAGGAACGCTTGGTATCGTTGCAGCGGGAAACATCGAGGGTACCGCGGATCT
The DNA here is from genome assembly GCA_902796225.1 of uncultured Ruminococcus sp. Taxonomy (GTDB): domain Bacteria; phylum Bacillota; class Clostridia; order Oscillospirales; family Acutalibacteraceae; genus Ruminococcoides. Next base: position 11,163 of record CADBOO010000035.1, read on the forward strand.
TGCTGTCTGGAACGACGTCGATCTTGGTGGTGATGATCGTCATCGCGGTACGGATCTTGTAGCTGATATCCTCGGGGATGCCGAGTTTGACCTTGATCCTGCCCTGATAGGTAAAGGTGATGCCGGCGGTATTTGTCGCATCGACCTCTGTAATACCCTGATAGCCGTTATCGGCAAATACCTGCGTGATGTTCTCGATCATATCGACGACTTTTTCGTCTTCATACTCGACATAGTCGCCGATATCACCCGAAACGAGCTTCGGACCGATAAAGATCGGCAGGTCGTACTTACTTTTATCCGAAACGCGGTTGAGAATCCTGCCCTTTGTGCTGATCACAAGATAATCGTTGTCGGCGATCTTGATGAGATAACCCTCGACCGCCTCGGTGACCTCGATCTTGATGGTATCGGGGATCTTGAAGCCGACCTTGACGTCCTCAAAATACGGAAAGCTCGCCTTGATCCGGTCTGCGGCGGGTTTCTTCGGCGCAAGGAAGATGTTGGTTCCCTCGCCGATATTACAGACGTCGATGATATCGCTCTCGTTATAGAGGGTGTTGCCGATGACCTCATAGCCGCTGGTCTTGAACAACACGGTCAGCGACAGAACAACGCCGACTACGATCACCACCGTGATAATGATCACATAGCTGAGGATGCGTCTGAGCTTGCGTCTGAACGGAGAGATCGGCTTTTTCCGCGAGGGAGTGGAGGGATGCTCGTGCAGATCTTCCTCCTGTTCCTCTTCGGCGATCTGTTCCTTTTCGCCTACCTCATCAACGTAGAAGTCATGATCGTCATCGGAAAACTCCGACAACATCGCGTCCTCTTTGTCGCTTTTGGTGATTTCCTCAAGCTGCGGCTTCGGGAGAATATTCGTTTTTTTGAACTTCTTATTCTTCTTTCTTTTCACGTCTGGCTCCCTGTGTGCCGCTTTCCGGCACAGTGAATATACCTGCAGTCATTGTATAGAGCAAAGGCTCCCTTTCCTGAAAGAGCTGTCGCCGGACGCTTGCGTCAACGGCGGCTGAGGGTTGTTGCTCTCCTCTCAATGACAATATTGATGTTTACGGCAATACGGCATCATTACGGTGTGCGGTATCGCCCTATACCTTTTTGATGTCCGCGCCCAATGCAGAGAGGACCAACTCAAAGTCCTCATACCCGCGCTCGAGGAATTCAATGCCCTCGACCTCGCTTTTTCCGCGGGCGCAGAGCGCCGCTGCGACCAGCGCCGCCGCACCGCGCAGATCACGCGCGCGTACTCTTGCAGAGAGCAATCGGCGGACGCCGTCGACCACCGCGACCCTGCCCTCGACACGGATATTCGCGCCGAGCCTGCACAGCTCGCTGACATGGCTGTAACGGCTTTCAAACATATTCTCAACAAAAACGGTCAGACCGTCCGCGACAGACGCAACGCTCATCAGCGGAGCCTGCGCGTCGGTCGGAAAGCCCGGATACGGCATCGTGCGGATCAGTTTCGGACTTTTGAGCCGATACGGTGAGCGAAACATAACGCCGTCGCCGGAATACTCTATTTCACATCCGCATTCCCTGAATACCGGTATGATCGAACCGAGGTGGGACGGGATGATGCTTTTGAACCGGATATCCGATCCGGTGACCGCGGCGGCAGACATCAGCGTCGCCGCAACGATCCGGTCGGGGATGATGGCATGGGACGCGGGGTGAAGCTCTTTGACGCCGTCGATGATAACGGTGCTCTCACCCGCACCCTCTATTTTTGCGCCGCAGGCGATGAGGTAATCCGCAAGATCGGTGATCTCCGGCTCACGCGCAGCGTTAGAAATGATGGTCGTGCCCTCGGCGGTGGCGGCGGCGATCATGATATTCTCCGTCGCGCCGACAGAAGGGATGGTCAGGGCGATATTCGCGCCGTGAAGCCGTTCAGTGATGCGGCAATCCAGCTCCCCGTGATCCTCACAGATCTCGACGCCCATCTCGCGCAGAGCGTCCAGATGGAGGTCGATGGGTCTCGGACCCAACTCACAGCCGCCGGGGAAGGACATCCTGACCCGGTCGAAGCGGGCGATCATTGCACCGAGAAAGATGATCGAAGATCGCATTTTATGCATCAGCGACGAGGGAATCTCGTTTCGGGTAACGCTGTCGGTATTGACGATGACAACATTACCGTCGCGATGTGCCGTACAGCCTATGTATCGCAGGATCTCCAACGACGCCTCGACGTCCGCCAATCGCGGACAGTTGAACAGTACACTCTCTCCGCGGCACAACAGGCTTGCCGCAAGGATCGGAAGGGTGCTGTTTTTTGAGCCCTGCACCCGAACCTCGCCGCGTAGCGTTCTGCCGCCCTCCACCAAATACATCGACACACCCATACACCCTTTCGTATAACTCTATGCTTCCTATACTATGAAGAAAGAGGGTGAATGGTGAATGGTGAAGGATGAAGGATGAAGAATTGCGGGAGGACTCCGTCCTCACCTCATTTCTGATTCCTAACGATTCAAAACTTCCTTGATCGTTTGATAAATGCGCTCATTGGCATCGACGATCGCCATTTTCTGGGCGTTGCGGCGATACTTTTCGAGCGTTTTCGGATCAGCCGAGATCATATCGACGGTCTCGCACAGCTTCTCGCCGGTCAGATCCTTTTGTTCGATGACCAGCGCCGCCTTTTTATTCACCATCGACATGGCGTTGTGGAACTGGTGGTTCTCGGCGACAAACGGCGATGGGATCAACACCGCAGGTCTGCCCTTTGCCTGAATCTCGGACAAGGTGATCGCGCCCGCGCGGGAAACGACCAGATCGCACGCCGCCAGACAATCGTTCATATTGTCGATATAGGAGCGAACGTCAAGGTTGTCGCACAGATCGGGATCGACGCCGTGGGAACGGAGCAGATCGAGGGTATAGCCGCCCTGTGCGCCGTAGGCATGGATATGATAATACTTTTTGTCTTTTGCGGAACGCGCCATCAGCTCGACCATCGCCTCGTTGATAGATTTCGCGCCGAGGGATCCGCCGAATGACAGAATGATCGGACGCTCAAGCTGTTCGAGTCCCAGGCTGCGTTTCGCCTCGTCGTGCTTGGTGGCGAGGATCTCGGGACGGATGGGATTGCCGGTGATGACGAACGACGCCTTGCTGTCAAAATGCTTCTTTGCATCTTCGTTGGCAAGCATGACGCGTCTGACCTTTTTTGCCAGCATTTTATTGGTAACGCCGGGATAGGCGTTCTGTTCATGGATGATCGCCGGATAACCGAGGTTGCACGCGGCGAGGATCACCGGCCCGCTGACATAGCCGCCCGTTCCGATACAGATATCGGGATCGAACTCCCGGATGATCTTCTTGGCAAGGGCGCGGGAGGTGAAGGAGCGCGATACCGTCTTGATGTTATGGATCGTACTCTTCGGCGACAGGCTGCGCTTGAATCCGCTGATCACGACAGATTTGATGGGAAAGCCCGCCTGAGCGACCAGACGCTGTTCCATACCGTCGCGGTTGCCGATAAACAGAAATTCGGCGTCGGGTTCTTTTTCTTTGATGTAGCCCGCGATCGCAAGCGCGGGGTTGATGTGTCCGGCGGTACCGCCGCCGGCGAGAAGTACTTTCATGTAAAACTCCTGTTTCAGCGAGGAGTGAGAAGTGAGGAATGAGGAGTTGACGGAGGGCTGCGCCCTCACCCGATATTAAGTATCCAACAACAGTACTTCAACCCAAAACGCGTCAGCGTTTTCCTTAACTCCTGATTCCTGACTCCTAACTTTTTTCTATGTTCGACGTACGCGAGACCGACAGGATAACGCCCATCTCAAACATCAGCGTCAGCAGCGACGAGCCGCCGTAGCTGAAGAACGGCAGCGAAATACCGGTGTTCGGCAGCCAGTCCGTGATAACGAGGATGTTCAGGATGACCTGCAGACCGATATGGGCGATCAGACCGATGCCCAGCAGCTTGCCGAAACGGTCGCGCGCGCGCAGCGAGATAACAACGCCGCGCCATACCAGCAGCGCAAAGATCAGCAGGATCAGCGCCGCGCCGATCAGCCCGAGCTCTTCGCAGACGATCGCAAAGACAAAGTCGTTCTGGGGTTCGGGGAGGTAGAGGTATTTCTGACGGGACTGACCGAGCCCAAGCCCGAACAATCCGCCTGAACCGATCGCATACAGGCTGTTGCGGGTCTGCCAGGTCTGCTGCCACTGATCGTTGTCCTTATAGACCAGCGCCTGACCCCAGCCGTCCATACGTTCCATCGCGTAGGTCAAAAGTCCTGTCGTCCACAGCAGCAGGATGATACCAGCCAGCGCGACGCCGCCGATGACGAGCCATTTCATTTTGATGCCCGATACAAACAGCATGATGACCGTCAGTACCGAGATAATAACGATACAGGAATAGTGGGGTTCGAGCAGCAGCAGGAACGCGGTGGAGGCGAGCACCGCCGCCGCGGGGAGGATGCCGTATTTGAAGGTATCCATGCGATCATAATAGCGGCTGCCCCAGTGTGCAAGGAACAGGATGATCGCAAATTTGCTGATCTCCGACGCCTGAATACCGAAGATATCGCCGATACCGATCCACCGGTGGACGCCGCCGTCCTGCGCAGGCAGGATCAGCACCAAAACCAGCGCAAAATAGCTGACGCCGAGGATCAGCGCAGAGAATCGATGGTAGTAATGGTAATCGACATAAGATACCGCGATCATGACCGCAAGTCCGATGACGGCGAATATCAGCTGTCGTTTTAAGTAATAGTAGCTGTCGCCCAACTCATAGTAGGCGACCGGGTAGCTCGCAGAGAACATCATCGTCAGTCCGATGACCAGCAGCGCGAGGATGATCAGCACAAAGGGAACGTCAAGTCCCTTGCCGATGGAAAGAAGTGAAAAGCGGATCTTTTGACGCTCCTGAGTCGGCGGAGTGTTCCCGGCGGTACGCGGGGCACGCGCATCCCGTCCGGAAGAACGCGAAGCAGAGGCGCGCCGCGCACGGCTGCGCTCATAGTCGCGTCTGCGCTCGGCGGAGGTATGTTCAATTGTACTCATTTCGCCTCAGTCCTTTCTCCCGGCCTTCTCCTTGAGATAATCCACAGTTCGGTATAACGGTCAAAGTCCAAAAGGATCGCCGTACCCGCAAGGAAAAGGTGGGTAATATATATTGGTTGGATAGGTGTCTCGGAAAACGGCAATTCATAAATCAAATCAAGATCCGGACGAATTCCCTGCATCTCGCCCGTTACGGTCGATCCGTAACGCCCCTCCTCAATAAGAGGGCTTGATTATACTCCCCTGATGCCGAAGATGGTCAGCAGCAGGGCGCCGATCCCGCACAGGGCGGTAAAGGCGGAAAATACGCATACGATCTTCATTTCCGACCAGCCGCACATCTCAAAATGGTGATGGATCGGGCTCATCTTGAAGATCCGTTTGCCGTGGGTGATCTTGAAATAGCTGACCTGCAGCATAACGGAAAACATCTCGAGCAGATACATCAGCGCGATCAGGATCAGCAGCAGCTGCATATCCATCGCGAACGCGATCGCGCAGACGATGCCGCCGAGAAACAGCGATCCGGTATCGCCCATAAAGCACTTTGCGGGGTGGAAGTTCCATACGAGGAAACCGAGGCATCCGCCCGCGACCGCCGCAGAGAACAGCGCGTCGGCGTCAAATTCTATGACCGTCGCGATCAGCATCATGAACAGCGACGCAAAGAAGGTGATCGAACCGTCCAGTCCGTCGATACCGTCGGTCAGGTTGACCGCGTTGATGATGCCGACCATAACGACCGCCATGATAACATAGTAGAACCAGCCCAGATCGACATAGCCGACAAAGGGTACCAGAATGCGCGTATCATCCTTGCACAGGTACATCAAAAAGAGGTAGATCGCCGCAGACAGGAACTGAAGCGCCAGCTTCTGCTTTGCCGTCAGACCGAGATTGCGTTTTTTGACGACCTTGACATAATCGTCGATAAAGCCGATCGCGCCGTTGAGCAGCGCAAAGATCAGACCTACGAATACATAGATGCTGACAGAATCCATCCCGTCGTGCATAAAAGCGTAGAGCAGGACGCCGGCAGTCGTCGCGATCACGATCCCGATGATGAACATGATACCGCCCATCGTCGGGGTACCCTGTTTTTTCTTGTGCCACTTGGGGCCGATCTCCAGGATCGTCTGACCGAAGTTCAGCTTATGCAGAAAAGGTATCAGGTATTTTCCGATAACGGCTGTGATCAGAAACGCAACGATCGCCGTACCGAATGCCCAGAATCCTAATTCCATAATTCCACCTCATTGTTTTTGCTGTGATTTATCCTTTATCCCGCCGCTTAGCGGCAGGGTCTTTCAAATATCCGTTAAGCGGCGCTAATCGTTCGTGCCTTCTGTCGAGAAGTTGACCGTGACGACCGTACCGGGCGCGACCTCGGTACCCTCGGGGATGCTTTGCGAGATCGCCTTGCTGTCCGCAGAAGAAACCTGGCCTGTCAGACTGACATTGATGCCGGCTTCCGCCGCAAGATAGTTACAGTCGGCGACGCTGAAGTTTTCAAAGTTCGGCACCGTGACCTTTTCGGTTGAGCTTTCCTGATCCGTGTACAGTACGACGGTACCGCCCATCGGGATCGAAGCGCCCGTCGGCGGGTTCTGCGCCAGAACGGTAGAGCCTTCGCCCTTGACGGTGACGTTGAATCCGTCCGCTTTGGCGTTTGCAGTCGCGTCGGCGACAGACATTCCGGTGTAAGAGCCGGTCGTGGTATCGATCTTGGAGAGTTCTTCGTCGGTATACTGTGCAACGACGTTCAGATACGGCAGCACCTCGCTCATGATCGATGCGAAAACAGGCGCCGCGACCTGTGAGCCGTAGTAGTTGCCCGCAAGAGGCGCGTCAAAGAATACCAGACATGCGTACTTGGGGCTGTTGGCGGGAGCGATACCGCAGAAAGAAGCGATATAGTCGTCGACGCCGTCGCCGTTGACGTCGATCAGTTTCTCGGAGGTACCGGTCTTGCCGCCGATGCGGTAGCCGGCGACATAGCCGTTTTTACCGCCGTAATTATTCACGTTTTCTTCGAGCAGTCCGCACATTTCCGTTGAAACATCTTTGGAAATGACCTGCCGCTTCGGTTGGGTCGAGATATTCTTTACCACGTTGCCGTCCTTATCGAGGATCTGTTTGACAACGTGCGGCTGAACCAGATAACCGCCGTTGGTGACCGCACAGGCGGCGGTGATCATCTGGATCGGGGTGATCGCGAAGTTCTGACCGAAGGACGCGACCGCAAGGTCGACGGGACCCATATTGTCCTCGATGCCTTCATAGCGGAAGAACTGGTCGGCGCTTTCGCCGGGCAGGTCGATGCCTGTTTTCTCGGAGAAACCGAACGACTGGTAATAGTTCCAGAAGTTTTCATAACCGACCTTCTGTCCGATCTGGATAAAGGCAGGGTTGCAGGAATTCCACAGCGCGTGCTTGTAATCCTGAGAACCGTGGTTGCCGGTACAGTTGATCTCATCGTTGTAGATCTGATATGATCCTCCGCAGAAGAAGCTGTCGTCTTTGCTGACCGATTTTTCCTCCAGCGCCATGGATAGGGTGATCATTTTGAAAACCGATCCGGGATAATAGGTATCGGAAACAGCTTTATTGCGCCAGTTTTTCGAGAGAGCTGCAGATTCAGCCTCGCTCTTAGCCTTTTCTATCAGCTTGTTGCGCTCAGCCTTCGACAGCTTTGAGGGATCGTCGGAGTAGCCGTGCTTGATCAGATAATCGTTGTCGATCGCATCGATCTCTTCCTGCTGTTCCTTTGAGATGCTGTAGGGGTTGTTCAGATCAAAGCCGCCCACCGTCGCCATCGCCTTAATCTCGCCGGTGTTGACGTCCATGATGATGCAGACGCCGCGTTCGTGGACCTCGTTATCGATGACCGCCTGCTTCATGTGCTTTTCAACGATGCTCTGAACGGTCTCGTCGATGGTCAGCACAAGCGAATTGCCGTCGATCGCATCGATGTTCTGGTTATAGTCGAAGGGCATTTCGGTCTGGATGCCGTTCTGCGCCGTGACGATACGGCCGGGGGTACCGGTCAGCTCGTCGTTATACTGGTACTCGACGCCGGACAATCCCTGATCATCCATGCCCGTAAAGCCGATCACGGATGACGCCAGATCCGAATAGGGATAATAGCGCTTATAATCGTCAAGCAGAGAGATGACGGCAGTCTTGTTGTATTTATCCTTGATCTCCTGCTGCAGCTTGATGATCTCTTCTTTTTCGTCGCTCTCGATCTTGCGCTTGACGGATACATAGTAGGTACTCTGCTTGGTGTCCTCGAGCAGATCCGCTTCGTTGAGATCGAGGATAGAGGCAAGGCGTTTTGCGACAAACTGACGTTCTTCGTCGTTATCAAAATAGGCGGGCGCCATGACGACGCGCCATACGGACGCAGACTGGGCAAGCACCTTGCCGTTGGTATCGTATATCGTTCCGCGCTTTGCAGAGATCGGCGTATCGGAAAGCTGCTGTTCGACCGCGCGGCGCTGGAGCTCTTCGCCCTGGACCAGCTGCAGATAGCCCAGACGGGCGATCACTGCGCCGAATCCCAGCGCGAGAATGATGACAAGCAGCCATACGGTTCTTCTTCTCAGCTTCTGGTTAGCTCCCATAGCGAAAACTCCTTTCATAATACGATTGACGGACGATCCTCCGCCTCAAAACGGTTGATATTTTATTATAACATATATTACGGCGTTTTTCCATAGGAAAAATGCAAATATTTAGTGAACAGTGCGGAAGCTGCGGGGACTTTGCAAACGAAAAAATCTGTTCCAAAAAACACGAATAAGAGTTAAGACTGCTCTCAACTCTTACGGATGATGGCGCCCGCCGTCGAGGGGCGGGGTGCCGCTATTCTTATTTGTATGTGTCAAAATGACAGTTATGACCAGATTGATGCAAGAGCGTCTCCGATCCTTTCAAAGATATTCTTGTCCTCGCTCATGCTGACCTCGGCTTTGTCGCCGTCGGACAGATTGACAAACTCTTTCTGGCTGTTGTTTGCCTTGTTCATCGACAGATGCTCTTTGGCGTATTGCTCGACGACCGTAGTCGAAACAGAAGAATCGACCTTCATCTCAAGCTGCGTGTAAACGCTCTGCTTTTCGGCAAGCTCAGAGCGGGCGTCGATGATCTCCTGGTTCAGCTCGGTCAGGCGCACCTGACCGTGGATGATCGACGCGATCATCGCCATGACCGCTACGCCGAGGATCACGCCCAAAGCGATCCTGCCGAAGTTTCTCTTGCGGCGGGTGGTTTTGGTGCGGGTCTTCCCCTGCGCGCGGGTATTCTCATGTGTTTCCTTACCGCCGTCCTGACTGACAGCGTCCTCGCTCTTTTTCTTTCTGATCCTTGCTTTCGGAGAACCGTACGGGGTCTCAAACAAGGTGAGGTCGTAGGCGAGGTTGTGGTTGTGACTGTAATAAGCCATGCTACACCCCATATTCCTGACTGACTGAGCGTGCAGGCTCCCGCGCATACCGTATGGATATGCGCGTAGCTCCAAGCACTTTGGTTTCTGTTATCGTATATTATCTGACGAAATGTTCGTAATTTGATGAATAAATGATGATCTGTCTGTAACTTTTATATGTACAAAGCGGTTGATCGTTTGCTTTTTTCTTTGACGATTACCGCAGTATCCTGTGTTTTTGATCAGGATGTGCCACTAGTTCTTGTGGTGTTTTCAAAAATGTTATCTTCGTTACAAGCTTGTTATCATTTTACTATATCCCGCAAATCGTGTCCATAGTGAAACTATACAAATATCGGTCGATATCTGTCGGGATTTGCGCTTTCTGCCGAAGATTTGTCGGCATTGTTCCGATGCGGAAAAAAGCGGCTGTTTCTTCGGAGAATCAATGGTTCTTCCGGAGAAAAATACGGCTTGCGGATCGTTTATCAGAGCTTTTCGATCACGCGAAGCTTTGCAGAGCGGGCGCGGGGATTACGCTCCAGCTCCTCTGTTGAGGGCAAAATCGGCTTGCGGGTGATGATTTTTCCCTTGGGAACGTTGCCGCACACACAGACCGGGAAGTCTTTCGGGCAGGTACAGCCCTGCGCCTTGTCCTTCATGAACTGCTTGACCGCCCTGTCCTCCAGAGAATGGAAGGTGATCACGCACAGCCTGCCGCCGGGGGCGAGCAGTTCAAAGGCGGCGTCAACGCCTTTTTCCAAAACCTCCAGCTCGCGGTTGACGGCGATGCGGATCGCCTGGAAGGTCTTGCGGGCGGGATGACCGTCCCTGCGCACCTTCTGCGGAACATTGTTTTTGACGATCTCGGCGAGTTCGAGGGTCGTTTCGATAGGCTTGTCTTCACGCGCGCGAACGATGCCTTTCGCGATGGAATAGGCGAATTTTTCCTCGCCGTAAACAGAGATCACACGCGAAAGCTCGGCAAGCTCCGCCGAATTGACGAAATCCGCAGCAGTCGGCCCGCTTTGGCTCATACGCATGTCCAGCTTTGCGTCCTCGTGATACGAGAATCCGCGGGAGCCTTCGTCCAGCTGGTGCGACGATACGCCGATATCGAGCAGCACGCCGTCGACACGGACGACGCCTTTCCCGGCAAGCAGCGCCTGCATTTCGCTGAAATTTCCCTGTAAAATGACCGATCGGTCGTTATCCTGAAAGCGTCGGGTGACCTCGGCGATCGCGTCGGGGTCCTGATCGATGCTGTAAAGTGTTCCTGTGGTCAGGCGGGACAGTATCTCGGCGGAATGTCCCCCGCCGCCCGCGGTACCGTCTACATACACGCCGTCGGGACGGATATCCAGTCCGTCTACCGCTTCGTGCAGCATGACGGGGATGTGACCGAAGCCCATTATAACCTCAGCAGTTCCAGCGCTTCTTTGACGGAAGCCTGCTTCTGCTGCACCATAAACGCGGTAAACGTCTCCTTGTCCCAGATCTCGATGCGGCTGTCCATACCGACGACCGTTACCTCACCGGAGAGTCCCGCGTCCTCACGCAGCTTCTGGCTGATCATGACGCGTCCCTGGGAATTCGGCGATACTAACACCGCCGGAGAGATCAGTAAATACTGGAGCGAGAGGGCTTTGTCGGCAGGCAGGGCGCGGATCTGTGCGCGCAAACGGTCAAATTCGTCGACCGACAGCACCTGAACGCATTTTTCAAAGCCTTTGGTGATATAAAAGCTCTCGCCGAGCTCTTCTCTGAATTTCGACGGCAGAATGATTCTGCCCTTTGCATCCAGAGAATGGTCGCTGGTACCCAGAAACATGCTGCCGCCTCCCTTCAAAGATTGAACTGATGAAAAAATGGTGTGCAGGGCGTGATATTTCCTGAAAAGATTGTCACAAAATGACACTAAACGCCACCGACGTTTTGATTATAACCTATCGGTTAAAAAAAATCAAGAGAATTGTTACGAAAATATCATTAAATTTACATGTTTTTCATTATTCTTTCTGAGAAATACGAAATCGTTCGGCACTCACATCCGTCTGTGCTTGCCGCAAATGCACAAAAACGTACATATCATCGGTACTTTGTATTGCCTTTCTGCAGAAAATATGTTAGAATTGTAAAAATAGGTTATGAAATGTTTGCGAGTTTCGGCAATATTAACCATATTTTTCAGCAAATCATGTGAAAATGCACCAAACAAGGAGGTTGAAGCCTATGGACGACAAGTCAAAAGAGATCTTCGGTAACAAAATGAGCGAAAAAACCTATAAAAAAGCGGAGCGCTCGAAGGCTAAATACGCGAAAAAATACGGCGATGACAGCGACGCCCGTTATACGGCAAAGCTGGTCGAGAACCGTATCCTGCACAAGCCGTTCGGGGTCATGGACGTCCGCGTCAACGAGGGCGAGGGCGAGATCCCCTTTGACGCCGAAAAGGGCGTCATTGTCGGCAATATCCGCATGGGCTTCGGCCATTACCGCATTTCCATCGCCATGGCGTCTGCGGCGCACGCGCTGGGCTTCACGCCGTACTGGATGGATCTCAACTCCTACAAAGACACCACCTGCACCAAGGTCATCGGCGCGCAGAACGACCTCTACTCCCTCGGCTCGCGGCTGAGCCAGAAGAGCAAGCTGTTCAATAAGGTCGTCTGGGAGCCCACCAACTACGAGGGCTTCCGCCAACTCAGCTACAACGCCTCCGACCAGAAGAACGCCGAGCTGATGGCGCCGGTATTCTACAGCGTGCCGAAGGATATCCCGGTCATCGGCACCCATGTCTGGCCGGCGCAGGCGGCGATCCACGCCGGGATGAAGTACGTCGTCAACGCGATCCCCGACAACTGGCCGATGGCGCTGCACTTTGCGCAGGGATCGATCCATCTGGTGCAGACCCACCAGAGCTACATGGGCTACCGCATCCTCAACGGCATGAGCAAGAAGAAGATCAACAAGCCGATGCCCGCCGAAAGCCTGAAATACGTCGGTCACTACATCGACCACGAGATGGTCGCGAATATCGAGAAAGACTGCGACGCGCGTATCGCCCGCAAAGAAAACGGCGAGCCGATCCGATTCCTGCTGACCATCGGCGGCGCCGGCGCCCAGCGCGAGCTGTTCACGGCTGTCATCCGACACCTGCTGCCCGCGATCAAGCTGAAAAAAGCCGCCCTCTACATCAATGTCGGCGACTACAAGGCGGTCTGGGACGAGCTGTGCGCCGATATCGACGAGCTCAAAGACCTGGCGTGTGAGCACATGAACGACTGGGACGACACGCTCAGCTTTGCCGAATTCGCGATCGACGGCAAGGTCGAGGGCGTCCACGCATTCTGGCACGAGGACATCTTTGAGGCGGTCTACTGCACGAATCTCCTGATCCGTTCATGCGACGTGCTGTGTACAAAGCCCTCGGAGCTTGCCTTCTATCCCGTGCCGAAGATCTTCCTCAAGCGCATCGGCGGTCACGAAAAATGGGGCGCGATCCACTCGGCGGAGGTCGGCGACGGCACCCTTGAGTGCGAGGATATCCCCCACACCCTGCAGATGCTGACCCTGTTCATCAAGGAGGACACCCTCCTCAGAGAAATGTGCGACTGCATCAAGATCAACAAAACCATCGGGCTCTACGACGGCGCATACAACGCCGTCAAGATCGCGATGGGAATGAAAGAATCCGAAAGCGGCAACTCTCAGCCGCTTGAAGAAGCACAGGAAGCAACACCAGAGGAAGCAATATCAGAAGAATCAATTTCAGAAGAATGAGCCGGAGGTCAACATGAAACGATTAACCAAAAAACAAATGCGGATCTTTGCTGTCGGTCAGCTGGGATGGTCGACCCTCAGCGGTATCATCAGCGCATGGTTCGTCACCTTTTATCTGCCCACCCAGGTCGATATGACCGAAAACGGCGCGATCCAGTATATCGTGCCCGGTCTGGTCATCGGCGGTTTTCTGACCGTACTGGGACTGATCACCGCGCTGTCGCGTGTGTTCGATGCGATCACCGACCCGTGGATCGCGTCGATGTCCGACAGAAGCAAGAATAAACGCGGCAGGCGCATCCCCTTCATGCAGTATGCCGCCGTACCGCTTTCGGCAGTCACGGTACTTCTGTTCTGTGCGCCGATCAACACCATCAGCTCGTGGAACATCGTCTGGATCTCCGTTTTCATCGTGCTGTTCTACCTGTTCATGACCATGTACTGCACGCCGTATAACGCGCTGATCTCCGAATTCGGCAAGACGCAGGACGAC
>CADBOO010000036.1 GCA_902796225.1 uncultured Ruminococcus sp.
CGGGGATCTGCTTGACGACATAATTCTGGGTCATCTCGCTCTGGATGGTGTCCACATCCCACGAAAGCCCTTCGTTCTCGAGGATCTCCTTTGCCTCGGTCAGCTTCTTGCCGGTGACGTCGGGGATGGAGATCGGGATCTCCTCGGTAGGAGGCTCGGTCGGCGCCATGGTCGCGTAGGTCGGGGCAGGCTCGGTAGGCTGAGGGGATGAGGTGCCGAAGATCTTGTCGCCGAACGCGAACAGCACGATGATGCCGGCGATCAGCAGCAGCGCGATCACACAGATCACGGCGATCGGCACCACAGAGGACTGCCGCTGCTTGGGCGGCGGATCCTGCGGGCGGCGGTTCTGCTGACGGCCGTCCCCGGGATAATAATCCTTGGTGCGGGAGCCGGGCGTTCCCGGCGTGCCGCCGTAGCTGTCGCCGCAGGTCAGGTTATGACGGTCCTGACCGTAGATCTGATCTCTGTAGCTGCTGTCGGAGGCGTAGGATTTCAGCACCGTGCCGCCGGAGGGCGTGATGTTCACCCTGACGCCGGAGCGCGCCTTGATGACGAGGTCGATCAGCTCCGTCATGTTTTGACAGCGGACCTCCTGATACACCGCCAGACCGTACATCAGCACCGATTCCAGCGACGGCGAGATCTTCACGCCCAGCTTGGACGGCGGCAGGAGCGTATCCACGCGCGAACGGTCGAGCCCCGCCTCCGGGACCACGCCGGTGATACAGCGGTAGATGGTCGCGCACAGACCGTAGACGTCCGTCCACGGGCCCTGATGGCCGTTCTGACGATACTGCTCCTCGGGGGCATAGCCCTGCTTGAGCATGATCGACATCCTTTTCTCTTCATTGGTAAAGTATCTCGCGGAGCCGAAGTCCATCAGCGAAAGACCGCCCTCCTTGAGATACATGATATTATCGGGGCTGATATCGCGGTGGATGATGCCCGCGGCGTTGATTTTCTCCAGCGAGCGCATCACCGGCAGCATCAGGTCGAACGCCTTATCCGCCGGCATCGGACCGTACTTGTTCAGATACTTGTCGAGGTCGATACCCTCGAGGTACTCCATGATGATATACGCCGTGCCGTTCGCCTCAAAAAAGTCGCGAACGTCGACGATACCCTTTTCACTGGAAAACTTGGCGACATTACGCGCTTCCAGCAGGAACCGCTGTTTTCCCTTTTCAAAAAAGCCGCGCTGTTTATCGGTGCCGAAAACAACGGTCGCTTCCTTATAGCTGTTGCGGTTGGTATAGCCGGAGGGATAGAATTCCTTGATCGCAACGCGCACATCCAGCGTCGTATCGCGGCCGATATAGGTGATGCCGAAGCCGCCCTCGCCGATCGCATAGCCGACCAGATACTTCTTGTTCAAAACCGTACCCGGGTGCAGATGGTGCGCGGCGACACGCCCGTCGTTGCTCCTGTGGCAATACGGACAAACAGGTGCGCTTCCCTTTTGATTCATGCAGTGATAACAGTACATAGTGTCCTCCGCAGTAAGAGATAGGAACATGGATTCGGGGCAAAGCAGATATGTCTGCTACCCCATACTAACCTAATATAATATTATATCATTCGACAAAATCAGTGTCAATACATCCCGCTGTTTTAACCCGCGTACAAAGAGGAGTTAGGAATTAAAAATTGTCATTGCGAAGCCCGAAGGGCTGTGGCAATCTCAACCGATTATCTAACCACTAACCACTGCCCGCCATCAACCCTTTATCCTTCACCCGATCAGCTAAATTGCCGCTTTGCGGCAGCGAAATTGCTTTACTTCGTAAATCAGCGAAATTTTGCGGAAAACCGCAAAGCTAAATTAAATTCGCTAATCAGCTTGCAAAGCAAATTTAGCTCCGATAGGAATTTAGCGTGACAAAGTCACATTTAGCTCGCTGAAAGCGAATTTAGCTGTTTAACCACTGACCACTGACCACTAACCACTGATCACTGACCTTACGATAAACGGAAAAGGAGAGCCTTCGCGGGCTCTCCTTTTGGTTGTTATGATGCTGTTTCAACCTTTGGCTTGGTTGTAATAATGCCGTTTCAATCTTTCGTTGTAATAATGCTGTTTCCCTATGATACTGTTTTACTATTATTATGAGGCGATTAAATCGGCTCGCCGATACCCTCGGGGACGTCCATCCTTGCCTCGCGGCGCTGGATGATGGTCGCGTCGACGATATCTGCAACGCCGTTGCGGTCAACGTCGGCAAGCAGCTGCGCCCGCTCTGAGAGTGTGATCATATGGGACTCGGCGCGCTGGATCCATGCCGCGTCGCTGATATCGACGTTATCGTCGAGGTTGGCGTCGCCTAAAAGTCCGCCCTTCTCTTCGGGGGCAGTCTTGTTGTTCTGCAGCAGGAAAAGCTGGGTGCCGTAGAAGGGGTTGGCGGTACCGATGTACAGACCGTTGTCGGTGCTGAGCAGGGTTCTTGCGCCGTAGTTGTACTTATCGCCGAAGCCGTCTATCGTAACGGGCTCAAAGTTCTCGCCGTCAGCTGTTTTGAAAATCTCAAAGCCCCAGACGTCGTCTCTGACGGCGTCGGAGATATACGCGTACATCTTGAGACCTTCCCAGTCAACGCTGTCATACACCGCATGAAGCTTGCTTTTCAGCTCGTTGAGCTTGTCGAGCAGCGCGTTGTCGGGC
>CADBOO010000037.1 GCA_902796225.1 uncultured Ruminococcus sp.
AATTTCCGTATTAGGCTGCGGACGCTGGGGCAGCTGCATCGCATGGTATCTTGACCGCATCGGCCACGATGTGGTATCCTGCGGACTCAAAGACGCCCCCGAGCTGCAGCAGCTTCTGACGACCCATCACAACGATTATCTGACCTACCCCGATTCGATCGAGGTCACCTACGACCTCGCCTATGCAGTCGAGCGCGCCGAGGTCATCGTCATTTCCATCTCGTCGCAATACCTGCGTTCCTACATGGAGGACATTGCAAAAAACGATCTGAGCGGCAAATCGATCGTGCTGTGCATGAAGGGCATCGAGGTCGCCACCGGATGCCGGCTGTCCGAGGTCGTCGGCGACTTTGTCGACGAGCGTCAGACCCCCATCGCGGTATGGGTCGGCCCCGGTCATCCGCAGGATTATGTCAAAGGCATCCCCAACTGCATGGTCATCGATTCCGCCGACGATATCCTCAAAGCGCAGCTTGTCAAGGCGTTCAACAGCGAACTGATCCGCTTTTATATCGGCACCGACCTGATCGGCTCTGAGATCGGCGCGGCGGCAAAGAACGTCATCGGCATCGCCGCGGGAATGCTGGACGGCGAGGGCTACACCTCGATCAAGGGCGCGCTGATGGCGCGCGGCACCCGCGAGATCGCGCGGCTGATCAAAGCCGCGGGCGGCAACGAGATCTCTGCCTACGGACTGTGCCATCTCGGCGATTACGAGGCGACGCTGTTCTCTCAGTGGAGTCACAACCGCCGCTACGGCGAGGACTTCATCAAGGGCGTGAAATTCGACAAGCTTGCCGAGGGCGTCATGACCAGCAAGGCGCTGTGCAAACTGGCGGATAAGCTCGGCGTGGAACTGCCGATCACCGAGGCGGTCTATCGGATCCTGTTCGAAAACGCCGACCCGCAGGTCGAGCTTTCCAACCTTTTCCTGCGTTCGATCAAGGAAGAGTTTTAAGGAAATCCGCACGCTTCAATACGCGCCGTGCCGGAGGGTTATCCCAAAAGAAAAAACCTCATCAGTAACACGGCTCCCTTGGAAAAGGGAGCTGTTTTTTGTGCAAAAATGAAACTTTTTTGACTTGTCATTTGTTTATATAGTGAAGGGGGTGTTACGGTGCAGGACAAATATGCGGGCTTGACGTACGAGTCGGTCGTGCGCAACTATGCCAAAACGGTCGCGTCGGTATGTCTGATGCGGCTGAACAATTGGGCTGACGCGGAGGACTGCTTCCAGAACACCTTTCTCAAGCTCTATACCTCCTCCCCAGAATTTGCCGAAGAAAAGCATCTCAAGGCATGGCTGATCCGCGTCGCGATCAACGAATGCAAAAACACCCTGCGTACCCGCGGCCGCACCGTTTCCCTCGACAAAGCCGCCGAAATACCCGTATTCATGCAGGAAAGCGACCGTGATACCCCGCCCGCGATCCTGATGCGGCTCAAGCCAAAGTATCGTGAGCCGATGTACCTGTACTACTGCGAGCATTACAGGATCGACGAGATCGCCGGGATCCTCGGCAAAAACCCGAACACCGTCAAAACCTTATTACGGCGCGGTCGAGAAGAATTCAAAAAGCTCTACGGAGGTGATGACTTTGAGTAAACCGGATTTTGACTTTGCAAAATACGTGGAGGTGCCCGATCAGTGGATCGAAAACGCGCTGAACATCCCAAACACCGCACAGCAAAAGCCCAAGGTCACGCCTTTTCCGCGAAGGATCGCGGTCGCCGCAAGCATCGTTCTGGTAACGGTTCTCGGGATCAGTGTATATTTCCTTTTTAGAAATAAAAGTCCGATCTCCGTTAAGCCGAGCAACAGCGTTATCGCTTCACAAACACAATCGGAAAGCGAAACCGCCGGAGCAAATGCAATCGAGTCGACACAGTACGTGTCCGAAAGCATACCGTCAACACAGCTCGCGACAGACAGCCTTGGAAATGTGATCCGCATCTCACCGACGATCCCGCAGTCGACCGTTATCATCAACGGCACGGAGTCCGTCACTCACTCACGAAGCGATTCCACCGACGCTCAGGCAGGTACAGAACCGCCGCAGCTCGACCCACCCTTTGAAACAACTCCGGACGTACCGTACCGGGATGAAACACATCCTACCGAAACGCGTCCCGACGTGCCGCGTCCCGGATCGACAGAAAAGCCGGTCGAGTCTGCCTCTTCCCCCACGCCCACTCAGGCGAAGCCCGATCCGACCGATCCTCCTGTTTTGACGCCGACTTTTCCGGAGCCGTGTGAGCCCGCATCGACCGAAGAACCAACAGATAAGCCCGAACCGCCGACTGAGCCGGATCCGGTGCTGACGTTCCGGACAGAAATCAGCGCTCAAACAAAGATATTCCACGGCGTCGTATACTGCCGCATCTATGACCGCGACCGCAAAATCGTTCTGGGCGATCCGGATCGCTATGCCGCGTCCCATTTGGCGGAGTGGACACAGAAAGGCAACAAGATCTATATCGTCTACCGTCCGTCTGAACACGGGATCGAAATCCCGCCCGGAAACTATGCGATCTCATTCCATAACGAAGAAGGCAAATTATTAATATCCTACTACAGAACCGTATCATAAGGAGGAATCAACATGAAAAAGCTGATATCCGTATTACTGGTTGTTATCCTGACGGCGTCCTGTATGACCCTATCGGTCGCCGCAGAGGCTGAAAACGCAAAAATCTCACCGGCGGTGCGCGCATTGATCGCAGAGAACGCCGGGGGCGGCATGGTGGTCGAGATCACCTATCACAACGAGAATTACCCTACCGAAGGTTTATCTCAGGAAGAAGCTGTCGCCAATACGCTCGCGGCACAGCGTGAGCTGCGCGAACAGATCAAAGAGATCACCTATTGCGAGCCCGGTGATCAGATCTTTTACAACGGCACGATGCTCATCGGCTTGCCCTATGGTTCGATCGAGGCGGTCGCCGCACTGGAGAACGTCGACTACATCGACCTGCCGCATGACGAAGGCTCCGATCTTACCGCAGAGCAGAAGCTTGACGATAAAATGAAGATCGCGCTAGAGAAGCTTCCCGCCGATACAAAAGTCCATCTCAACATCTGGCTCGCCTATACCGCGCATGCCTACATCGGCATGGCGGAGCCGGGCGATGATTGTACCCACGCTGAGGTCGACGAATACCTGCGCGTTATGCGCACGGCAAAAAGAGATTATATCACCGCAAAGAACGAAGAATATGCCGAAGTGATCAAGGCGGGAGCGGATGTAGAAAATGTGACGTATTTGCGTTATACTCCCACATTGAATCTGGCGACCAAGCTGAGCGAGGTGGAAAAGATCGCCTCTATGCGCGAAGTGGGCGGCGTATACTTCGGCGGCGTCATCTATACGCCCTCGGATGATCCGCACGATCTGGAGGATAAATTTGCCGATTGGATGTATAAAAAGTACGGCGTCGTCAAATCCGATCCCACCCTTGCCGAGAACGGTTTGTATAACGCCGGTGTATCCTACAGCAATTACCGCGAGGTCTATGTTACCGACGACTGGGCGCTGGTCTATGCCGAGACGGATATGTGTGAGCCGTGGGAGTACGTCGGGCATATGTGTCTGGGCAACCGCATCCTCTCGTGGTTCGCTCCCGGCGCGTGTATCTGCCCCTACGGCTATTGCGTTTACAACGCCGCCGAGGATACTTTCTATCCGATCGAGCGCTTTGTCGAACCTGTCAGGGGCAACGATAAAGACGAGGACGGCAAACCGATCTCAGTGATCCTCGAGCCGACGATCTCGCTCGACGACTATCCGGGGCTGACCGAAGCGCTGGATATCTGCAATATCGGCGCGGTGATCGGCGATGCTGACGGCGACGGCATTACAACCATTCTGGACGCGACGGAGATCCAGCGCTACAAGGCGGATCTGATCGGCGAAACCGGTCTGGATATCACCGCGGCGGACGCCGACGGCGACGGCGATGTCACCATCCTCGACGCGACCCGCATCCAGCGCACACTCGCCTTCGGCGACGACGAATTTTACTACGATCCCGAAGACGGCAAGTACCATTATCCGGGTGACAAAGAAGGCGAAATCTATTACCATAATGGCAGTTACTATCATTACGGCTATGAAATAACAGACCCCTGAGCCGCGAAGACAACAAAATATCCCCCTGTGACAGCAGAGCGGAGCCGATCGGCTCCGCTCTGCTGTTGTAACGAGAAAATATTTCTGCTATAATTTTTTGAAGAAAACACGCCTCTCATTCGTAATATAGATAAAGGCTTTCAATCACGGTCAGGAAAGAGGGTGGGAACTTGACCGACTTTGAACATCATGTAGCGCTGTATTCACGCGATCTCATGCG
>CADBOO010000038.1 GCA_902796225.1 uncultured Ruminococcus sp.
GAGGTCTATGAGATTAAAAAGATAGATTCTGATTTCTTCTCAGATGAGATTTAGTAGTAATCAAATGCTTTTTGGGCGACTCAGACATGTGTGTTTGAGCCGCCTGATTATTGTAAACAAATGCTGTTGCGGTTGCTATAATAATGACATATTACTGACGGACATTATCACAAGTATGAATTGCGGCGGTATCGCATGATTTGACCTTCGGCATATATATGGGTAGACATACTCCCACGGTCAGGCGAACGAGCGGTTGTTATCTGTTTCCCCAATCCGACAAAACACATCGCAATCCGCGCGCCTGATGACAAAACTTTCATTCTTTATTCACATTCTGTTATGGACAAGCAATCCCTTTGATGGTATAATCATATTAGTAGAAACAATTGATTCATCGTCCCACACGATTGGAGCGTCTCTTCTATGAAAATCCTGACCGTTTCCTTTTTTGACGACAACTTCGGCGATATGCTGATCCGCATCTGCTTTGACCGTCTGCTGACCGTCGCACTGAAAAATCTCGGCTGTAACGACGGCGACTTTGTCATCGACAATATGCACATCAAGGAGATCGACGAAGAAAAGATCTGCTCTGCCGACCTGATCCTGTTCTCCGGCGGTGCGATGTTCGGCTTCAACAATCTCGGCTCGTTCGACGCGATCGACGCCATCACCGCGCTGGCGGATGAAAAAGGGATCCCCGTCGTATTCTCGTCGCTGGGCATCAACAATATGCACGCCGACGAAGAAAGCGGCGCGCGGCTGAACGCGATCCTCAGGCGCAAATGCATCCGGGCGATGTCCGTGCGCGAAAGCGCAAATATCTTCACCCCCTACGCCGAGGGATGCAGCTTTGATATCGTATCGGTCTGCGACCCCGCTGTGTGGACAAAGCACATCTACCGCAGCGAGATCGCCGAGGTCAAAGCCGCCAAAAAGGAACCCGTTATCGGCATCAACGTCGTGCGCGGCGGTCTCTTCAAGGCAAACGCCAAGAAGTGGACGCTGGACGATGAACAAGCCTATATCAAAGAGCTTGTCGATCTGTGCGATCAGAAGGGCGTCGAATACCGCCTGTTCACCAACGGCAGCGTGCTGGACAACAACAGCATGGCGTATATCGCAAAGCAGATCGGGGTTCCCGACGAAAAGCTGATCGTTCCCGATTCCACCCGCGAGGTCGTCCGTGCGATCGCCGGATTTGACACCGTACTCGCCATCCGTATGCACGCGGCGATCATCTCCTACGCGCTGGATATCCCGTCGCTCGACATCGTCTGGAACGAAAAGATCCCGTATTTCTACAAAAGCATCGGCTATCCCGATCGCGCGCTGAAAATGGAATTCAGCACTCCCCAGGTCGTTTTCAGAATGGCACAGGAACTTCTCGAGGATAAAGCGTTCAAGGCGGATGAAGCCTATCTGATGACGCTGTACGACTTCCTGTACAAAACGCTGGGCGCGATCCTGAAAAAGCCCGCCGACAGCCCCTATGCATTCACCGAGGTCAGCCACATGATCGGTCTGAAGGAAAGCGGCGTCGATGACGATCTGGTCGACTACCGCACCAAGATCCGCCGCGGCAGGCATTGTTATCAGGCGCTGTTCAACTCGGACATGGATCGCCGTCAACAGATCCGCGACCTCAAAAAAGAAGTCAAAGAGATGAAAGCCCTCGCCGACGAGTATAAGGAAAAATACGAGAGCAAGCTCACGGTCAAGATCTACCGCAAGCTTTTCGGAAAAAAGAAAAAGTAAGCATCCCGCGGGCGCTGCTTGACACACACACCGCGTCGTGCTAATATAATAGTGTTGAGAGATCAACAGAATAGTATGAATCTTCGGGGTAGGGTGAGATTCCCGACCGGCAGTACAGTCTGCGAGCTGTCCTAAGACGGCATGATACGGTGCGATTCCGTAACCGACGGTAATTACCGAGCGATCGGTATCAGTCCGGATGAGAGAAGATATGATCGAATAAAATGCCCTGCAGGTTACCCGAACGCCTGCAGGGATTTTTATTGAATCCAACGTCATATCTGTGTCACTGACACAAGGAGGGTTTATGCCTGTCAAAACAACGAGTGAACGGCTTAAGGCGCTTGTATGCATGGCGATGCTGTGCGCGCTGGCGGTCGCCGCCGACTTTTTCCTGAGGATCCCCAATATCGGCGGGTTTCTCACCTATGAGCCCAAGGACGTCGTCCTTACCATCGGCGGGTTCATCTTCGGTCCCGTCGCGGGTATCGCGATGTCGCTGATCGTATGCTTTATCGAATTCATCACCGTGAGCGACTCCGGTCTGATCGGTCTGCTGATGAACTTTTTGGCGAGCGCGGTCTTTGTCGGAATCGCTACGGCGATCTACCGACGCAAAAAGACGCTGTCGCGCGCGATCATCGGTCTTGTCGCAGGTTCGCTGTCGATGCTGGCGATCATGCTGCTGTGGAACTACATCATCACGCCGGTGTATACGGGACTGCCCAGAGAGGCGGTGCTGGGACTGTTTGTGCCGCTGCTGATCCCGTTCAATCTGCTCAAGGCGGCGCTCAACTCGGCGCTGATCCTGTTCCTGTACAAGGGCGTTGTGACCGCTTTGAGAAAATCAAAGCTCATTCCCGAGAGAGAATCCAACGACAACGAAAACAAGAGATCCAACACGATCCTGATCGTTTGTATCTCGGCGCTGCTGGCGCTGACCTTTATTCTGGTGATGCTGATCTTTGCGAAGATCATTCAATTCTGATCGTCCGGATAAAGGTAAAACACGATAAACAAAAAGAAGGCGGTCATCTGACCGCCTTTTGTTGTGCATCAAGTGCTTACATATTGTTCTCGATATAGTTGACAAGCTCACCGACTGTGCGGATATTCTCGATCTCCTCGTCGGGGATTTCGATGTCGAATTCGTCCTCGATGGACATCAAAAGATCTACTACGTCAAGAGAGTCAGCACCCAGATCATCCTGAAGATCCGTATCGTTCTGCAGCGAGTCTTCGTCGACGTCAAACTGCTCGGCCAGGATAACCTTTACCTTTTCCAATACCATTGTGTTTCCTCCTAAATTAGTTCTTATGTGCAAGGGACAGTGCGGCAAAAAGAACATGCCGTTCCCTACATCTCACCACCATATTATTAGTAATAGCGCTCTTTGTCAATAATTATGTCAAATTTTTAACCATTATTGCTCATATGGAATAATGAACCATATATTTTGTGAGAAACACACGCTGATGTGACAATATTTTGGGCTTTTTGACAAACGGTAAAAAGGACTTATTTTTCCTGTTTTCCGCCTCTGAAAGCGTTCACGATTCCGTAGTAAACGGGGATGGTCAGAAATGTGACCCAGCCCGGATGCCAGTATCCGTAAACACCGAGGATCAGGAATGCGATCAGCGCCAGCACGGGATAGGCAAAGTGGTTGGGATTGCGCTTTTGGATCGCGTCGACGATCGTGTAGTACAGCGGGATGGTCAGAAAGACGATCCATCCCCATGCCCAGCCGCCGCAGACATTCAGGAAGCCGAACAGCAGATAAGCGATGACGGTCAGCGCCGGATAGGGGAAGATATGCCAGAAATCCTTGTTATGCTCGTGCCGACAGCAGTCGTCACAGCGGTGGACATGACCGTTCTCGTCGGTGTAGACCTTCTTCTCGCCGTTTTCTTCGACAAAAATGCCGTGGCTGTCGATGTCGACCTTTGCGCCGTGCTTATCGCGGACATGGATCCCGTGCAGACCGATCTGCACCTTGTCCCGGGGCGCATCCTCTTGTGCAGGCTCATCGGCTGCGGATTCGGCGGCAGATTCTTCAGCGGGTTCTGCGGGAGCGCCGTCCTCTTTTCCGCGGAGCATCTCGTCGAGGGTCACGCCGTAAACCTTGCTCAGCTCGATCAGGTTGTCGGTATCGGGCGACGCCTCTGCGCGCTCCCACTTGGATACCGCCTGACGCGATACGCCGATCTTCGCGGCGAGTTCCTCCTGCGAGAGTCCCATGCTCTTTCTGTATTCATATAAGCGGTTCGCTGTTTCAATGTTCATGGTCGTTCCTCCTTTGCGATTGTGAGATCGATTTGCCTTTGATGGCATCATCATAGCGGTAGCGGGCGCGGTTGCGCAAGCAACTCGGATTGTCAATTCCGCAACCGGGGGTTGCATCCGCATATTTGCTGTCATTCCGAGGGGTCGGGGAAGCCGACGGAGCCTCTTGATGACACGCTACAGCGCAAGCCCGCTCTGTTCTCTCAGGAACGCCAGTACCTTTTCTTTGATGATCTCTACGCCGCCCTGCGAGTCGCTCTCGATGTTCAGGGGGAGGATCGGGTCGTGGACGGACAGACGCAGTAAAAACCATCCGTCGCCGTTGTTTTTATCAAAGCTGACGCGGATGCCCTCGCGGTTATCGGGGGCGATATGCCAGCCGTCCTGCTGCAGTGCGTAGGCTTCCAGCTCGTCGATGACGCGCTGTCCCGCGGTGCGGAAATCGGGATCGGTGATCCTGATGCGCAGTTCAAGCGCTTCGACAGGCTCTTTGAGGTCGGCAAGCAGGCTTTCGAGCGTCTTGCCCTCTTTACGAAGCTGTGCGAGCTTGATGATGATCCTGGTGCAGAGGTAGGCGCCGTCGTCAAGGTAATAGTTCTCCTTCATGGCGGCATGACCGGAGGTCTCGATCGCAAGCGGCGCGCTGATCCCCTGTTCCGTCAGCTCCAGCGCCTTGTTGATAACATTCTTATAGCCGCGGCGATAGCGATAATGCTTACCGCCCAGGTGCTGTTCGATGAATTCGTTGAGTCCCGTAGAGGTGATCGAGTCGGTGACGACGGTCGCGCCGGGATCGCCCTCGAGCGCCAGACAAGCCGCCAATGCGACCAGACGGTTGCGGTTGATCTCACTGCCGCTGCTGTCGACTGCGCCGCCGCGATCAACGTCGGTGTCAAAGATCACGCCGAGGTCGGCTTTTGACGCCAGCACCGCGCTGCAGATCGACTGCATGGCTTTCTCGTTCTCGGGATTGGGGATATGGTTCGGGAACATACCGTCGGGTTCGAGGCAGACAGAACCGGTCGTATCCGCGCCCAGAGGCTCCAGCACGTCGGATGCATAGAATCCGCCTGCACCGTTGCCTGCGTCGACAACGATATGGAAGCCCTTCAGCGGATGCGCATAGTCGTCGGCGTTCACCCCGCGGCAAATGATATCGCGCAGATGCGCGGCGTAATGCTCCATGTAGTTGACGGCTTCGACAGAGCCCTGCGCCGGAGCAGGCTTATCGTCCGACTGTGCGTGCTCGAGGATCGCCTCGATATCCTTGCCGTCCAATCCGCCGGAACGGGTGAAGAATTTCAGTCCGTTGCGGTTGAAGGGATGGTGGGACGCGGTGATCTGTACCGCCGCGTCACAGCCGAAGTCCACGGTGGTCATGAACATCGACGGCGTCGAAGAAAGCCCGCAGTCATAGACCTTTACGCCTGCCGCAGAGAGCGTTTTGATGACGGTATTTGCGATCCGCTCGCCCGAGATGCGGCAATCCCTGCCGACCGATATGGTCAGCCCGGATGCGGGTTTACAGACTTTCTGCTCCGCCCACAGGACAAAGCCCGCCGCCATGCGCGCTACGACTTCATCCGTCAGATTCACCGCTTCGCCGGGCACGCCCTCAGACGCTACGCCGCGGATATCGGTACCGCTTTTAAAGATCTTATAGGTTTCGTTCAACATAATGACCCTCCGTTCGATGCTGTGTGATACTCCTATCTTATCAAATTATTCTGCGATATGCAATACGATTCGCCAAATACTACGGACGACAACGAAGTATTGCGGAAAGCAATCCGATAAGAATGTCCGGGTTTTATTGAAAACCGGTATAAAATCCCTATATCTAGCGGGTTTTTGCGGGGCTTGACCCAAGATATATCCGTCCGGACGGCAATTTCGGCACTTTGAACGGAAAACCGCGGGATTAGCGAAAAACCCTGTCTGCTATACCGAAAATGGTTACAGATTCCCCCATGCTTTGCAGGTGAAGTTGTGAGGATTAGCCATCTATCATTCTTATACAGAATTATAATTCAGCATCCTTTGTTCGCCTTGCACAAACAAAGCTGCATTTCTTTGTTGACATTTACAAAAAACGGGATATAATAGAGTGCGTCAAGTCGATACCGCCGGGAAAAGACCATGTCTGTTCCCGATGGACTGCGGTATCCGTCCGCTTGGCTGTCCGGTATGATCGATTCTGCCGGCGATAGATCTGTCGCTGTAGCTTCAGCCGACAGTCGTCAAATGGTAAATGACAAAAACAGAAGCAACATGCAAAAACAGAATACAAGGAGGGGATCTCTATGAAGAACACCGTCATGAGTTTGCACAACGTTGACGTGACAGAGTTTCTCCACATACTCGACACTTGCAAAGGCAATGTGTACCTTGTCACCCGCGAAGGCGATAAGCTCAACCTGATGAGCAAGCTCAGCCAGCTGATCGGTTTGTCCAGACTGATCGAGGGCGGCAAAATCACCGAGGCCTTCGTCATCTGCGATAACACGGAGGACGAAAGCAGACTGTTCCGTCTGAATATGTTCGGCGAAACAGCGTAACAAACAGCTTACTACTTTTTTCATGTTAATCTAAAAATCCTACGAAAAGGGCGTTCCGATCGGGGCGCTCTTTTTGTATGCCGCGACCCTGATCCGTAAGGCGTTCCTTGACACGCACCGTGCCGCATACTGCACATCTTCCGGATGAAAGGAGCGATTGACGCGGTAACGGATACGGCTGAATCACGAAAAACATCACACCTTGCAAGATTTCTCTTTACAACACACGCATTCTATGCTATGATAACTCTCAGTCAGTTCGAAACCATCCTGACTTGGCGCGGTAAAATCCAAACGCTTGCCGCCGCCTAAATCAAAACTAGGGAGAGAAATGTATATGAGAAACAAAAATGTTGTCCGCCTGACACAGGCTGCGGTCATCGCCGCGCTGTACGCGGTGCTGACGATCGCCCAGAGCACCCTGCTGCCCGGAACGGTATCGGGTGATATCCAGTTCCGCGTCTCCGAGATCCTGTGCGTGATCGCTTTCTTCACGCCTGCCGCCATTCCGGGATTGACCGTCGGATGCCTGCTTGCCAACCTTCTCGCCGGACTCGGCGCGATCGACCTGATCCTCGGACCGCTTGCGAGCCTGCTTGCGGCGCTGACGATGTGGCTGCTCCGCAACGTCCGCATCAAAGGTGTGCCTGCAGCGGGACTGCTGATGCCCGCATTATGGAACGGTCTGATCGTCGGCTTTGAGATCGCGTTCTTCTTCACCGACGGAGGATTCACCATCCCCGTGTTCCTGACCGCCGGAGGATTTGTCGCCCTCGGCGAGCTGGCGGTACTGTTCGTACTGGGACTGCCGTTCTGCAAGGTCATTGAGAAGACGGGCATTTTCAAAGGAAAACAGTTCGCTTAAACGACAACCCCCGCTGATTGTTCAGCGGGGGTTTTGTTATGCAGGAAACGCTTCCGGTTCACAGGTAAAGCGCAGCTGATCACCCGTTGCCGGATGAATGAAGCGCAGCTCTGCGGCGCACAGGGCGATGTTTTCGGCGGGAATACGGCTGCCGTAGCGGCGGTCGCCGACCAGCGGCATCTTTCGCGATGCGAACTGGACGCGGATCTGGTGGGTGCGGCCGGTCATCAGTCTGATCCTGACCGTCGACGCCGTACTGCCGGCGATCTCTTTTGTATCGAGGCGTTCATAGTGCAGACACGCCTGTTTGACGCCCCTGCGCTCGCGCTTGACGACATAGCTTTTGCTGCGGGAACGGTCATAGTACAGCAGATCGGTCATCTCGCCTCGTTCGTCGGGGATTCCCTCCACGACCGCAAGGTAGGTTTTTTCGACCTCTCCCCTTCGGATCTCTTCGGACAGCTTTGCCGCCGCAGAGGAGGTCTTTGCGTACACGATCAAGCCCTGGGTGGTCTTGTCCAGCCGATGGACGGGATACACTTCGCACCCGCACTGCTCTTTCAGGATCGCAGGCAGGTTGTGCCGGTGCGCATGCGGCTCGCTCAGCACGCCGTAAGGCTTGTATGCGACGATGATGTGTTCATCCTCAAATAATATGCGCACGCGCGCGCCGGCATGATCGTCGGTGCGCGCGTTGTTGATGCTGCCTTGCATGGTATCAGAACAGCCCGCTGATCACGCCGTCGTCGCTGACGTCGATGCGCTCGGCGGCAGGAGATTTCGGCAGACCGGGCATGGTCATGATGTCGCCGGTGAGGACGACGATAAAGCCTGCGCCCGCCGAAAGGCGGATATCCTTGACATGGATGACAAAATTCTCGGGAGCGCACAGCAGGGTCATATCGTCCGAAAAGCTGTACTGGGTCTTTGCGATACAGACGGGCAAATCGCCGTAGCCGAGATCGGTAAGCTTTTTGATCTCTTTCTCCGCTTTTGCAGAAAAGGCAACGTGCTTGGCGCGGTAAACGCCCTTTGCGACTGCGCGGATCTTCTCCGGGATCGGCTGATCCGATTCGTAGGCGAAGCGGAAGTTCTCGTTAGTCTCCTCGTCGCACAGGCGGATGACTTCCTTCGCCATCTCGATACCGCCCGCGCCGCCGTCCGCCCATACGGTGGACAGAACGGTGTTGACGCCCAGCTCGCGGCACTTGTCGATGACCATCTGCACCTCGGCGTCGGTATCCGTCGGAAAACGATTCAGCGCGACGACGGAGGGCAGGTTGTACACGTTCTTGATATTGTCTACGTGGCGCAGCAGGTTGGGCAGACCCTTTTCGAGCGCCTCGAGGTTCTCGGGTGCAAGGTTCTTTTTATCGACGCCGCCGTGCATTTTCAGCGCGCGGATGGTCGCGACGATCACGACCGCATCGGGACGAATGCCGGCATAACGGCACTTGATATCGAGGAATTTTTCCGCGCCGAGATCCGCGCCGAAGCCTGCTTCGGTGATGGTGTAATCGCTCAGTCTGCGGCTGACCTTGGTCGCGATGACGGAATTGCAGCCGTGGGCGATATTGGCAAACGGGCCGCCGTGTACAAAGGCGGGCGTTCCCTCTAAGGTCTGCACCAGGTTGGGCTTGATCGCGTCTTTGAGCAGCGCGGTCATCGCGCCCTGCGCCTTCAGCTGACCTGCTGTGACGGGCTTTTCGTCATAGGTGTAGCCGACGATGATACGGGACAGCCGTTCCTTGAGATCGCTGATCGAATTCGCCAGACACAGGATCGCCATGATCTCAGAGGCGACGGTGATATCGTAGCCGTCCTCACGCGGGACGCCGTTGACCCTGCCGCCCAGACCGTCGGTGACATAGCGGAGCTGGCGGTCGTTCATATCGACACAGCGCTTCCATGTGATCCTGCGGGGGTCGATGTTCAGGCTGTTGCCCTGATAGATATGGTTGTCGAGCATCGCGGCAAGCAGGTTGTTCGCCGCGCCGATGGCGTGAAAGTCGCCGGTAAAGTGCAGGTTGATGTCCTCCATCGGGACGACCTGGGCATAGCCGCCGCCGGCAGCGCCGCCTTTGACGCCGAACACGGGTCCGAGAGACGGTTCTCTGAGCGCGACGGTCACGTTTTTGCCGAGGCGCTTCATCGCGTCCGCAAGTCCGATGGTCGTGGTAGTCTTGCCCTCGCCGGCGGGAGTCGGGGTCATCGCGGTGACCAGCACCAGCCTGCCGTCCTTTCCCTCGCCTTTGAGTACGTCAAGGCTCAGCTTTGCCTTATATTTGCCGTAGTATTCCAGATAATCCTCGCTGATACCCGCCGCTGCGGCTATCTTTGAGATCGGCTGCATTTCACAGCTCTGGGCGATTTCGATGTCTGTCATATCGTCAACTCCTCCGATACCGGTCTCGGACGAAAGCCGGTGATCGCCAAATGTCCGAACGGTATCCGTAATGATTACAGTACAGATAATAGCAAACAAACTGCGCGCGGTCAATAACAGTACAAGAACTTTAGAGAAATTGATAAAAAACTCTTGCTATTGGTCACAAAATGTAGTATTATCATGCTGTATAACAGTATAAATATAGTATCATCGGCACTTTTTGGAGGGGTAAGCATGAAATTACTGGAAGACAGGATCCGAAAAGACGGTATCGTCCGCGAAGGCAACATTCTCAAGGTGGACAGCTTTGTCAATCACCAGATCGACTGCGCCTTCATCGCAGAGCTGGCGAAGGAATTCAAACGGCTGTATGCGGGCGAGGAGATCACCAAGATCCTCACCATCGAGGCGTCCGGTATCGGCATCGCCTGTATCGTCGCGCTGGAGTTCGGCGTGCCGGTGCTGTTTGCGAAGAAGAACAAGACCGTCAACATCGCCAACGACGTCTATACCTCGAAGGTCGAATCCTTCACCCACAAGCGCAACTATGACATCATCGTGTCGAAGGACTTTCTGAAGCCCGAGGACAAGGTGCTGATCATCGACGATTTTCTTGCAAAGGGTTCTGCGCTGCACGGACTGATCCAGCTGATCCAGCATGCGGGCGCGACCATCGTCGGCGCGGGCATCGTCATCGAGAAGGCATATCAGGAAGGCGGTCAGATGATCCGCGATATGGGCGTCCGGGTAGAATCCCTCGCGCGCATCAAGAGTATGGACAACAACGTCATCGAATTCATCGATTGACGCCATACCGATCATAAAACAGAAACCCCTATCATATTTGTTATATAGGATAAAGAATGCAAAAACGGAGGAAACAACTTGAACAAGAATCTGAAATCCATTCTTGCCGCGGTGCTGGCGCTGATCATACTGATCAGCACGGCGGTACTGCTCCCCGCGACCGCAGCAGAAAACGGATCTGACGCCGCGCAGGAGGACGCTGCGCAGGAAACCGCCGCGCAGGAATCCACAGAAACAAACGGCGCATCGCCCGAACAGCCCGACGGAACCATCTTCAGCGACGCACGGCAGGCGCTGGATGAGCTGACGAGCGACACAATGAGCGAGACTGTGACCGAAGCAGACGCGCAGGACGACGTCATCGAGCAGGCGCCTGCAGAGGCAGCGACCGAAGAAGCGGCGATCCCCGAACGCGACGCTGCCGAGATCGCACAGACGGGCATCGTACCCGGGCTGGACGTCGACGTCCATGCACACCGCGACGCGGTATTCGACACCCGGATCGTGCTGAAATGGACCGAGCTTGCCGCCGCGGAAGGCTATCGCGTATACTGGCGCGATCTTGCAAAGACCGACGCGCCCAAGAAACTGCTGACAACGGTCAACGGCAAAGGCTCGCTGACTGTCGAGGGTCTCAAGAGAGGCGCAAAATATCGTTTCTCAGTCGTTCCCTATGCAGACGACGGCGGTAAAACCGTTTACGGCAAGTCCTCCAACGTCACGATCGCGACCTATCCCAAGGCGGTCAACGGCCTGTCGCTGAAAGCCAACGACGCCAATGCGACCGTCATCCAGTGGAAGCGCGTCTACAACATCGACGGCTATATCGTCATGCGCTGCTATCAGGGCAAGTGGTCGGTGTACAAATACCTCAAGGGCAACATCACCAGCCTGAAAGACAAAAACGTCAAGCCCGGCTATGCCTACTACTATAAGGTCATGGCATACCGCAGAGACAGCCGCGGCTATGTCAAGGGCGACGCGGCATACATCCAGACCCTGTGCGGACTGTCCGCTCCGTCGAACAACGGCACGACCTCCCGCGGGAACAGGGGAATTTTCTCGTGGACAAAGAACCGCTATGCGACCGCGTATCAGCTGACCTACTCGCTGGATAACAAAAAATACAAGTCGCTGGGCAACACCGCAAAGACCACTTACACCACCGGAAAATACAAGAAAGGCACGGTCGTCTATCTGCGCGTGCGTCCTTACCGCATCGTCGGCAAGGCTAAGACCAAGATCCTCGGTATGACCAAGGTGCTCAAGGTCAAGATCCAGGCGGATAAATTCGGCGTCGGCGACACCTACATCGAGATCGATATCGGCGAACAGCATATGTGGTATATCGTCGACAATCAGGTGTACGTTTCCACCCCGGTCGTCACCGGCAACTACAACTCTAACGACACCCCGAAGGGTACCTATTATATCAACAACAAATCGCGCAGCGTATCGCTGGTCGGCGCCGACTACGTCAGCTATGTCGAATACTGGATGGCGTTCATCGGCAGCAGCTACGGTATCCACGACGCATCGTGGCGGTCGAGCTTCGGCGGCGAGATCTACAAGGGCAACGGCTCTCACGGCTGTGTCAACACCCCGTATGACGCGGTCAAGAAGATCTATAACCACGTATCCGTCGGCACCCCGGTCGTGATACACGGGTGATCCCCTGCAGTCTGAAGCGACTGCTGACCTTTCCAAAAGAACAAAGGAGTATCGATACAAACGTCGGTACTCCTGTTTTTTTATGTGAATACGGCTATACTCCTGTTGATTATGCTGCATACGGATAGCAGTTTCCGATCAAACAAGAAAGAGGCGCTGAGTATCAGCGCCTCTGTTTCTATGCTGTTTGTGTGAAGGGCAAGTCCCGTTCTCTCATTCAACCGGTGTGTAGAATACATCGAGCATGGTTTCCAGCACCGTTTTATCGTCAAGGTACATCTCGGCGTGCTCGCCGGCTTTGATGGTTCCGATCAGGCTCTTGTATTCGATATCATTCGCGTTACGCAGCTTGGTCAGCGCGGCGGAGGCGAGATACGTCACCTTGGGCAGATCGAGGGTGGTGTCGGCGTTATCGCTGACGACGCCGTACAGGCGCGTCACCGTGCCGAGATCCTTCTTTGCGGCG
Source organism: uncultured Ruminococcus sp. (assembly GCA_902796225.1). Lineage (GTDB taxonomy): Bacteria > Bacillota > Clostridia > Oscillospirales > Acutalibacteraceae > Ruminococcoides. Next base: position 12,805 of record CADBOO010000038.1, read on the forward strand.
GGGACGATCGACTGCATGAACGCCATGATATACTGCTGCTGGCGTTCCATACGGTCATTGTTGGATTCGAGCTTAGCGGTATCACGGCTCTGGACATAGGTTTTGACGTCTTCGCCCATGAGGGTAACGGTATCGCCGGTATGCACGGTCTCGCCGGTCTCTTTGGATACAAAATCCATCTTTGAGGTCAGGGTCACGCCGCCGATCGCGTCGTTGAGATCCTCAAGCGCGTCGAGGTCGATCGCAAAGTAGTTGTTCAGCGGCAGACCGAAGAACAGTCTGGTCAGCGAGGTATTGACGTTCGCGCCGCCCTTGACCTTGTCGTTCCCGTAGGAATAGGCGTAGGACAGCTGGGTCTTTTCGGTATCGATGAACTTGCCGTCGGCAGAGTAGATGTTGACGTCCAGCATGGTATCGCGCGAGATACCCAGGATCGTCGTCTTGCCGGTATGATCGTCGATCGCGGCGATATAGATCGCGTCCGCCATATAATTGCCGTTATCCGTATCGTTATTATAGCCGATGAAGGTGACGGTCATGATATCCTCGTTCAGGCGATAGGTCTTGCCGCCGTACTTGATGGTGCGGCCCTTGTCCAGCACCGAGGCGGCGTCCTTGCCGCTTTCGTCCTGCAGAGGGATCGAGATATCGATGTCGCTGTAGTTGTGCATCGCTTTGCGGCCGATCTCCTTTAGGATGAAGTAGGTCGCGGTCAGGGCGATCGCCAGCGCCAGCAGGATGCTGACGACGATGATGAGGATCTTCAGCCACAGGGGCTTTTTCTTTTTATGCTTTCTGTGCTTCTTATGTTTGTGCTTTCTCGGCGTCGCGAACACAAAATCGTCCGTCGCTTCATTGACGGAGGAATCTTCGCCGGCAGAGGATTTTTTGCGCTTTTTACGGCGATGCTTCTTGCGCTTTTCGGGAATGATGTAATCGAATTCCTCGGTGTCCTTCGTATGCGTGCGGGGCGCAGCTGCCTTCGACTGCTCCTCTGACTGCTCCTTTGGCTGTTCTGCAGGAGGATCCTGCTGCTTTGCAGGCTGACCGTCCTCATGCATATTCTGCGCGCCTGCGGGGGATTTTTCGGCGGTTTCCTGCGCCTGAGCCGCCGCGAGCGCTTCGCTGACGAGGTCGTCGGTCAGTTCGGGGTATTCGTTTTCGGGAAGATCACTGAGATGATCGGGTCTTGACATCGACCAGTACCCCCTGTACTAAGTATCGTGTATTGCTGCCGCCGCCGTTGGTGCAGGTGCTCAGCGTCAGGATCTTGCTGTCCTTATCCAGCGTGACGCCCTTGCGGACGTTGCCCGAATAGGTATGCGGATCGAGGGTCGAATCCTGATAGCTTTTGAGCGACGATGCGTTGTGCATATCGAACGAGTAGAGGATATGGCGGTCGTCGTAGGTATAGGCGGAGTAAATGAGATAGGTCAGCAGCTTATCCTTGGTGTAGACAAAGATGGTGTTGTTATTGTCAAAGAAGCTCTTGTCCTCAAAGCTGTGGAGCGTTGCAAACATCGAGCCGTTGAGCATATTGTGACCGTACAGCACGGTGACGGGATCGCTGAAATCGCGCTTGTTGAGCGACTGCGAAAAGATCGTGCCGGAGAACTGGTACTGCTTGTAGATGTTGTGGTCGAGGTAAAAGTCGTCGTCGTCCTGACTCTGACAGACGGGATAATCGACGCTCGTATTCGGCACATACAGCCACGCGTAGATGTCGGGGTTCTTCTTCATCAGCTCGTCAAAGCTCAGCCCCGACCAGTCCTCGGGGGGCGTCACGGTCTTCTGGCCGTAGTTATTGAGCTTTTTCTCCTGCGTCGGCGCCTGGGTCGGCGCGGCGGTGACAGCGTCCGTCGGGGTCGCTTCGGTCGGCTCGACGCTTTCGGCTTCGGTGAAGTCGGAGCGGCTGAGGGAATCCTCTACCGGCGGCTTGAAGTAATTGTACAGGAACACGGCGCCGGCGGCGACGGCTGCGATGCAGACGATAAGGATCGCGATCCAGACCGGTTTTTTGATTCGTTTCATGCTTTCACATCCGGAAATAATAGTAGTTCACGGTAATTATACTACGCTGCGCCGGTGATGTCAATGATCGCCGGACACGTGTGTCATGTGAAGGGTGTTGCGGCAGCTCAGGCTGATTCCTCATGATGATCCGCCTGCGGTTGTTGTATCCGCTCACAGAAAAGAAGCGTCCCGAAGGACGCCTCTTTGTCATGCTGATCAATACTGGTAGGGATACGCCTTGACCTTTGTGCCGCTGTCGGCGGTGTAGCCCTGGTTGCGGGTGACGCCGAGTGCGAGGTCGATGGTCTGGTGACCGCCGTTGCCGTCGTTGAAGATGATGTAGTTGTACTTTCCGGTCGGAACGGTGATGCTCCAGTAGTCGCCGGACTTGGTGCAGGCTTTGCCGGGCCAGTTGGCGAGCTTGTCGTTATCGGAATTGTACGCGTACGCGCTGACGCTGCCCCATCCGGAGGGAGCCTTGAAGCGGACGGTGATGCTGTCGCCGGGATAGAAGTTCGCGGCGGCTGCGGTAAAGGCGGTGTAAGCCGCGTTGAGGGTATCGTAGTCGGCGTTGGTCTTGTACGCCTTCTTGAGCGCCATATACTGGTCATAGGACGCCAGCACCCAATACTTGTCGAGGGCGGATTTCGCCTGTGTGCGCAGGGTATTCAGATCCGCGCCGGTCTCAGCCGCGTCAGCCTGTGCGCCCTGCGGGACGATCTCGTATTCGTAATCGGCTTCGGCGCCGGTGGACGCCGCGCCGGTCGCAGCCGGGAACTCCTTGATGATGCCTGCCAGCTTGCGCTGGATGCAGGTCGCGTCGAGGATGGTCAGCTTGCTGCCGCCGGTGACTCTGCCGCGTTTCTGAGCCGCGGCGTCGAGCGGTCTGAGGTCTGCGAGGAAGCGCTGGATCGCGGTCGCGTCCAGAACGGTGACCGTATCGTCGCCGTCAACGTCGCCGAGCAGTCCCTCGTCCGGCTTTTGGGTCGAGGGCGGGAAGGTCGGCAGCGGGCCGTAGGTCGGCTTCTGTGTCGGAGGCTGGGTCGGTTTCTCGGTGGGCTTTTCGGTGGGTTTCTCGGTGGGCTTTTCGGTCGGCTGATTCACCGCGGAGGTGGTCTGGGGAACGATGTAGGTCGCCCACGGATAGGTAGAATTCTTATAGACGTTGGTGCCGTAGAAGATGGTCGCGTCGTTGTAGACCTCTACGATGTAGCCCTCACTGCCCTCCAGGCTCTTGTCGTTGACACGGGTGGTGCGGTTCTGGATATTGCGGATGCCGCCGACAGATGAAACGTGCAGCATGGTGGCTGCGCCGCCGTTATCGTTGTTGTAGTTGAGCTGGAGGCTGTACTGGAAGTGGGTATGGCCGGTGATGATGACCGCCTCGGGATGCTTTTTGAGGATCGTCTGGAGCTTGGTGGTGGCGGTATTGCCGAATTTCAGCGGGATGTCGTAGATCGGCCTGTCAAGCTGATCGCCCGCGCCCCACTTGTAGAAGTTCGCGTGCTCCATGATAAAGGTATTCTTGCCGTCGTTCTTGTAGGCGTTGAGCTTGTTCTCCAGCCATGTCAGCTGGGCGTCGGAGAACTCGTTGTTCGCGTCGGTATAGAAGCCGCCCTCCAGCGCCATAAAGAGGAAATGGTCGCCGGTCACAGGCTCGGTGATCTCGTAGTACGCCTTGTCGGAGTTGATGGTCGCCTGGGTGGAATCCAGACCCGTCACCGCCACAAAGTAGCGGGAGCCTGATCTCCAGTCGCGGGGGGTCTTGTTGGAGTCGGTCTCATAGTTCCACAGCTCGTGGTTGCCGATGCCCTCGTAGATCGGATTGCAGTAGTTGCTTTCTGCGAGGATGTGCAGGTAGCGGTTCCACTCGTAGGCATAGAAGTTGTTGTTGCCGGAGTTATTGTCGTTGCGCTGGTTGTTGACATGGTCGCCGCAGGTGACGATAAAGTCGACGTTTCTTGCGGCGGCGGTGTTGAACGCAGCCGCCAGATGCTCCTCGTCATAGGGATACTTTGCGCTCCAGCCGCTGTAGGCAGCGACGTTGGCTTCCATATGGATGTCGGAGTAATTCGCAAAGCTGTACAGCAGATCGTTGTCGGTCTTGCCGAGCTTTTTGTTGTCGGGGATGTTGTAGACGGCGGCAGCGCCCGATACGGTGCGGGTCGATCCCGAAACGGCGATGATCTTGGTCGCACGCGCGGGGATGGCGGTATTGGCGGGCATGGTGTAGCTGCCGGAGCCGTTGAAGGTGGCGATCGGCTCAAAGTTGTCCAGCGCCTTGGTATCGTCCGCCCAGTAGAGCGACAGACTGCCCGAGCCGCCCGAAAGGGTGATGGTGCCCTCGGCAAAGCCCTTCGTACCCGAATTGCTGCCGGAGAAGCTGTAGCTGATGGTCGGCGTCGCGGCGGAGGTGCTGATAACGAACGCGCTGCAGATCAGCGCCATCGCCAGCAGAACAGACACGATCACGGTGAGTCTTTTTTTCATGCTTTCCACTCCTTTTTGGGGGAACGTATTCCAACGGACGGAATACGCAAAGTTATCCATATATATTCTAGCACAACTCCCGAATGATGAAAAGGGGCAAAATGCTTTTTGTGAATAACCGCTAATTCGCAGCGGACGAATGTGTGCAAGTTGCTCTTCGAACGCAGAACGGTAAATGACGGCGGGACTTTCCGTCGCCTGAGCAGAGGGTCGACAGGGACGGTACCATCATCGTCCCTGAGTGGCGGTACAATCATCGACCCTATCGTCCCTGAGGGCAGGTCAACCCCGCATTCCCGAGGGACGGTACATTCATCGTCCCTGAGTGGCGGTAAAATGATCGTCCCTATCGTCCCTGAGGCAAAAAAAGTTTACTGTTTTTTTCAGAGTTGCATAAAA
>CADBOO010000039.1 GCA_902796225.1 uncultured Ruminococcus sp.
CGTATCTCATATCTTCCGTCAAGTTTTTTGCCTGTATATTTATCCATATCAGGTCACTCCTTAATAGATTACGGTAACGGTGATATTATCGTTACCTCCGTTGCGTTTAGCAATCTCAACAAGCGTATCGATCAGCATAACGCCGCGGTTCTCGTGAACGGTCTTAACCATATCCGCTTTCGGAACGTGATTGGACAGTCCGTCGGAACAGATAAGAATGACGTCACCGTAGGCGAATTCCGCCTCGATATAGTCGATATGTACCTCATGATTCACGCCGATTGCGCGGGTGATGAAATTCTTGTTGGGATGATGCTGCGCTTCGTCGGGAGTCAGCTCACCGCGGCGTACCATCTCCTGAACCACTGAATGGTCCTCGGTAAGCTGCAGGATCTTGCCGCCCCGGATGGAATACGTACGGCTGTCGCCGACATGAACGACATAAACGGCGCTGTCCCGGATGAACACAAGATCACAGGTCGTGCCCATTCCGGCAAGATCGCTGTCTTCCATCGCGGTATGATAGATCAGCATATTCGCTTCTTCGACAGCGGTGATCATCATATCGGCGATATCCTCTCCGTTCATATCGTCGCGATAGTTTTTGTTGAGTGATTCGGTGATATGCTCAACAGCAAGTGACGAAGCGACCTTTCCGCCGCTGGCGCCGCCCATACCGTCACACACCACCGCCCATACGCAGTCTGAGGATATGACGGAGAAGGCTGATGAATCCTGATTCTCATGTCGGACAAGACCGACGTCGGATTTTGAAAAGATCTCCAAATCACACATCCCCTTTCATAAAGTTTCTTTTGAGCTGTCCGCACGAAGCATCAATATCCGAACCGAGCGTTCTGCGCACGGTCGCGTTAACACCCGCGGCGGACAGGATATTCACAAAGGCATTCTGCCTTTTGATCGTACTTTTTCGATATCCGGATCCCGTCACGGTATTGACGGGAATCAGGTTGACATGGCACAGCATGCCGGACAACAAGGCCGCCAGTCTGCGCGCATGGTCGTCGGAATCATTCTCGCCGCTGATCAAAGCGTATTCAAAGGATATCCGACGATTGGTTTTTTTAACATAGTATTCTGACGCGGCGATCACTTCGGCGATCGGGTACCGCCGATTGACCGGCATCGTACGCGAACGCGCTTCGTCATCGGGCGCGTGCAGCGATACGGATAATCCGCACTGCAGCTGAAGATCCGCAAAATCTCTCATCCGCGGAACGATCCCGCAGGTTGAGATCGTGATATGCCGCATTCCGATGTGCAGCGAATCCTCAGAGGATACCAGCTTCAGAAATCGGATGACATTATCGTAGTTATCAAACGGCTCTCCCATGCCCATCAGCACGACATTGGAGATCCTCTCGCCCGCATGAAGCTCGGCGGATCGGATCTGGGCGATCATCTCCGACGCGGTCAGCGAGCGTGAAAAGCCGCTTTTGCCGGTCGCGCAAAAGGTACACCCCATCTTGCAGCCGACCTGTGTGGAAATACAGACGCTCAGTCCGTGATGGTAGCGCATCAGAACGCCTTCGACATATTCGCCGTCAGATAATCCGAACAGGAACTTTTCCGTATCGTCGATCTTTGACCGCTGTACACGAACGATATTCGCCAGTGCAAGATACGCATTCTCCGTTAGGAACTCCCGCAGCGCTGCAGGGATGTTTGTCATCTGTTCAAACGATACGGCATCCTGTTTGATCCAGTTCAGCACTTGCTTCGCCCGAAATTTTTCAAAGCCGTGATCGGTCAGATATGTGGTCAGCTCATCAAGGTTCATCGACTTGATATCAGTCAGCATCTTTTATCCTCCTGAGCTTCGCGATAAAGAAGCCGTCGGTATCATAAACGCCGGGCAGGATCGTCAGGCAGTGATCGGCTTCGTCGATCTGACGTGCAAAACCGTCGGGCAGTTTGAGCGCTTCGCCGCAAAAATCGGGATGCTCACGCAAAAAGCGTTCGACAACATCCGTATTCTCTGCTTTTCGCAGCGTACAAGTCGAATAGACCAAAATCCCATTTCTTGCGAGATACGATGCGCTCATACACAATATACTGTATTGCAACTTTGGCAATATGTCAATAATTGTGTCTGTTTTGTAACGAATTTCGGGCTTTCGGCGCAGAATTCCGAGTCCCGAACAGGGTACGTCGCACAGAATCCGACTGCAGTTCGGCAGCGGAGCGTCCTTTGACGACGCGTCGCGCTGTATCGTTTTGATGATATCTATCCCCAGGCGTTTAGCGCCGCTTTCGATCAGGGAGAGCTTGTGCCGATGCAGATCACAGCTGATGATCTGTCCCTGATTCTCCATGCGTATAGCGGAATAGAATGCTTTCCCTCCGGGAGCGGAGCATACGTCGCAGACGGTTTCGCCTTTTTCAGCACAGAGCATTTCGGCGCACAGCTGAGAGGCGGCGTCCTCGACAAAGAAGTGACCTTCTTTGAATTCGGGGATTTTTTCCAGCGATCCGGTACGGCTCAGCTTTAACGTGTTTTCTAAGAACGGAATCGTTTCTACCGTTATCCCCTGCCGAGTCAAAGCGTCTGTTAAATCGGCTTTTGTCGTTTTCAGCGTATTGACGCGGACGGTGATCGGCGGTCTGCCGATGAAGCCTCCGAGGATCGTTTCAGTCTTGTCGCAGTACTGATCAAGCAGCTCGGCGACCAGCGGCTCCGGGCAAGAATACAATACAGACAAATATTTGACCCTGTCGTTTTCATCGGGGAGCTTGTACTGTTTCTGAGCGCGGACAAAGCTGCGTAGTACCGCGTTTACAAAGCCGGCACTTTTATTCAGCCGCAGTTTTTTGCAGAGCTTGACGCTCTCGTTAACAGCCGCGCTGTCCGGCACCTTGTCCATATATAACATCTGATAGACGCCGAGATACAAAGTGACCAGCGTCTTCTGTTCGATCTTCTTGATGCGGATCGAAGAATACTGACGGATGATATACTCCAGCGTCAGCTTGCGCTCCAGCACGCCGTAGACAAGTGCGGATAAAAAAGATGTATCCAATGCATTGAGCGAATGCTCTTTGACAGCGCTGTTCAGGGCAATAGCAGAGTACGCGTCCTCATAAAGAACGCGGTATATGACGTCAAATGCGATTTTGCGTACATCTGCCATTTTGAACTCCTGTGATTATCTTCTTCTGCTTGTCGCGATCAATATCAGTCTGAGCAGCTGCAGGATCGCTGTCGCGGCGGACGCAACGTATGTCATCGCCGCTGCGCGTAAGGTGCGGCTTGCGCCCGGGTATTCTTCTTCACTCAAAAAGTGATATGCCTTGATCGTTTTTAATGCGCGGGATGATGCGTTGAATTCGACCGGCAGCGTTACGACCGTGAACAACACTGCAGCCGCATAAAGGATGATGCCGATCGTTACGACGAAATCATATTTTGTCGGAAGCATAAAACCGATAATGATCAGGATCCAGCTGAATTTTGAACCGATATTCGCGACCGGCAGGATCGCCGACCGCACCTTGTTCGGAAAGTATCCTTCCGCATGCTGACAGGCGTGTCCGGCTTCGTGGCAGGCGACGCCGATCGCCGCGACCGACGTTGAATCATAGACCGATTCCGACAGGCGGATCACATTGGTGCGCGGATCAAAATGATCGGTCAGTTTTCCTGCGACACGTTCAATCCGAACGCCGGTCACACCGTTGGCTCTGAGCAGTTCTTCTGCCGCCCTGGCGCCGGACATCATGCGCGAATTCGGTATTTTGGAATACTTGTTGAATGTTGTCTTGACCTTTGCGCTGCAGTACAGCGACAGCAGCAGACACGGTATCATCACAGCGAACCATGTCCAGTCATAATACATAAAGCCCATACGATAGCCCATATTATTCTCCAATCCGCTCGCCGACACACAGCTTGTGTCCGACGAGAAATGTTTTTGCATCCATTCGTTTTTTGCCCTCAAGCTGCAGCTCGTGAATGATGACAGAGCCTTCACCGCAGGCGATCGTCAGCGGTTCGAGCGAAATGATCTTCCCGGATTCACCGGATTTCTCACACGGCGAGGTGCGCAGGAGCTTCAGCTTTTTGCCGCCGAGGAATGTATATGCGACCGGCCAGCTGTATAGTCCTCTGACCAGATTATGAATCTCTGCGCCGGTTTTTGTCCAGTCGATCAACGCGATCTTTTTGTCGAGCATAGATGCGTAGGTCGCGAGGGCTTCATCCTGCTTTTGCGGCGTCAGCTCTCCCCTGCCGAGTTTTTCAAGCGCTTCGATCAGGACTTTTCCGCCTAAATCAGCCAGCTTGTCGAACATTGACTCGGCAGTATCGTCGATATCGATCGGGATCGCGCGCTTCATCAAGATATCGCCTGTATCGACGCCCTCGTTCATCTGCATGATGGTGACGCCGGTCTCTGCGTCGCCGTTAATCACTGACCACTGGATCGGCGCTGCGCCGCGGTATTTCGGCAGCAGCGAGCCGTGGACATTGATACACCCGTAACGCGGGAATTCGAGGATCTCCTGCGGCAGGATCTTGCCGTATGCAGCAACGATAATCGCGTCCGGCTCAAGCTTGCGGATGATCTCCATCGCTGTCCCGTCGCGCATGGACGCCGGCTGATATACGGTCAGACCGTGCTTTAGGGCGCAGACCTTGACGTCGGGCGGCGTCATGATCTGTTTTCTGCCGACAGGTTTGTCGGGCTGGGTGAACACAGCAAGGATCTCATGCCGCGCCTGTATCAGGCTTTCAAGGCACGGCACGGCAAAATCCGGCGTACCCATAAAAATCAGTTTCATTCTTCTTCTCTCATCTCTCTGAGTTCTTCCTCGGTCAGCATGCGGATGACCTTCGATTTGAAAAGGATGCCGTCAAGGTGATCGAATTCGTGGCACATCGCCTGTGCAAACAGATCGTCCCCCTCGATAAAGCATTCGTTGCCGTTCCGGTCAAAATAGCGCGTCTTGACGTGCTGAGGACGGATGATGATGCCGAACTGATCGGGACAGCTCAGACAGCCCTCCTGCACTTCCTGTTCGCCTTCGGTCTCGATGATCTCGGGATTGACAAACTCGATCGGACCATCGCCGACGTCGATAACGCAGCAGCGGCGCATCACGCCCACCTGCGGTGCAGCAAGTCCGACGCCGCCGGATTCCTCGAGCGTCTCGATCAGATCATCCAGCAGATCCCAGAGTTTTTTATCAAATTTCTCATAAGGACGGCACTTTTTGGAAAGGATAGGGTCGCCCTCTTTCACGATGTTTCGTAATGCCATAAGCTCACTCCTGTTCGGGGTAAATATCTATATTTCATGCGGATTGATATCCGCGTAGACCGTAACGTCGCCGAAAGCGCGTTCCTTTGAAAAAGCGATCAGCATATTGCCGAGCATTTCGCGAAAGCGGCGGTCGTTGCGGCACTTCAATATCAGTTTGTATCTGTATTTATTGCTGACCTTGAACACCGACGCCGGAACCGGACCGAGGACTCTCAGCGGAAGATCGGGGTAATCGGATTTCAGGTAAGCGGTAAGTTTCATCAAAAAGGCTGAGGCTGCATCCGTCGACTTCTTTGCATTCTCACTGACAAAGCCGATCAGACAGATCGTCGCGAACGGCGGGTACAGCATTGCTTTTCTCAGCTGTATCTCAGACTGATAGAAAGCGTCATAATCCTGCCTTGCCGCAAGCGAAATGATCGGGTTTTCGGGCGTAAACGTCTGGATGATCGCCCTGCCCTTCTGCGAGCCTCTGCCGGAGCGTCCGACCACCTGAGTCAGCAGCGAGAAGGTGTTTTCATAGCTGCGGTAATCGTCCTGATACAGCATCCGGTCTGCATTCAGCACTCCGACAAGCGTCACATTCGGGAAATCCAGTCCCTTTGCGACCATCTGCGTTCCGACCAGAATATCATACTCGCCGTTTGCAAATGCGCTGAGCTTTTTCTCATGCGACGAGCGCGTCATCGTACTGTCGGTATCCATCCTGAGGATACGCGCCTGCGGAAAGATTTCGGCAAGCTCGACCTCCGCCTTTTGGGTACCCGTGCCGGATAAGCGCAGACTATGGCTGCGGCAGGTTGGACATTCGGCGGTATACTTGACAGAATAACCGCAGTAGTGACACATCAGGCGGTTATTCGCGCTGTGATAGGTCAGCGAGATCGAACAGTTCGGACAGGTCAGCGGTTCTTTGCAGCTGTTGCAGGTGACAAAGGAATTGAATCCCCTGCGATTGAGCAACAGGATCGACTGCCTGCCGTTGTCAAGGTTATCCTCGATGCTTTGCAGAAGGCGGCTTGAATAACTGCCGGTATTGCCGACAGCTACCTCTTCGTTCATATCCTCGATAATAACCTCGGGCAGCGTTGCAGTACCGTAACGCTTTGTCAGAGTATGTTTATGATAAATGCCTGAAGAAGCGTAGTAAAAGGTTTCGACGCTCGGGGTCGCGGAGGATAACAGCAACAGCGCCTTGTGATAGGAACAGCGGTATCGTGCAAGATCCTTTGCATCAAAACGCGGCTTAGCCTCACTTTTATAGGTATGTTCCTGTTCCTCGTCCATGATGATGAGTCCGAGGTTTTTGCACGGAGCAAATATCGCCGAACGAGTACCGATCGCAATTTTAGCAATTCCACGCTGAACGCGTTTATATTCATCCAATCTTTCGCCCAGTGACAGCGCGCTGTGGAAAACCGCGACTTTGTTGCCGAACCTCGCCTTGAATACAGAGAGCAGCTGCGGAGTCAGCGCGATCTCCGGCACCATCACGATCACGTCTTTGTCATCGGATACTGCCTGTTCGATCAATTTGAAGAATACCGACGTCTTTCCCGAACCGGTGATACCGTATAACAAAGAGATCTCCGCCGAGTCGCCGCGATACAGCGCGAGCAGTTCATCATACGCCTTTTGCTGTTCTTCGGTCAGGACGACCGCTTTATTCTCTGCCGCGGCTGTCTTTGGGATGCGGAACACCTCGTCGTCGAAATACTCCGCGACGCCTTTTTTAACGAGCGCATCCGGTACGGATGCAGTCACGCCGGTATAATAACAGATCTCCCTGACTGACGCAGATCCGACCGACTGAATCAGATCGATCACGCTCTGCTGCTTTTCGCTCAGTTTGATCGACTCAGCGATCTTTGCGTAATCATCGGTCAGTCGCAGCATTTTGATCGTCTTGTCACCGATGCGGCGAAAAGCAGAATCCGACTTTATCAGCACGCCGTCAGCTTCCATTTCGTCAAGCACCGCGGCGTCGCTGTATCCCAGCTCGGATAATAACGCTGTCTTTTCGCATTTATTATTCTTTGAACGAATTATAGTAACGATCCTGCGCCATTCGTCGGAAAGGTCATAGAACCGATCGCCAAGCTGAGAGCAGACGGAATATTCCAACGTCAGCCGGTAATTGATTCCTGCCGGCAGCATCGCTTTGACAGCGTCGTAGAACGTGCAGAAATAATGCTCTTTCATAAAAGCGCACATCCCGAGCTGTTCGCGCGATAAAACCGGCTCGACGTCGAGTACGTCGGCGATCTCTTTCAAGCCGGCGGTATCCTCAACTTCGGCGACAGCCGTAACGATCCCCTGACGGCGCGCGTTGCCTCTGCCGAACGGCACAACGACTCTGCACCCCGTCAGATCGCGGTTGACGGACTGCGGGATGAGATAGCTGAACTCTTTATCAAAATGATAAACGGCGTTTTCTACTCCAACGCGTGCAACGGCACAGGTCATGGGTCAATCAGTCTTCTTCCAGAATGTTGTATTTGTGGTTTTTGAAATCCTCGATTGCAAGAAGCACGGGCTTGTCATCCGTGATAACGCCTTCCTCTTTGAATTCGTCGGCGATCTCTCTGGCGCGTTTTGCCACGCCGATGACAAGTGCGTAGCGGCTCTCCTTACCGTTCAACATATCATCTAATGATGCTCTTTTCATGATTCTTCTCCTTTATACCATTTGTTTTTTTCTATCAGAAACAATGGACAGCACCTCTTTGGCGGCGCGGTCGACATCGTCATTGACTACGACATAATCGAATAAATGATGGTGTTCCAATTCCTCGCGGGCGGTTTTCAGCCTTGCGGCGATCACCTCGGGCGTCTCCGTACCTCTGCCCTCAAGCCGTGCCTGCAGCTCTTCGAATGAAGGCGGCACGATGAAAATGCTCAGGCATTCGGGACAGGCTTTTTTGATCTGCAGGAATCCCTTCAGCTCGATCTCCAGAAAAACATCATACCCTTCGGCAAGCATCCGAAAGACAGGTTCCTTCGGCGTTCCGTAGCAGTTGCCGACATACTCGGCGTGCTCCAGAAAGCCGTCGTTCGCGATCAGCTCCTCAAACTTTTCGCGGGTAATAAAATAATACTCTCTGCCGTCGGCTTCGCCTTCACGCGGCGCACGGGTCGTCGCGGAAACCGAAAGACGGATATTGGGATCCTCGGCGAGCAGTTTTTTCATGATCGTTCCCTTGCCGACGCCCGAAGCGCCTGCATAGACGACCAACAGTCCTCGTTTACTCATCCTTGCTGTCCTCCATACGCGAAGCGATCGTTTCGACGGTCAGCGCGGACAGAACGATATATTCGCTGTCGGTGATGATGACCGCCTTGCACTTTCTGCCGAAGGTCGCGTCGATCAGCGTAGACGCCGCCTTGCTCATCTGAACGATTCGCTTGATCGGTGCAGACTCGGGGCTGACGACGGAAACAATCTTGCTGATGTTCACAACGTTGCCGAAGCCGATATTCACAAAACGCATAAGACCCTCCGCTATTCGATATTCTGTACCTGCTCACGGATCTTCTCGATCTCACCCTTGATCTCTACAACCTTATGGGCGAGCTTGGAATCCGTGACCTTGGAGCCGATGGTGTTTGCCTCGCGGTTCATTTCCTGAACGATAAAGTCCAGCTTTCTGCCGATCGGCTGATCGGAATCGAGAAAGCGCTTCATCTGATCAAAGTGCGAACGCAGTCGGACGGTCTCTTCATCGACCGCGACCTTATCGGCAAAGATCGCCGCCTCGGTCAGAACCCGCTGTTCGTCGATGTTATTGCTCTGCAGAACATCCTTGAGCTTTGTATACAGCCTGTCGCGGTATTCCTGAACGGTAACAGGAGATCTCTCTTCGATCTCGCCGACGACGGAAATAACCTGATCCGCGTGTGACAGAATATCCTGTTTTAATTTTTCGCCCTCTGCGCGGCGCATTTCGATAAAATGTTCCATCGCGGCGTCAACGGCAACCTTGACGTCGTTGAACACTGCCTCTTCATCCGTGGGAGGTCTGTGGATCTGAAAGACGTCGCCGAATCGTGACAGCGCCGTGACCGACACATCATCGGTGATCCCGTATTCCTTTGCCAGCGTACGCATCGCGTCGATATAACCTTTTGCCAGCGGACGGTTCAGCTCGACCTCAACGGCGGTATCGTCGTTCTCTGTGACGGACACATACATATCGACTTTTCCGCGGCTGACCTTTTCGCCGACATACTTTTTCAGCTTATCCTCCAGAAAACTGTAGCCTCTGCCGGTGCGGCAGGTAAATTCATAGTAGCGGTGGTTTACGCTTTTGATCTCGACAATGATATCGCGGGAGCCGACAGAGAGCTCTGCTCTGCCGAATCCGGTCATTGACATAACCATCATGCTCACTCCTTATTCAAACCTTACCGATATTTTACCACTTGAGCAGGAATTCGGCAATAGAGTTGTTACAAAACTGTAATTTCTGATTGCAATATTCCACAAGATATGGTATAATAACCGCACTCCGGTTATTATACAGATTATTATTGCCCGCCCAGTTTGTCGCTTTGCGACAACGGGCGATGGCTGATTATACCATAATCTCCTTCGGAGTTATGGAATAATTGAGTTATTAAACAACAAAGGAATGAGAATCAATGTCAGGACACAATAAATGGAGTACCATTAAGCAGAAAAAAGGAAAAAATGACGCTGCGCGCGCCAAAGTGTTCACCAAAATCGGTCGCGAGCTGATCGTCGCGATCCGTGACGGCGGCAGCGCCGACCCCAATGTCAACTCTAAGCTGCGTGATTGTATCGCAAAAGCCAAGGCGAACAATGTACCCAACGACAACATTGAGCGTATCATCAAGAAGGCGCAGGGCGGCGAGCAGACCAACTACGAGGCAGTTACTTACGAAGGCTACGGTCCCAGCGGCGTTGCCGTTATCGTAGAGGCGCTGACCGATAACCGCAACCGTACAGCGGGCGAAGTCAGACATTTCTTTGATAAATTCGGCGGCAACATGGGTACGCCCGGCTGCGTCGGCTTCATGTTTGAAAAGAAAGGCGTTCTCGTGATCGAGCGCGAGGAGCTTGAAAAAGACGAAGACACGGTTATGGAAGACGCTCTTGAAGCAGGCGCTGCCGACTTTGAAGCTGACGAAGACATCTTCACCATTTACACCGAACCGGATGATCTGGGCGCAGTTCGCGACGATCTTCAGGCAAAGGGCTATGCATTCGCCTCTGCGGAAGTCGAGCAGGTTCCGTCCAACTATACGAAGATCGACGATCCCGAAACCTGTGAAAAGATGCAGAAGATGCTGGATATGTTCGAGGATAACGACGACATCCAGAACGTCTGGCACAACTGGGAAGAAGCTTAACGCTTCACCCGAACCGCGCTGCATACGCATACATAGAATAACAAACAAGTATCCCGCGTTATGGCTGTTGCTTGACGCGGGATACTTTATAGTATTAGTCATTGAAAAATCAAAATGACTGTCACCATCACGGCGGCAGTCATTCTTTATGCGCTAAATACGCTTCAAATTCTTCTTTTGTATACAGGCAGTTGACAGCGGCGATCATGGCGTTCGCAGTCAGGTATTCCGGCAGTCCGAGATCAATTAATATTCTTCTGCGGAAATTTGCAGAATCAGCACTCCCACTCAGTCCCCATTCAAAAAAGTCTGCTTTGGTGATCTCACCGCCCTGTCGGGTAATCTCACCGGCGATCGTCGCGCCGCTGTTGCGGATCGCGTCGATCAGTGCGTCACGGTCGATCCCCTCAACGCCGAGTGTATTCTCCTTGGAAGGCTCAGCTTTTCTGCGTTCCTTGCCCCTGATCGTCGGGATATAGGCATGCTTGATCTGATCCTCGCGGACGATCCCGCGCAGAAAATTGCGGATCACAAATCCTGCCGAATCGACGTCGGTCATCACCAATATCCCGCGTTTTTCGGCAATCTGTCTGATCAGCGCCTGCTTTTCCCTGTCATTGAAAACACGAAATCCGCCGGTCTCGATCACGGGGCTTGAAATGATCTCTGAGAGCTTGATCTTATCATAGCGTCCCTCAACGATGACCGCTTCTTTCAGTTCCAGTTTATTCATCGGATCGGTCACCCGCGATCAGCGCCAGTCTGCAGACCAGTTTTTCCACCTCGGTGCGTTCTTCGACCGCCTCGGTGACGAGCCTCGTCTGGGTATCGACGATCGCGTCCAGGCTGCGTCTGAGAGATTGTGTCGTAACCGAGCGGATCAGTTTGAGCGCTTTTGACAGCACCCATTCTCTCCTGCCGTATGAAAAATCAGCGGCGACTTCCGACGTCTTCTTCCCCGCTTCGGCGCCGACACGCGCACGGTATGCGTCCAGATAGGCGTTGGACAGCACTGAACAAATCATCATTCCGCTCGTTCCGTCATAGTACAATGCGGAAATCGCAGACATCGCTTTGTCGGTATTGTCGGCAACGATGAATCCGAACAGATCATAAATGCTCGCTTCGGTGCTTTTTGTCACCAGCAGATCGATCATCTCCGGCGTGATCTCACCGCCGTCGGCATAGGCGGTCAGTTTCTTCATCTCTGTATTCAGCAGATTCAGATCCTCGCCGACATATCCTATCATCGTATGCGCCGTCAACTCGCTCATTGTGCAGCCGCCGGCATTCGCCCATTTACACAGATCGCGTTCCAGCGCCAGCCCCGACCGGTGGCTCAACTCCATACATACGCCGTTCTTATCGACATATGCGATCAGTTTCTTGAATTGGCTTTTCGCTGTTTTCGAGGTGACCTCCAGCGTCGGCATCGCGATAATCACAATCGTCGTGTCGGGCAGTTTTTTCAGGATCTTCATCAGCGCATCGTAATCATCTGTCTTGAGCTTGTCGATATCCATATCAGAGATCCGGATGATATTGCTGCCGCCCATAAACGGTATGATATCGGCGCTGACAGAGATCTCGGCGATATCAACATCGTCGCCGAACACATGGTAATTGAAATCATTGATATTGCCGCCGGTCAGCTTTTTTTCGATCAGATCGACCGAACGCTTGACGAGCATTTTTTCCTCGCCGAACACAAGATAGATATTCTTAAACTTGCCGGAGGACAGTTGTTTTTTCAGTTCGCTTTCATTGATCATAGCGCACCTCATAGTACGATTCTTCAATCATTATACCAACAGCTAAGACGGATGTCAATTCAGATCGATGCTGATATGCTTATCCTCGGGCAGATACAGTTTTTCATATTGCGGCAGTTTTTCGTTTTGCTTCTGATCAGTCGTTACGAACAATTCGCTGCAGGATAAACCGTCATATTTCGCCGCAGTCCTGTTGATGATGATCACATCGGCGACCCGCATAGAATCGGGAATCGCGTCATAATCAAAGCCGCCGGGAATCAGCATAACCGACCTGTCGCCGTCCGTCAGATACAACAGCAGCTTTCCTTTCTGCTCGACCGTTCTGAGAATGACGCCGTCATCCAGCGTGATCGTCTGCGAACCACTCAGGAATTCGTCTGCTTTTCGCTCCCATACAGAAACATCGGATCTCTGATACACCAGATAATGGGATATCAAAAAATCTCTGTCGGTCATCCTGCTGTAATTGACTCGCTCAGGATAGCCGGTACAGATCGCGGTGCTGGCGCCGCCGTAATCATCCTCTATCTGATAGATCATCTTATAGGCGGTATTTGAATCGCAGTCAAAGCGCAGCATATGGATCCTGCCGCAATAATTGAGATAAACCGCAGCGCCATCTTTTCCTGCATAGTATTCAAAGCGATTGGTATTCAGCGTTGTGATGCAGTGAACCATCACCCCGCCGGTAAGAACGATTGCAGACAACAACACCGCATACGGATAAAGCCGATATCGACGCCGAAGCGCATAAGCCGTGATACCCAGTATCAGCGTTACGCCGACCCAGACAGTAAAATATATCGATTTGATATGCACATAAGCAAACGGGATTGACGACAGGCTTTTCACGATCCACAGGGACAGTTTTGAAATACCGTACAACGGCCACGACAGCAAGGTCGCAAGAATCTGCATCGGAAGGACATTGAGAATACATACGATGAGCGACAGCCCCATAATCAGCGGTATCAGCGGATACAGCAGCAGCGATGAAACCGGCGTCATTATCGAGAAGCCGTTGAACAGGAATACCGACAGCGGTAGTACCAGAATGTTTGCGGCAAGCGATACCGACAGAATCCGCAGCACTGCGTTTCCTGCTCTGACAATCTGCCGCAGCATAAAGTTGTCAAATCTTTTTTTGATACGGATCTTCAGATAGATCCGGTCATGCCAGACGATGATGGAGAATGTCGCCGCAAAGGACAGGATCATCCCGATATCGCCGCATCCGTACGGCGAGAAGATAAACGGCATGGCAAATCCCGCAACGCCCAGCGACGTCAGCGGATCGGTCATCCTCAGCGACCATCTGCCGGTGGTCAGGATCAGCATCATGATACCGGATCGCATGACCGACGGCTGAAAGCCGGTTAGCATCATATACAGAAGGATAACGAGATACGTCAAAGGATAATACAGCCAGCTTTTACGAAGGATCCTTTTGAAAACCCATAAACACATCCAGCACAGGATCGAAAAGTGCATGCCCGATACAACAATAAAATAGGATGCGCCGCTGTAGCTGAAATCCTGCTTCACATCTTCATCAAGCGCATACTTATCACCGATCAGTATCGCTTTGCACAGATCGGCTTCTTTTGTCGGCAAATATCTGTCCAGCGCCTCCCGCAGCGTATCCCGCAGACCGATCACATGATAATACAGCGGCTTTTCGTCAACAGACACGGTGCTGTAATCCATATCCAGAGCATCGACCGTGATATAATAGCCCTTCGCCCGATAATAATTCTGCCGAGTCGGTGTGACGTCTGCAGTAAAGCAGATCTTGTCATAGGGTTCGATATCCAGCAGTTGGTTCGTCTTCAGCAGCAGCTTCGTATGCACTTCTTCCCCGTTGATGGAATCAATCGTCAAGCGGTAATAGCACTTTGAATACTGCTGATACACTTCATCCGTCAGGGTCGCTTCGATCTTCTGCCGATCTGCGCAAAACTTGTCGGTAAGCGGCTTGACTGCCAGAGCCGTATACAGAAGATTCACGCCAAATGAAAGCGCGATCACCGACAACGTCACGGGAATAACGATCCTTTTTCGCGTCTTCTTGATGCAGAAAAGCAGGATAGCAGCGCAGCCGGATACAGCTGCGATACAGATCGTTACGACTTCGGGCAAATAAAAAGCGACCGCAAGCGCACAAAAGACGGTTAATCCGATGTGTGCTGCGATCCGCTTCATATTCTCACCTATCAGTCAAAACAATGTATATTGATTATTTAGGAAATACCGGCAACTTCTCGAGGAAGATGATGTCATCTCTGTCGGCGGCGTCGCCCTCTGCGAGAACAGCCGCTTCACCGACGATATTGCCGCCCGCCATTTTGACAAGCTCTTCAATCGCTTTGAGGCTTTCGCCGGTAGAAATCACGTCGTCTACGATCAAAACACGCTTGCCCTTCATTTTATCTGCATCGTCACGACCGAGATACAGTGTCTGCTGGCTGAGCGTCGTGATCGATCTGACATTGACGCTGATGGGATCGGGCATATAGACCTTGACGCCCTTGCGTGCGACCAGATACTCGCGGCATCCCTGACGCGCGACCTCGTATCCGAGCGGGATACCTTTAGCTTCGGCAGTTACGACGATATCGTGCTCAGGAACGATTTTCAGCAGCGCCTCGGCTGCTTTTTCTGTGATTTCTACGTCGCCGAACATGATAAACGCAGCGATATCGAGATGTTCGTTTACCGCGCACAGCGGCAGTTCGCGCTCGCAGCCGGCAATTGTCATCTTATAAGTGTTTGACATAATAAAGACCTTCTTTTATTGATGAATGATTTTTAACAGCTTCTGTTTGATCCGATGCTTTCACACCATTTTTCCGCTCAGTTTTCTACCGCCCAGCAGATGGAAGTGGATATGCCTGACGGTCTGACTGCCATCCTCGCCGCAGTTATTGACGATACGATAACCGTTCGATAAGCCCAGCTCAGCGGCGATACCGGGAATGACAGAAAAGATATGAGCGACGATATCACAGTTATCCTCATTCAGCTCATCTGCCGAAGCGATATGTTCCTTGGGGATAAACAGCACATGGACCGGCGCCTGAGGGCTGAGATCTCTGATCGCGATGATGCGTTCATCCTCATACACACGGGTAGACGGGATCTCTCTGTTGATGATTTTACAGAATACACAATCTGCCATAATAACCTCCTGTTATATCGACTGTTCGACTCGTATTGACGAATCGTTTACCATTGTTATTGTATACTTCTTCAAAGAAATAGTCAAGAGAATCGGACAAATACGAAAAAAAGAGCAGAGCGAATTCGCCCTGCTCTGCTGTATTATCAATAATAACGGCGTCTGTGACGCTGTACCTCACGCTTTTTGCGGCGTGCTTTTTTGACGACAAGGATCACGATGACCGCGATGATCACCGTCGCGACCGCAAATACGATGATCAACACGAACTTGATCGTGTTCTCCGTATCCGCTTTCGCCTGCTGTTCCGACTTTGTCGCGCCGTCGATATTGGCGGACGCGCACAGCTCTGCGGTCGCGATCTTTGTGCCGTCATAATACACATCGACCGTACCGATGACGCTTCCCTGGTTGACGGGTGCCGATACACTATCGGGGATATCCGCTTGCGTCGTGATCAGCTCTGTTTTGTAACCGGTAGGAAGCAGCGCTTTGATATCGTCCTTGGGGACCAGGTCCAGCGTTGTGTTATCTTTGGTATTGTCAACGGCGATATTCGCAACGACGGAAGTTGTCGGAAAGACCACCTGGCTGGAGATATTGCCGAACGCCCAATCGTACAGATTTGCGGAATCTTTCATCGCGTAGTTGACGTCTTCTTCAAAAGTATACGCCGCGCCCAGATCGACGCAAAGATACGTATAACCATCCTTTTCCGCTGTGGATATCAGGCATCTGCCCGCTTCGTCGGTAAAGCCGGTTTTGATGCCTTTGGCGTAAGGATAGTAATAATCGCCGTTGTGACCGTCTTTATCGATCATATAGTTGGTAGTGACGATCGGTTTATCAAAGCCTTCCGGGGTATATTTTACGGTATTGGAGATCTCCGAAAAATCCTTGACCGTAAGCGCGCGCTTGGTAATCGTCGCCATATCGCGGGGCGTCGAATAATGATTGGCGTCATACAAGCCGTGGGGATTATTGAAATGTGTGTTCGTACAGCCCAGTTCCGACGCCTTTGCGTTCATCAAGTCAACAAAAGCGGAGATATCGCCGTTGCCGACATAGGTCGCAAGCACCAGAGCGGCGTCGTTGCCGGACGGAAGCATCAAACCGTACAGCAGATCCTTGATCGAAAAGCTCTCGCCGATATGATCTTTGAGCCCCATGACCGAGCTTTCGGGATCAAGGGTCGACAGAGCGTCCTCGGTGATCTCGACTTTTGTCGCAGCGAAATCCGAGACTTTTTCGGAAACGATGATATATGTCATTATCTTTGTGGTAGAAGCGGGATTCATCTTCACGTCGGCATTCTTTTCAAAGACAACGATACCGGTATTCAATTCTTCAAGATAGATCCCGTCACCGACAGTCTCAACGTTACAGCCGTAATCGAGCGCGCTGACCGATGTTACCGTCAGCGCGATCACAAACAGTGCAATACAAACCGAAAGCAGTCTTTTCATTGTCTTTCCCCTGTTATCCTTTTGATTCTTTACTCTCTTTTGATTTCGCTTTGATTTTCTTTTCCTGTCCCGCAAAGAGCCGCTTGATATTCGCATGGTGGCGAATCACGATCATCGCCCCGATCACGATCGCGCAGCCGGTCGATATCAAGACGAACCGGAAACGAATCTCGTCCGCTGTACCCAGCAAAGGCAGATAATCGCAGAAATAGGTGATCAGGCAAGTGTAGATCGGAAACATCACCGCGCCGGTGACAGAGCCAAGCGAAACGAGTTTTGTGAAAGCGACGACGATCAGAAAGGTGCCCAGAACAAGGAGAAACACCCTGAAATCCACAACGATCATCAGCGCGTTCGCCGTTACGACGCCCTTGCCGCCCTTGAAGCCGTAGAAAATCGGGAAAGAATGTCCGATGATTACAAATACTCCGGCAAGATAACCGCCGTATTTTTGATACTCCATAAGCGAAACGCCGTTGGTATTGGTCATCGCGTAAAAGATCCACCATCCGATCAGTACGGCAAGGATGCCTTTTACGTAATCGCAAATGATAGTGATCACTGCGGGAGCGACGCCGACAGAGCGCAGTACATTGGTAAAGCCGGCGTTACCCGAACCCATGGTTCGGATATCCTGTCCGGTCTTGATTTTTGTTATGATGATCGCGGGGCTGAGACTGCCGATGAGATATGCGATCACAGCCGTAGCGACAGTTCGAATCACAGATTCCCAGTTCATTGATTGCTTCTCTCCCTTATCACAAATCTGATCGGAGTTCCGCTGAAATCGAACGCCTCTCTCAAACGGTTTTCCAGATAACGCTGATACGAAAAATGAAACAACTCGGCGTTATTGCAGAAGAAGATGAATGTCGGCGGTTTGACGGAAGCCTGCGTCATATAGAATATCTTCAGCCGTCTGCCTTTATCGGTCGGCGGCTGTACGCGCGCGGTCGCGGTCGCAAGCAGATCATTCAGCAGACCTGTCGTGATGCGCGAGGCAGCGGTATTTGCCACATGGACGATATTTTCAAAGAGGTTATCGAGCCGCTGTCCGGTTTTCGCAGAGATGAATACCGAAGGAGCATAGCTCATAAACGCAAAGTCACGCTCAATGTCCTTACGGAAATTCTGCATGGTTTTGTCGTCTTTGTCGATTGCGTCCCATTTATTGACCGCGATGATGCAGGACTTACCTGCTTCCAGCGCCAATCCGGCGACCTTCGTATCCTGTTCGGTGATACCTGTCTCGGCGTCGAGCATGATAACGCATACGTCACAGCGTTCGATCGCCATTTTTGCACGCAGGATCGAATAACGCTCGATCTGATCGAGCACCTTGCTCTTGCGGCGCATGCCTGCGGTATCGATAAAGTTAAAGATCCCGTGTTTGTTTTCAATTTTGGTATCGATGGTATCGCGGGTCGTACCGGCAATATCGGATACGATACAGCGATTCTCGCCGGTGATCTTGTTGATCAGAGAGGATTTACCGACATTCGGTCTGCCGATGACGGCAACGGAAATCACCTCGGGATCGGCTTCATCCTCGGTATAATCCTTCAGGGATGCAAATACCGCATCCAGCAGATCGCCGGTACCGTGACCGTGCACGGACGATACAGCGATCGGTTCGATCGGAAGCTTATAGAATTCATAGAATTCCGGAGGCGGATCACCGATGGAATCGCATTTGTTGACGCACAGAACAAGCGGCTTATTGCTTTTGATCAGCATATGCGCAACTTCCTCATCCGTCGCGACAAGTCCGGAACGCACATCCGTCACCATAATGATCGCGTCGGCGGTATCGATCGCAAGCTGCGCCTGTTCGCGCATCTGTGAAAGGATGATATCATCCGAAAACGGTTCAATGCCGCCGGTATCGACCAGCAGTGCAGATCTGCCGCTCCATTCGATATCACCGTAGATGCGGTCGCGCGTGACGCCGGGCGTATCGTCAACGATCGAAATACGTTCGCCGACCAGTTTATTGAACAGCGTGCTTTTGCCGACATTCGGTCTGCCGACGATCGCAATCACGGGTTTTGCCATCTTACTCCCCCTCCTCTCCTAAAATCGCATTGATCAGCATCGTGCCGTCGTTATTAACGGGGGTCACGTGTATTTGTAATTCTTTCATGACGTCGTCGATCGAAACGTCGTCAAGAAAGAGGTCGTTTTCAAATCTGAGCATTGCCGAGGAAATGAGCAGCTCATCCCCCAGCGGTTTATTCTTTAATTGAGCGATCAGATCCCTGCCGACGATCAGTCCGCTGACATTGATCATGTCGCCGAAAAATGTATTGATGATCGGATAAACATGGACCTTGACGCCGCTGAATTGTTTCTCTACCCGATCCATCAGCTCTCTGAGATAAGGCGCCGCGGAGGTGCCGCAAGCGATACTGACCGTGCGTCGGATGCCGGGATCGGCGTCACGATACGCCAGCTCCGCCAACACATCCTCTTTGAGCATCGCAATCAGTCCGACGCCGTTCTCAAGCGCTTCAAAATCACCGTAAAAGGACGCGTCGGGAATCTCTCTGCCGGCTTTGATATACAGCTCGTCGGCTGCATATGCGATCCTTTTTCCGCGGGTCTTCAGACACATTTCGCCGAATTCTTCGAGAATATCGACCGTCTCGGCGGCTTTCTCTTTGGTAAACGGCTCCAAGGGATAGAGTCCCTCGCGGTATTTTGTCAATCCTACCGGCACGACCGCGATCAGATTGACGTCGTAATCATACAGATCCCGCAGGCTGCGCCTGAGTTCATCGCCGTCGTTCAATCCCGGACAGCATACGATCTGGGTGTTGATGACGATAGAACTCTGCGCGAAGCGTTTGAGGATCTTCAGCGAATCACCCGCAAACCGGTTGCCCATCATCTTCACGCGCAGCTGAGGATTGGTGGTATGTACGCTGACGTTGATCGGGCTGATATGCATTTTGATGATGCGGTTGATCTCGTGCTCGGTCAGGTTCGTGAGCGTCACATAATTGCCGAATAAAAAGGAAAGCCGACTGTCGTCATCCTTGAAATACAGCGTCTCACGCAGTCCTTTCGGAAGCTGATCGATAAAGCAGAAGACACATTTGTTGCGGCAGGATCGCTCCTTATCCATAAGATAGGTCTCAAAATCCAGCCCCAGCTCTTCATACTCCGGTTTACGAAGATGAATAACGCGCACTTCACCTTTGGCGTCACGCAATTTTAATTCTAAAGAAGAATCAAGTTGATAAAAGCGATAATCCAGTACGTCAACGATATCGTTGCCGTTGACAGCGATCAGAGTCTCGCCGCTTTTGATCCCTGCGCGGTCGGCATAGCTGTGCCGCACGACGGTTTTGATTTGTACGGCCACAGTAACACCTCCGACTCAGGCTGGAATTTTCTATCTTATCGTTAATGCTAGAGTTGACACAGCGTCAACGAAAACAAAAGGGCGGTCAGTCACCTGCCCGCCTGAAACCTTTTGTTATTCAATCACAATGCGTGATTATCAGTCTTCATCCTTGGCAATGACCTGTCTGCCGTTGTACATACCGCAGTTGGGGCATACCTTATGCGGAGCTTTGTACTCGCCGCATTCGGGACAGAGCGAAAGTGCCGGAGTCTGGAGCTTCCAAACATTGGATCTTCTCTTCATCTTTCTGGCGTGTGAATGTTTTCTAGCCGGTACAGCCATGCTGAAACCCTCCTATCTCAAAAATAGTATGATGTCATTTCAATAATTCTTTGAGTTTTTCGAGTCGGGGATCAACATCGATCTTGTTGCAGCCGCAGTCGCCTAAGTTAAGATTATGTCCACATTTTTGACAGAGACCTTGACAGTCTCCCTTGCAAAGAAACTTGGACGGCAGCTCCAAAAGGATATCGGTTTTCACCAACTCGTCCGAATCCAATGTCAGATCCGGTGTTTCAATATAATCGTCGTTATACTCTTCCTCAAGGCTTTCGATCAGCTTATGAGAAAAGGTATAATGAAAGTCACGCTCGATCGGGGTCATACATCTGTCACAGCACGTACTGTATACAAAATCAGCCTGAACCGTAACGGTTATGATGCCCGCCTTATTTGCGACGTGCAGCTTGGCGCTGATCGGCGAAGTGAATGGATGTTCGCCGTTTACGTCAACGTCCGTCATATCAAGCGGATAAGCCTTGTCGATCACCGCGCCGTCAGATACAAATAATTCTTTGAGATCCAACAGCATAGCAACCTCCGAAACCTATACTTATATTAAAACGCTACTTTGTATTATATCGAACAGGGAAATAATTGTCAAGTAAAATTAACAGAAAAACCACGAGATTTTTTGTCAGCTTTGACGAAAGAGATCGCTTGTTTGTGCAAGAACAGACAATCCTTATTCTTTGCTGCGCTTGATCACGACTTTTTTGTCCTCGATCGTCACGATCTTGTCGCAGATCTGCTCTGCAGCTTTTTTATGCGAAACGATCAAACAGGTGACGTCCTTCAGCGCTCTGAGGTTTTTCAACAGCTTCTCTTCGGTCGCTTCATCCAGCGCAGAGGTCGCTTCATCCAGCAGCAATACAGGCGCTTTGGAAAGGATCGCCCTTGCGATCGCGATGCGCTGCACCTGACCCTCGCTGAGTCCTCCCCCGCGCTCGGCTATCACTGTATCCAGTCCCTGCGGCAGCTCACGGATGAATTCGTCGGCGCAGGCGATCTCTGCGGCTTTATGGATCTCTTCATCAGTCGCTCCGGGCGCGACGAACGCCACATTCTCTCTGAGCGTACCGGACAACAGGAAGTTGCCCTGCGGGACATATGAAAACAGCTTGCGCGTGCTTTTATCAACTGCTATCCTCTCGTTATCGGAATCGATATAGATACTGCCCGCCTGCGGCTGATAGACGCTCAGCAGCAGCTTGAGCAGGGTGCTTTTTCCGATGCCGGAGATGCCTTCAATCGCAACGAAATCGCCTTTCTCCACATCAAGCGAAGTATGCTCCAACACCTTGTCGCGGTCAAACGAAAAGGTGATATCGTCAAAGGAGAGCCTGCGCATCTCCCGATACAGCTTACCGATATCGAGATCACTGTTGACGATCGCTTCATCCGGAAGATCTTCGATCTCCATGATGCGTTCTGCAGACGCAAGCGCGTTGAAATAGGTCGGAAAAATGCTTGACATTCCCTGGATCGGGGTGCGGATCTGACCGATCAGCGTGATGATCTGGGTCAATACGCCGTATGAGATCAGCCCGTAGTACAGCATATAGGCGCCCCATCCGAGTCCCCATACGAACGCCAAAGAGAATACCGCAGACACCGCAGAACCGGTGCAGATAGACAGGATGTTGCGTTTGCGCTTCGCCTGATAGTTTACCTGCTGCAAACCATCCGCAGTCGCACGCATCTTATCCTGCGCCTCGAAGGTTTTGACCATCAAAAGCGAAGATAAGCCTTCCTGCATAAAGGAACGCACCTTGCCGTCCGACTCCTGGACCTGTTTGTGCATCCGCTTGGTGATCGGCTTGAATAATGACGACGCAAAAAACACAAGCGCGCCGCCGATCACGAACACCAGCGCGAACCAAACGTCGATCGTGATCAGGATGTAGAAGATGCCGATGATCTTCACGATGAAGAATACCACGCTCGGAATGATCGTAGTGATCGCAGAGGTCACGACCGAGATATCGCTTGTCAGACGGTTCATCAACTCGCCGGAATGATACGCAGAGATGCTCTCGTAGTCTTTCTCCATCATCTGAGCAAACAGATCGCTTTTCATAGAAAGCTCGAGCTTTGCCGACACTTTGAAAACAAAGTTGCGCGCAAGGATCAGCGTAACAAGCTGGATCAGGGTCACGCCGAGAAACATCAGCCCGTAAAACACGACCTCGTCCATATCGTGCCTGTTGGTCGCAGCGTCTACCAGCTTTTTGGCAAAAACAGTATTATACACGGCGATGAACGCATTCAGCCCGTAGACAACCGCCAGAAATATGATATTGAAAAGCTGCGGCCTTGCGCTTTTGATGATCCAGCGAAAGGCTCCTTTTCGGTTCTTTTTCATCCGTTAAACTCTCTCCAGAATGAAATCGGCATCGCTCAGATCGCGCACACCGTAGAATTTGACGCGGTGCATCACGCGCTCGAGGACAAACAGCGTATGCTTGGTACGCTCATGACGCACATTCAGCGCAACGGCGCGCATGAACATCGGGACAAAATCCTTTGCCTCCAGCTGACGCAGTGAATCGAACCGCTGATTATCCACAAATACGATCGAGGTCAGCGGCAGCTTATGTCCGGTCTTTGCATACTTTCCCTTGAGTCCGAACGGTGTATCGAAGCAATAATACAGGTCGTCCTGCATTCTGACGCCGGGATAATTATATGTAAAGACTTTCTCTTTCGGGAGCATTGTAAAAAAGTCGACCGAGGTGTCGAACGGCGCGGCGAATAAAACCGCTTTTCCGTCATTCTCGACCGCTGTCGCACGGATCGGGAACCCGTTGTAATCAAAGAGCGCCCAGCAAAACTGCGTCGCCATATAGGCGGTCTCTATGATGTCTGCGGTATAACCTTCGTTTTCTTCCATCAATTCGATCAGACGATCATCGGTCAGCGATAATGTCAGATTCGGCGTTTCCTTATAGTGCACCTCATACTGTTCGATCGCTTCGGCAGTTGTAGCCGAGTTTGTGTTGATCTCGATATTCAGATCCGAAATCCTGTAAATACCCATAGCTTTTGACCTCTGTTAATGCTTGAAGAATCTATGATATACTTTTACGGCGAACATTCTCAAACGCTTTTTGAGCATCATTCGCCTGATATACAATCGGTAAGAGAAATCCGCGGGAGTATGCGCTTTTCCGTTATGTGTAAAGGCGACTGTCAGCGCAAGGATATCCGCGTGAACGATGCCCGGTTCAAAGTAATACTGACCGTCCCCGGAAAAAACGTAACTGCCGTCTTTGCACACCTTGACAACCCGGTGTAAAACAAGCTGCCCGGTCTTTCTCCTGCGATAAAACGCAACGTCGTATTTTTTCAGCTTATCGGGAGGCGGCGCAAAGGTGACCGTATCGTCCGCACCGTCGAGCATCGGCAGCATACTGCTGCCGGACGGTGTGAACCTGATCTTCTGACCGCGGCGGAACGCTTCCGTCATGACGGCGAGGAACTCCTCGTTCGAGATCCGTTCACTCAAGGAGACCGACCTCGTTAAGACGCGCGATAAAGCGGTCGACGTCTGCTGCCGCGGTATCGCCGTCAACCAGGTACTCTTCCAGCAGCTTCGCCGTCAGTTCTTCCTTTTCGGCGCCGTTCTCCAGCAGCTCCCACAAAAACGCGCCGGTCTCGGAAAGCTTGATGATGCCGGAAAAATCGATCGCCTGCTGACGCACCGGCACCACGACATAACTGCCGGCTATTTTTTTCAGAATAAAGTCTTTTTTGATCTTCATATAATCACCGCTAAAATTATATCCTATCCCCCGCTGATTTGCAAGTAAAAAATCAATCGGGCGGGAGTCCGCTTGTTCGCTGAGCATCCGATCTTTCGCACAACCATGCGTTCCGAAAAAACAAATCAGGCGGGTATTGCCGCCTGATTTGTTTTACCACCATACAGCGGACAAAAGCTCAACGGATGCTGAAACATTAAGAATGAGCAGAGTTACTTTACCGGTACACAATACTCATCATTGATCTTCTGAACCTTTTTCACGCGTCGGACATACTTTTCTGCCGTCAGCGGTTCCGTTTTCATAAAGGTCTTGACGATCTCCATTGCGATCATTCCGCCGATGATCTTTGCGCCGAGGCAAAGTACGTTCGCGTCGTTATGCTGGCGCGCCAGTTCGGCACAAAACGGATCCTGACAGACACAGGCATAAATCCCGTTCACTTTGTTTGCGATCATTGCACTGCCGTAACCGACGCCGTCGACAAAGATTCCTCTGTCACATTCGCCTTTGGCGACTGACAAAGCAGCCTCAAGAACGAAATCCGACAGGTCGCAGGATTCTTCATCGTAGGCGCCGAAGTCCACAACGGTGTGTCCCTGTGTTTCGAGATACGCTTTGATCTCATTTTTCATGGATGTACCGGCGTGATCGTTTGCCATTGCGATTTTCATAACATTCATCTCCCTTATTTATGTTATTATTTTCTTTCAGGTCGGTATTTCAATGATTTCGTTATCCACTCGGTATTGTATCAAACCGCTGTTGTAGGAAACCGATACAGGATCACGGCTTTTTAAAATGCAGTGCGTGATCGCAGATTCCGAAGTGTTGATCACCAGCCGCGACGAAGTAAACTTTTCATTATATTTTTCAGAGAAAGCCGCTTCTTCTGTCACCGGCAGGATCTGACGGTCATTATGATAATATAAGCACATCTCAGGGTCGCATAATACGGTCATGCCAGCATCGTTCCTGACCGAAAAGGTTTTTCCGATATTGAAGAACGCCGTATACTGTTCCGGTTTATCGCTGTCTACCATATCCGTTATCAGCAATCCCTTATCCGGCACAAGTGTCACATATCTTCTGACGGTTATCTCCGAAAAACCCAGAACGCACAACATCCCAACGCTGAAATGATCCCCGTCGGCAATAACCTTGTTCTCCCTGCATTCGATCATCTGCTTGGTCTGCCAGCTTGAATCTGGGACCGTCTCAAAATACGAAAGGCTCTTGATCGATACGGTATTGTGCGCTTTCTCACCGATAAAATACTTTCTGTCGGCGTCATTCTTATAAGAGTATCTTCCGGCGTCCGCCAGAATATCTTTTCCGTCCATACAAAAGAGAATGCTCAAATAATCATAATGCTTATGTCCGTCTACCCGTTTGGCGATATTGGAGCATAACAGATAACTGCCGGCCGCGCCTCTGTAGATCGTCTGATCGGGATACGCGATCGTTTTCGGCGATCGATCCTGCTCAGGCTTCTTCGGAGTATATGACGCAGGGAGTTGATATTTGAAGCGGTATTCCGGATCAAGCGCTCTGTCCGCACAGCACAGCAGATTATCATCGTCCAGCACATGACCGGCAATAATCATCAGATCGCTGATATCGGTCAGGTCGGAATCACCGAGATTCGGGATACGGAAGTCGGGTCTTCGGATAGAAGCGATATAGGCGCATCCCTGTCTGACGGGTTTAATCAACTCTTCTTTATACGGATTGTTCTCACACCGAATGACCTTCAGCAGGACCAGCAATATCTGAACCAGATACATCGGAGAAGATTCGATCTGAGAGCCGTTGGCGTTAAGTTGGTTATACACCTGCCGCACAAGCCGTTCATAAACCTTCTTTTTATCAAAATCACAGTCTGCCCGGCACATACAGTACAGAATATTCGCATTTTCAATAATGCCCCAATTGAGCAGGGACTTATTGGCGGTTTCGCTCAGTCTGAACAGTTTTTCGGAAACAATGTGCAGTTTCTTCTGATATGCTTTCAAAACCTGTGTGCCGATATAGCCGCGGTTCTCACAAAACAGCAGATAATCAATGACGTTAGCGATCATGATCGAAACATCAAGCGTCCGGTTGCTCAGATTACGTTTTTCGCCGATAATCATCTTTTTGATTTGAGCTGCCCTTGCTTTGGCTCTGATTTGCAGCCAATTGTCACCCTGATGATAGCTGTAGAAATTCCTGTCAAACCATGCGTCGATAATTTTCAGGCCGTGATCGATGTATTTTTTCTCGCCGGAAAGCTGAGCAGCGATGAGCAGCTTATACAGGTAATCCATCCGGGTGAACATATAGATCCATTCCTTATCGCCCTGATAGGTCATATCCCATTGGATCGGATCGTTCTTTACCGGCACGCTGCAAGGCTCCATATCCCAGACTCCGTTGAATCTGTACTGACCGTTCAGCATATCGTCAGCGTCGGCTAAGATCAGCTGCTGTTCTTTTTCTGTCAGCGAAAGATCTTTGATATCCATATCAAACCTCCAAATGTCAACCGGTAACATGTCATTATTATAGCAATAAAAAAAGCGTTTGTCTACAAAAATCAGGCGGCTCACCCGGAGTCGCC
Source organism: uncultured Ruminococcus sp. (assembly GCA_902796225.1). Classification (GTDB taxonomy): domain Bacteria; phylum Bacillota; class Clostridia; order Oscillospirales; family Acutalibacteraceae; genus Ruminococcoides. The sequence goes on from CADBOO010000039.1 coordinate 27,129, forward strand.
TGATATGTTTGTTATGCTGTAGGTTTTCCGATGTTTCTTGACGCGAGATCGCTAAGCAGCGCCGTCCGTATCGGCGGCTGTCATCGTCTCCCGCCGTCATTATGCTTTCAGTATCGCGAGTATTCCTTCAATAATCTCAGGCGAAGGATAGCCCTCTCCGTCCGGACCGTCAACTCCGTAAAGGATCGCACCCGCAAAATTATCCGCCATGCACTCCTCGGGGTCTGTCACATAATCCGTGTTTTTGCCGAAAACCTCGTCGAAATTCTCTGCCTGTTCCGGCGTGTAGTAGATATCGGTCCCGTCGATCGGGATCAGAGCCGTAGTGGTGAAGTCAAAGAAGATTTCACCCTCTTTTTCAAAGTGTTTGGTCGTCACCCAATCCACAAAGCAATCAATGTCTTTTGAGTCGATCCGGAATGTTGCATAGGAATTATGATGCTCGACGTCAGGGTTAGAAATATGGTATTCCATGACACTGGCAGGCAGCGTAAAGTCTTTATCCGTGATCGTGAAATGGATCAGATCATACATTTTGACCTGAAAATCCGGATTACATCTGGTAAGGCAGTGGAACAGTTCGTGCCAGAGAACCTCATACATTATTGCGATCCACTCTTCTTTTTCTTCTCCTTCTGCCGAGAGCGTTTCATTCAGCAGATACTCGCCTATATAGATCTGTGTCCCGTGGGTATATGCGACCGCATCAGCTTCTTCTTTCGTTGTGGTTTTGATCAGTACAACCTCGTCCAGCTGAGGAAGGGTATAGCCTTTTTCGGTCAGGGTTTTGTTCATCGATGCAAAACAGCTGTCGATCAGCGCCTTTTCATCCTCTGTAAAGTCCAGAACCTGTTCAGGTACAAAGGCCAGATAATCCTCCATCCCGGCGTGATTCTTCTGCATCCGATAATCCAGATCATTCTGACTGAAACCATCATAGTATTTCTGATTGGAAAGCAGCAAAGATGCTCCTTCTGATTTAGCAGCATATCGGTAAACGATCTGTGTTAGTTTTCCGGTTTCTTTGGTTTCGCACTGCGTCGACCCGACTGTTGCCGATTCATCTTGTGTCGGAACGGATGACGAAGTAGCTTGATCGGTATCCCCGCATCCGCAAAGCAAAAGCATCAGCGCCGCAAGAAAGCCTGCGAGGATCTTTTTGAATAATCCGCGGCTGAATAAAAACTGATAAACCACCATTTTTCTGACCCTTTCCGGATATTTGATATGATCCCTGATCTTACCATATGTATGCGTCCAATGCAATAGATTGCGTAAAAATGTTACATTATTTCTGCCGCTAAGACTCAGTAGGTTCTCAGGAGTTACGCTCATCAACAATCATGTGTGCGGATGTTTTCGATATTCTCCGTCGATCCGCCGCCGTTATCATCCGGAGCGCGAAACTCGCCCTTTTCCACCAGCCGCATGAAAGCGTCGACGACGTCCGCCGTCAGCTGTGTTCCCGACGCACCTTTGATGATAGAAACAGCTTTTTCGAAATTCATGCGAGGACGGTATGGGCGGCTGGAATACATAGCGTCAAAGCAGTCTGCTACGGCGATAATCTGCGCCACGCGCGGGATCTCGTCACCGGACAACTGCTTAGGATAACCCTTTCCGTCCGGTCGCTCATGATGCGCCCGGGCGCCCACCGCGATCTCAGGCATCAGGCTGATATTCTTCAGGACCTCATACCCTCTGGACGTATGGGATTTCATGATCTCATATTCCTCGACGGTCAGCTTTCCGGTCTTGTTCAGCACGCTGTCGGGGATACCTATCTTCCCGATATCATGCATCAGCGCGATATCGTAGTATTTTTCGACAGTGTCCTCATCGCAGCCCAACTCCCTCGCGAGCATCGCGGTATACTTCGCAACCCGCATGGAATGACCCTGCGTATAAGAATCCTTGAGGTCGACGACCTTCGCAAACGCCTCGATGACCTCTCTGAGCAGCTGCTTGTCACGTTTTTGCTGACTGACAAGGTTATCCATTTCATCGGCACGGCGTGCGCCGATATACAGCCGCGCGCCGATCGCGATACATCCGGCAAAGAAGATCACTGCGATCAATACGATCTGCCAGATATAGGTTTTGACAAAATCGTCAACGCCGATCATCGAGATATCGACGCCGACATACGCGACACACTGTCCTTTGGAGTCATAGACAGGCTCATACTGGGTCAAAAGCCAGCCGTAGGTATCGTTGCTTTCGATCATATCGATCCGACCGCCGTCAAGCAGCGTCGGGATGTATTCCGAAAAACTGTCGTCGAACGGGATCACCTCGCCGAAGCTGCCTGCAGATACATCCGGACGCTCATCGTACTTCGACAATTCATCGTCGGTCGTATCAAAGTCAAACACCACGTGACAGCCGTCCGGCTTGATCTGATAAACGTAAAGATACTGGATAAACGGCGTGTGGTCGATGATACTTTCGAGTCTTTTTGCCGTATTCGCATACTCCGTGTCAACGCCGTTCTTGAACCAGTCGTTCACCCGATCTCCGTCGATCTGTTCGGCGGCGAGCTTTGAGGTATTCTGCAGGATCTGCTCCCGGTAAGATCTCGTTGTGTGATTGAAAATATAGATTCCGGAACCGACAACGGCTGCGACCGTCAGCAAGATCAGCAGCGTCAGAACAACGAATAATTTACGGTGTCGGTTTTTTATGATCCCGGTCTTGTTCTTCATTATCAAGTGAGATCGCTCCTCTCGGCGATTGTTCGAAATATAAATTGATTCATATATAATGGCTTATTGATGCGGTTTTTCGCGGGACATCCGGCATACGCACTCGCAGTGGGTCGTAGCAACGAAAATGATGTCACCTATCCCCTGCCAGTTCTTGGAGTAAGGTCTACCCTTTTTGCCAGTGCTGGGGGTAAGGTCTACCCCTTTTGCCGGTGCTTGGAGTAAGATCCATCGGGAATATGGTTTTATTATATCATATTTGAACTATTTGTCCATAAAAAAAGCGGTC
>CADBOO010000040.1 GCA_902796225.1 uncultured Ruminococcus sp.
ATACTGATCCGATACGATCGTCTGACAATTGAATCATCACACCAGAGCGCTTCCTTCGGGAAGCGCTCTTTTATTTGACAATGATGACGGGTGATGGATGAATGATGGCGGGGGTTAGGACAGATAATGGATGACGGGTGACGGGCAATTACGCGTCAAGGGTGGACGGGTGATCACGCGTCTTAGGGTGAAGCGTATTCATCCGCTCCAAAAATAACAGGACCGACACAAACAAATGCATCAGTCCTGTAAAACTTGTATTTCGATTGGATTATTTCGCTTCTGCTGCGACTACAGCAGCGCTTTCATCGTCGGCGTCGACGGCGTGATTCTCGCGGAAGAGGAAGTCGGTCTTAGTCCTCAGCGCCTGAATGCTCTCCAGTATGCCGTATACCGCAAACGGTATCAGCATGACGAAGAACGGCAGCATAAACTGGCTTTTCGCTTCGCAAACGGTGTGATACATGATCCCGCCGAATACGGCTGCAGGCAGGATCACGACGCCCGCGTTGAGCTTTTTGCGGACGATCAGCCATACCATACCCGCGGTAAATCCGATGAAGATGATCATATTATAGTAGTTGAACCATCTGTCAAGCAGTCGTGAAAGACCGCCGGTATACACGGATTTTGCGAGCTTCGGGAAGGGATCGGGGGTTTCTTCGGATGCCTCGGGGAAATCGTGCTCATGCACCTGACTCACCCAGATGGACTGGAAGGACGGTTCGTTGATTTCGCTGAACAGCTTGGACGAGTAGAACTCAACCAGCCTGCCTTCATTTTTCAGCTGATCCCTGCGTTCTTTGATAGCCGCGTTCGCTTCTTTATCGGCAGCAGCTTCATCAAGCTTGTTTCTTCTCAGGGTATTGACGCCGATAAAGGAGAACCATCCGCCGTAGCGGGGCGAGGTATCCTCTTCGGTCACACCCATGTACGCGTACAGCGTATGGGTGACGCGCGTATTGATCGCAGCGCCGCTTTTTGAGCCGTAGGATTGCTCCAATACCATCTGCAGACCGATGGGGCAGAGGATCATCAGCGCGATGATCGCCAGCGAGATCAGCTTGACCTTATCGAAGATGTGCAGCAGCAGCGCGATGATCAGCGCGATCAGCACCACGGCATAGGTGTATTTGATCAGTACCGCAAGCGTGATCAGCAGGACGGCGAGTCCCGCAAACTGCAGCTTGTCCTCCTGCATATACTTCAGCGTGAAGAATACCGCCCATAGCGACAGCGCCAGTCCGATCAGCACGCCGTTGGTCAGCGTTGTGATGAACATCGGCTGGAAGCAGACGATCAGCGCGATCGCCGTCATATTGGTGACCGCCTTGCGGTTGAAGATCCGCTTTGTCACCATGACAAGCGCTACATACGCAAAGTCGAGCGAGATGACATTGATGATCTGGAACAGATGCTCCGTGCTCTCTGTACCGAAGATCTTGAACAGGATCTCGGCAAAGAATACATAACCCAGCTGGAACGGATAGAACTGGAAGTAGCTGTATTCGTCGGCATAGGGATTGGTAAAGGTATCATATTTGCCCTGCGCGGCGTCACGCGCGGTATTGAGCATGGTTTGGGTCTCACCGCTGGCAAGTGATTTGACGGTGTTGACCCAGACGATCGCCATTGTGGTGACGACGATCACCATGACGCCGACGATCAGCGGCGTACTCGCCTTGCTGATATGGACGTTTTTGCGGATCAGCACCAGCAGCCCGAGTATGGTCAGGACGATTAGTCCGATATTGGTGATGACGCTGTCGTTGCAGAAAAGGATGTTTTCTGCAGATAGATTGGTTGAATCGAAGCGGCAGGTCTGAAGGATGCTGTAGACGGATATCGCCGCAAACAGCAGCCCGACCAGTACGACCGCGATCGCAGTGCAGATCTGTACGGTTTTTTGTCTGATGACCAATGTATTGTTTTTCACGTTCAATTACCTCTGTCAGATTGAAAAATCGTCGTTTTTGAAAGTGGGCAGTTTCGCGGTGCCGCGGGGAGTCCTCATGATGGGATTGTAGTCAAATTTTCTGCATTTGCCGTTTTTCAGTACCTTTCGTGCTTCACAGAACTGCTTGCTGCCTTCTTTTTTTGAGTGGCTGCAGTAGGTGCAGGAAGGCACGATATTCTTGCCGAATAGCTGTTTTTTCATACTATCACCGTGTGTTATTCGTAATCTGTAAGGTTTTTGCCGATATTTCGCACAAACCGGTCGGGTTATATTCCGGCTCAATCATAAACATTATAACATTATGTTTTCGCTATTGCAAGTGATATCAAACAGTAGTATAATAGAAACGGTGATTTTTTTGAAAATTGATTCTGAAGTATTGACACTCAACGAGAATAACGGTGTTGCGTATCTGACATTCAACGCGTTATCACAGATTCCCTTTATCCGCCACGCCTTCTCCACAAAGATCGGCGAAGGCACCCGCACCGTCCACCCGATGGACATGAGCTTTGATCACGATGACCGCGAGGCGGTGACGGAGAACTACAAGCGCTTCTGCGCAGCTGCGGGCTTTGATTATCCGTCGTTGGTCGCATCCTCTCAGGATCATCATACCTTTGTCAGAGTATGTACATCCGCAGAAAAAGGGATCGGCATCTATCGCGAGAAGGATATCGAAAGCGTCGACGGACTTGTGACCATTGAGCCGGGGCTGACCTTATGCACCTATTATGCCGACTGCACACCGCTGTTTTTTGTCGATACCGGCACCCATGCGATCGGTCTGGCGCACGGCGGCTGGCGCGGGACGGTCGGGCGGATCGCCGCGAAAGTCGTCGATACCATGCGCGAGAGCTTCGGTACCGATCCCGGCGACCTTGTCTGCGCAATCGGGCCCAATATCGGCGTGTGCTGTTACGAGGTTGACGAGCCGTGTGCTAAGCATTTTTATGATCTCGGACTCGACAGCGACCGGTTTGTTTTTCCGAAGGACGGCGGCAAATATATGATCGATATGCGCGAATGCAACCGTCAGATTTTGATCAGCTGCGGCGTCAAGCCGGAGAATATCGCTGTCGGCGACCTGTGTACGCAGTGCAATTCCGATCTGTTGTGGAGCCATCGCGCGACAAAAGGAGATCGCGGCACGATGTGCGCGATGCTGCGCATCAATCCCGAATCATAACAGAAAGCCTCTGAGTTGATCAGAGGCTTAATTCTTTTACAGAATATTTAATTCACGGTTTTTCGCAAACCAAACGTCGTTCACTTCGAATTCCTTGTCGTTAAGGTATTCCAGATTTCCCGCAGGTGAGGAAAAACAGAACCGCAGCTTGTATGCGTAAAGCGCCTGGCGCTTCATGCGGTATTTTGCGTTCAGTCTGCGATCGCCGTATTTTTCGTCGCCGAGCAGCGGATGTCCGATATGCGCCATGTGTGCTCGGATCTGGTGGGTGCGGCCGGTATGCAGCAGCACCTCGCACAGCGATAATCCGTCCTTCGAATCCAGCACCGTATACTCTGTGACGATCTCCTTCGCATCCTCGCGCGCACGGTCGGAGACGCTGACGGTATTGGTATCCTCATCTTTGCTAAGATATGCCGTCATGCAGTCATGCGTTGGATCGGGCTTCCCTTTGACGACGCACAAATAGTATTTCTGTATCTCGCGGCTGCGGATCTTTTCGTTGACGATCCTCAGCGCTTCGGCATTTTTCGCCGCGATCACGATCCCACCGGTATTGCGGTCGATGCGATTGCACAGGGCGGGAGTGAAGGCTTTGTCCTTTTCGGGGTCATACGCGCCCTTTTCATAGAGGTACCGCAACACCCGCAGATTCAGCGTATCGCTGTCGTAGCGGTTGTCCTGATGCGCGATCACGCCGACTTTTTTGTCCAGCAGCAGCAGATTCTCGTCCTCATACAGGACGGACAGATCTTTGCCTGCCTTCAAAAAATCATAGCTTTTTTTCTCTTCAAAGAACTCGTCGCGGATATACAGCGTCAGGACGTCGCCTTCGTTGAGAAATACGTCGGGCTGAACCTTTTTGCCGTTTACTTTGATATATTTTGTTCTCAGATATTTGCACATCAGCGACTTCGGCATCGTTCTGAAGCGTTTGCTCAGGAATTTATCCAGCCGCTGACCGGCGTCATTTTTGCCGATCGAGAGCGTTCTCATAGTATCACCGCGTATATTATACCAGCAAATCGCCGCATTTTCAATACATCTGTCACAACCCGCGTGATACTGCGTAGTATATACAGGGTGATAAATATGAGAAAATGTAAATCCTGTATCGCACCGATCGCATTCGGCGCGGGGCTGATCACTGCAGCATGTCTGCCGACAAAGGCGGTCTGCGTGATCGCGGCGCTGGTTCTCATCATCACCTGCCTTTGGACGAGGGGGTAAAGCATGAAGGTAGTAGTCCTGGACAGACCGAAGCTGCTGTCATTCTTTCTCAGAAAGATATACGGTATCAAGAAGGTCAAAGAGAAAAAATAAAAGACAGAAGTCGAGTTACATAAAGGACGGCGGGGAAGACCTGTCGTCTTTTTGCTTGTTTATCAGAAAAAAACGTCATCCTGAACGAAGTGAAGGATCTTTTGATCGCTGATTAAGATCCTTCGCTGCGCTCAAAATGACAGGATACGGCGTTATCGGGTCAGGCGGATGATCTGTCCCGGGTAAATGATATTGGGATCCTCGAAGCGGTTCAGATTCAGCAGATCGTCCAGCTCGATCCCGTAGCGATCGGCGATCGAGACCAGCGTATCGCCGGGACGCACCACATAGTATCGCGGCGAGCCTGCCTCCTTTGTCGGGATCACAAGCTCCTGACCGGGATAAATGGTGTAAGGCGGCTTCAGCCCGTTTGCATGCGCGATCGCCTTGACGCTCGTAGAGAAAAACTGCGCGATGGCATACAGGGTGTTGCCGGGACGCACGGTATAAGTAATCGTTTCCATAGGGAACTCCTTTCATCAATTCGGTACTACATTATATGCAGAAAAAGGGGAGAGGTGACCCCGCGTCATAATCATGTCAAAACGCTCAAAAAACTGGCGTAAATTTCTATTGTTAACTTTTTTATAATTCTAAATTAGAATTAAACAGCACCCATATGTATGGTATGATACTGTAAGAGTAATATGTAATATGAAGAGGTATGTATTTTGATTTCAAAAAGACTGATTTCATTGTTACTTGCTATAGCGATCCTTGCGGCGGCGCTGATCCCGGCGGCTGCCGCCGAGAACAATACAAAGGAGACGAAGCCCGCCGTGAAACCGACCGCTGCACCGACCGAACCGCCTTTCACCCCCGAGTCATACGGTTATGACGCATATGCGAAGCGCATGGATCAGACGGTCTACGACGGCGAGCTTGGCGCGATCTACACGCCCTCCTATACGACCTTCCGCCTGTGGACGCCTGTCGCGTCGGACGTCAAGGTCTGCATCTACAAGACCGGCTCCGACAAAGAGACCGGCGCCAAGACCCTTTACAGCTACCCGATGAAGTACGCCAAGAAGAACGGCGCATGGTATCTGACGTTAAAAGGCGATTTCAAGAATATGTACTACACCTACCTCGTGACGGTCAACGGCGAGACCAACGAGGTGGTCGATCCGTACGCCAAGGCAGTCGGCGTCAACGGCAACCGCGGTATGATCGTCGATCTTTCCGAAACCAACCCGAAAGGCTGGTCAAAGGATCGTTTCGACCGCGTATCCTCCAATACCCGCGCGGTCGTATGGGAGATCTCCGTCCGTGATTTTTCCGCGTCAGAGACCTCCGGCGTATCCGAAAAGAACCGCGGCAAATATCTTGCCTTTACCGAGAACAAGACCACGCTCAACGGCAAAGAGGGCGAGATCGCGACCTGCGTCAATTACTTAAAGCAGCTCGGGGTCAATTATGTCCAGATCAATCCCTTCTATGATTTCGCGTCGATCGACGAAGCGGATACCGAATCCGATCAGTACAACTGGGGCTATGATCCGAAGAACTACAACGTACCCGAAGGCTCCTATTCATCAAATCCGTACGACGGCAGAGTCCGTATCAAAGAATGCAAGCAGATGATCCAGGCGCTCCATAACGCCGGCATCGGCGTCATCATGGACGTCGTCTATAACCATACATACGAGTCCGAAAAATCCTACTTCCATCAGATCGCGCCGTACTATTACCATCGCTTTACCGAAAGCGGCGAATGGTCGAACGGCTCCGGCTGCGGCAACGACGTTGCGACGGAACGCTATATGGTCAGCCGCTATATCCGCGATTCGGTCAAATACTGGGCACAGGAATACCATATCGACGGCTTCCGATTCGATCTGATGGGTCTGATGGACGTCGATACCATGAATACCGTTCGCACCACTCTTGACGGTCTGCCGGACGGCGACAAGATCCTGATGTACGGCGAAGCATGGGATATGACGACCGCAGCGGGCGCGGATGTGACGCTGGCGACCCAGAAGAACATGGACAGCCTTTCTTCCCGTATCGGCGCGTTCAACGATTCCGGACGCGACGCGATCAAAGGCTCGACCTTCAACGCAAATGAAGGCGGTTTTGTTCAGGACGGTTCCTCAAAAGCCGGTATCAAGGGCATGATCGACGCCGACGCGACCGGTTGGGCAGGCTCGCCGAACCAAATTGTCAACTACGCCTCGTGCCACGATAACCTGACGCTGTATGATAAGCTGATCGCGTCTGTTTATCACGACGACGATTATTCCTCCCGCCACGAGGATCTTGTTTCGATGAACAAGCTGTCCGCCGCCATCGTGATGATGACCCGCGGCATGCCGTTCATGCTTGCCGGCGAAGAATTTGCCCGCACCAAGAAGGGCGACGAAAATTCCTACAAATCCTCTGTCGGGATCAATCAGCTCGACTGGAGACGTATCAAAGAGTATCCCTCATTGGTTGAGTATTATCAGGGACTGATCCAATTGCGGTCCAAGCTGACGGTGCTGAAGGATACCGATTCCGGTTCATCCGTGACCTATCTGGATACCAAAGGCGGCGATTGTATCGCCTATCAGGCGGTCATGCAGCGTATGCCGATCGTGATCGCCGCGTTCAACGGCAGCGATTCCGAGACCTCTGTCGTCACCCTGCCCGAGGGCGAATGGGTCATGCTTGCCGACGGCGAGCGCGCCGGACTGTCTTCACTGGGAACCTATACCGGTACCGTCGAAGTACCGCATACCTCGGCAGTGGTTCTGGTCAACCGCGCCGGATACAAGGTCATCGGTCAGGACAGCGATACTGCGACGGTCTGGGCGCGTATCGTCGATACCACCAATACCGATACCATTTATGAAGAGAAGTATACCGGCAAGATCGGCGACAGTTATTCGTTCACGATCCCCGATGAGATCCTTTTCCGGTATAATATCACCGGCGATCAAAGCATTCTTGAAGGTACGATCAAGAAGGATTTCGAGATCCTGACCCTTGAGTGCGAAAAGTACGAGGGAGATTATTCCACCGTCACCTTCCGGTATTTCAATGATTTTGATAAGCCGATCCATAATTCGATCGTCACCACCAACCGTGTCGATCAGCAATATTATTCCCAGCCGATCCCGGTGATCCCCGGCTATGTGCTGGATCTGGACAGGCTTCCCGATAACGGCGCAGGAAAATACACGGAGGAACCGATCGTTGTAACCTATTATTATAAGCCGGCGGATACCATCGTCCAGCCGAATGTTGACCAGCAGTATTCCTGCCGCGCCAATGTGATCTACATGGCGGACGACGGAACGATCCTCGATACCAAGACCTATCTCGGCGTTGAGGGCGATCTGGTCGAGGTCGATGAACTCGAATTTGACGGCTATACTATTCGCGGAAAATCGGACAACTATGCCGTTTTCTCGAGTGCCGAGGCGAATATCATCGTCAATTACGAGAAAAAGGTATTCAACTATGTGCCGTTTATTTTGATCGGCGGCGTATCGCTCCTGCTGATCGCAGCGCTCATCTTCTACTTCAGCGGGAGAGGCAAACGCAAAAAGATCGCTTCGATCGATATCGACGAGTGATTTTCGACGCGCATTGTTCGCTGCGGGATTGACTGAAGGAATTTACCGGCTTTGCCGGTTGAGATAGTTCTTCATTATTCATTACAATACTAAGGAGGAAAAACAATGAAACAAACAAAAAGGCTCATATCCGTTGTCCTGACCTTGGCGTTGGTTGTTACCATGTTCAGCATGTGCATTGTTCCCGCATCCGCCGGGACCAATCCGAACAACAAGTATTCCAACGCTGCGATGGAACTGGACAATGAATATGCCTACGACGGCGAGCTGGGTGCGATCTACTCGCCCGAGTCGACCACTTTTAAGGTCTGGGCTCCTCTGGCAAAGGACGTTAGCCTGAACCTCTACGCAACCGGTTCCGATAAGGAAGACGGCGCGCAGAAGCTGGGCACCTACGAAATGGAGAAGCTGATGGACGGTTCCGATTGGACAGGCGTCTGGACTCACACTGCATCCGGCGACCTGAAGAACGTCTACTACACCTACACCATCAACAATCCCCAGCATATCGTTGACAGCGACAGATATGTCGCACACGAGACCCAGGACGTCTATTCCAAGGCAGTCGGCGTCAACGGCGACCGTTCCATGGTCGTCGACCTCGATTCCACCGATCCCGAAGGCTGGGACAACGATAAGCACGTATTTGTCGATCATCAGACCGATGCGATCATCTGGGAGGTTCAGGTCAAGGACTTCTCATGGAACGAGAACTCCGGCGTTTCTGCCGAACACCGCGGCAAGTTCCTCGCATTCACCGAGACAGGCACCACCCTCAACAATGAAGGTCAGATCGCTACCTGTATCGATTATCTGAAAGAGCTGGGCGTCACCCATGTCCAGATCAACCCCTTCTATGATTTTGCCACCATCAACGAAGCCGGCGACGATTCTCAGTTCAACTGGGGCTATGATCCCAAGAACTACGGCGTTCCCGAGGGTTCGTATTCCACCAACCCCTACGACGGCAACGTTCGTATCAACGAATGCAAGCAGATGATCCAGGCGCTCCATAATGCCGGCATCGGCGTTATCATGGACGTTGTATACAACCATACATATTCTATCGACGGCGCGTTCACCTACAGCGTTCCCGAGTATTATTACAGATTGAATAACAGCGGCGCTTACTCCAACCAGTCCGGCTGCGGCAACGATACCGCTTCCGAGCGTGCGATGTACCGCAAGTATATGCGCGAAATGCTTCAGTATTGGACAGACGAGTATCACATCGACGGTTATCGTTTCGACCTCATGGGCGTACATGACGGCGAGACGATGAACCTGATCCGCGAAGATATGGACGAGATCGATTCCCGCATCATCATGTACGGTGAGGGCTGGGGCGGCAACACCGTCTATGATCCCACCACCTGCGCCGGCACAAAGACCTTCATGGCTACCCAGCAGACCACTAAGGATATTTCTCCCCGTATCGGTTTCTTCAATGACCAGATCCGCGACGGCGTCAAGGGCGGCGTATTCGAAGGCGCTACCGCCAAGGGCTTTGTCAACAGCGAGATGAAGTACGGCAAGAATATTTCTTACGGTGTAGCGGCTCAGACCTTCGGTCACGGCGGCTGGACTGCAACGACCCCCGAGCAGTGCGTTACCTACGCTTCCTGCCATGATAACATGACGCTGTATGATAAGCTGGTAGGCTGCGATTACGGCACATCCGCCGATTTCCGCGCACGTTATTCCGACGTTATCAAGGAGAACAAGCTCACCGCTGCGATCATCAGCTCCTGCCAGGGTATCGACTTCATCCTCGCAGGTGAAGAAATGGGTCGTTCCAAGGACGGCGACGAGAACTCCTACAAATCCGCTGCAACCCTCAATATGATCGACTGGTCGCTCGTTAAGACCAACGCCGATCTCGTATCCTACTACAAGGGTATGTTCGAACTGAGAAAGGCATTCTCTCCGTTCACGGCGCACGAGACCGACGCCGCTGACGATTCCTATAAGATCATGAGATCCACTTCGGTCACCGCTACCGCGTTCACCATCGGCTATACCGTTGAGAACACTACCGCGGGCGAATGGAACAAGATCGCTGTTATCTACAACGGCAAGAACGAGGACGTCAAGTACAGACTGTCTACCACCGCCGATCCCTCTCTCAGCGATGATACCGAGTGGGTCATCGTAGCCAATGCGACCAGCGCCGGCGTTACCAAGCTCGGCGAATGCAAAGGCACCCTGATCGACGTTCCCGCGACCACCTGCCTGATCATGGTCGAGAAGAACACCTTTGAGCAGTGCGCGCTTACATCCGATTACACCAAGCTTACTGTCAACAGCGTCTATGAGAAGACCGGCGAGCTGCTCTCTTCCAGCGTACTCCTCGGTAAGCCCGGCGACGGTTATTCCGTCAGCGCCGACGCTTCCATTCCGATCCAGTACGAGCTGAGCGATGTAGTCGGCGACGAGAACGGCACATTCTCCTCCGACGACGCTGTCGTCACTTACAATTACGCTGATTATGTTCCCGATTCGTTCACCGTTCCCAAGGGCGACGTTGACGACGACAACCTCATTACGATCATGGACGCGACCAGAGTTCAGCGCTGGCTGGCGGAGATCGACAAGCTCGACGAAGAACATGTCAAGCGCGGCGACTATGACTATGACGGCGCAACAACGATCGTTGACGCGACAAAGCTCCAGCGCTGGCTGGTAGATCTTCCCGTCAACGTCTGCTCCATCACCACCGAGTACATCGGCTTGCGCGACGGCAAGGAAAGAAGCATCAAGCAGTCGAATACCGTCAAGGTAAGACTCGGCGCCGAGTATACCACCACTCCCGCTACCGTTGCATACTATAAGCTCGACGAAACGCCGAAGAACGCTTCCGGTATTGCTTCCGGCGACGTGACGGTCACTTATCGCTACACCTATTCGATGGATGCCGTTACCATGCACATCAAGCACAGCGGCGATCTGACATGGAATCCGTACCTCTGGGCATGGGCATACAACGGCAACTCTCCGATCAATACCTTTGAGAGCTGGCCCGGACAGGAGCAGACTCAGAAGGATGAGAACGGCTGGTATTCCGCAGAGATCAAGGTTCCCGGCGGTCTGGATTACTACTTCATCATCAACCAGGGCTCCGGCAAGCCGCAGACCAAGGACTACGGTCCGATCTCCAGCGAAGAGTATCCCGAGATCTGGGTCGTCATCGACGACGATGCATTCACGGCTGATTCCACCACCGGCACATGGATCCACTATTATAACTACAATCCCGATCTCGAAAACTGATCCTTAACACCACACAGCGCCTGTCGTCCCGACAGGCGCTGTTTTTTCGGTTCAGACTCCTATTAATATAATTCTTGCAGGGACGTAACTCAGAAGACTCCCGATACACTGATCCCCCAAGCATATCCTGCAACCGAGTTTGATCAATGCTCTTGACAAAATCCCCGGTGTGTTGTTTAATTAAATGGTAATATTATACAGCAAAGGAAGTTGACCTATGAATATTGTTTGTCTTGATTTGGAAGGCGTATTGGTACCCGAGATCTGGATCGCATTTGCCGAAGCTTCGGGCATCCCCGAACTCAAGCGCACCACCCGCGACGAGCCGGACTACGATAAGCTGATGAAATACCGTCTGGATATCCTTGATCGGCACGGTCTGGGACTGAAAGAGATCCAGGAAACCATCGCAAAGATCGATCCCATGCCCGGCGCAAAGGAATTCCTCGACGAGCTGCGCTCAATTACACAGGCGGTCATCCTCAGCGATACCTTCAGCCAGTTCGCTAAGCCCCTGATGAAAAAACTCGGCTGGCCGGCGATCTTCTGCAACGAGTTGGTCGTAGCGGATGACGGCAAAATCACCGATTATCATCTGCGCTGCGAGAAGACAAAGCTGACCACCGTCCGCGCACTCCAGTCCTGCGGCTTCGAGACCATCGCGTCCGGCGACAGCTTCAACGACCTCGCGATGATTCAGGCGAG
Organism: uncultured Ruminococcus sp.; assembly: GCA_902796225.1. GTDB lineage: Bacteria > Bacillota > Clostridia > Oscillospirales > Acutalibacteraceae > Ruminococcoides. Next base: position 12,008 of record CADBOO010000040.1, read on the forward strand.
CAAGGCAGGCTTCCTGTTCCGCGCGCCGGACAGCATCAAAGCGGATTATCCCGATATTCCCGCCTGCGATACCTACGACGAGTTGCTCAGCCTCATCAAATCCGCCCTATAAGGCGCCTTTCTGCACAAAAGCGGCAGCATCGCGGCATGAGTGACTCAGTTTCTTCGAACATAACGATTCTGTCGTGTGAATACCTTACGCATCTAATACTTTTCTCGATGATAAATGCCCCCGGATCTCTCCGAGGGCATTTTTTATACTTTATGCAGTTGATTCTGTATCTTGAACAGCGGCTTTTTCAGCAGCATGACGACCGCGATCTCGACGACTGCGAACGGTACCAGCACCGCCGTGCGATACCACAACAGCGTCAGGTACGGCATGTTCATCAGGAAGCATAGCACGAGTGTGTTCAGCGGAAGCTGACACAATACAAGCACACAGACCTTCGCGATGATCACCGTCGGCAGCTTCAATTCCGTGTGATACAGCACCGCGCCGTAGATCAGTCCCTCGATCACACAGCAGATCGTGATGCCGGGCGTGATGGAAAACGCGGTTGGATTAGCCAGAATGATCGACAGGATATCTCCCGCACCGCCGACGATCGCCGCGCAGACGGGACCGTACAGATAAGCGGTGATCGCGATCGGGATGAACGTGAACCCGATCTTGACAAACGGCATGATCGCCAGCGTAAAGTTGCTGAAGATGCCCAGCACGATCCTAAGCGCCAGCATCATCGCGCAGACGGCAAGCGCCCTGACGTC
>CADBOO010000041.1 GCA_902796225.1 uncultured Ruminococcus sp.
ATAGATGGTGATTTCCTTACCGTCAACGATAATGGAGTTCTCGCCCGCCTCAACAGTGTGCAGGTTCTCGCCGATAACGCCGCAGTAGCCCTTCTGAGCAGTATCATACTTCAGCAGGTTTGCGAGCATGTCGGGGTTGGTAAGATCGTTGATCGCAACAACCTCATAACCCTCGGCGCCGAACATCTGACGGAAAGCCAGACGACCGATACGACCAAAGCCGTTGATTGCAACTTTAACTGACATAATAATTCCTCCTATTTTTTCAATTAAATGTAATTTAGTTACATCAAGCATATTTTACTACAAACCTGTAATTAAATCAAGGCATAATTGAAAAATATGTTAATTAAAACGCAGGTTTTTTTCGTTGATTTAGGTAATATGACCGATTCACTAAAAATCTCCGTTTTTTTCGTTCAAAATCACTCAAAATCGACCTGCTGTAAAATAGACGGCCAGCCCTGCGTCGGTATGCTTGCGCGCAGCCGATTCACAATCCATTCACCTCAGATCAGACGCGGCATTTCCTCCCATTTTACGATCTACACACACGAAAGCGCGTTTGGTTTCAAAAAAAGAGGAGAACATTTCGTCCTCCTCGGCTGTGTTATTTTCGATACAGTTTATTCGTTTCGTAATGCGGCTCGGTTGTCACGTGGATACCGAGCTTCTTGAGGGTGCGGGCGTCGGTCTCCGAGAGGATGACCGTCGCGTGAGCGTCGGTATCGCGCAGCTCTCCGAGCTGCTGCATCGCCAGACGCGCGGTCGGATTGGTGACCGCCGAGATCGACAGCGCGATCAATACCTCGTCGGTGTGCAGTCTGGGGTTCTCTGACCCGAAATTCTCAACCTTCAGCTTCTGGATCGGCTCGATGACCGCCGGATCGATCAGGTCGACCTTCTTCGGGATATCGCCGAGCGCTTTCAGCCCGTTCAGCACCATCGCCGCACACGCGCCTAGCAGATCGGACGTCTTTCCGGTGACGATCCGTCCGTCGCTTAATTCCATCGCAGCAGCGGGAGCGCCGGTTTCCTCAGCGAGAGCGAGCGCCGGAGCGATCACAACACGGTCGTCCGCAGTCAGCTTGTTCTGCTTCATCAAAAGCCCGATCTTATACGCTTCATCAGGCGAACCGTTACCCTTGGTATGGTTGCACATCGCATCATAGTAGCGGCGGATAATCTCCTGATTCGCGGCGGCACAGGTCGCCTCGTCGTCGATGATACAGTTGCCCGCCATATTGACGCCCATATCCGTCGGCGACTTGTAGGGGGATTCGCCGAGGATAGACTCGAACATCGTATTCAGCACCGGGAATATCTCGATATCGCGGTTGTAGTTGACGGTGGTCACCCCATACGCTTCCAGATGGAAGGGGTCGATCATGTTGACGTCGTTGAGGTCGGCTGTCGCGGCTTCATAGGCGACGTTGACCGGATGCTTCAGGGGAAGGTTCCAGATCGGGAAGGTCTCAAACTTCGCATAGCCCGCTTGGATCCCGCGCTTGTTCTCATGATAAAGCTGACTCAGACACACCGCCATCTTGCCCGAACCGGGACCGGGAGCAGTGATGATTACCAGTCGACGGGAGGTCTCGACATAGTCATTCCTGCCGTAGCCGTCGTCGCTGACGATCAGGTCGATATCGGCGGGGTAATTCGGGATGGAATAGTGATGGTAGACGCGGATGCCGTTTTCCTCAAGCTTTTTCTGGAATTTCACGGCGTCGGGCTGATCGGCAAAGCGGGTCAATACGACCGAACCGACATACAGCCCGCGGTTTGAGAAAACGTCGATCAGGCGCATAACGTCCAGGTCATAGGTGATACCCAGATCGCCGCGCACCTTGTTCTTCTCGATATCGTCCGCATTGATGACGATGACGATCTCCGCCTCATCCTTTAACTGCATGAGCATCTGCAGCTTTGAATCGGGTTTGAATCCGGGCAGCACGCGCGCCGCATGGTAATCGTCAAAGAGCTTGCCGCCGAATTCCAGATACAGTTTGCCGCCGAATTGCGCGATACGGTCGCGGATATGCTGGCTCTGCATCTGCAGGTATTTTTCATTATCAAAACCGATTTTCATTCATATCCCTCCTGCGAATGGATCACATACAAATACATTATTTTTTATACCACAAAACCGGACGGCTATATATACCGTAAAGAAAATAGCGAAATTTTTGTCGAATATTGATCTGCAGGCGAATCGGCAATTTGCTGATGATCCTCATGCAGGAGGGATTGCATTCTCTCCCATGCCCCAGACGAAAAGAGTTATCAAAAAAACGCCGAACCATACCGTTCAGCGTTTTCTTATTTGTCCGAGCCGAAGGCGGGTAACCATCGCTCTTCACTTTTCGCTTTTCACTCTTCATTGATTTGACGCAGTAACGGTCTGAGGTATTGTCCGGTAAAGGATTCCTCACACGCGGCGACTTCTTCGGGCGTACCCTCTGCGACCACGGTACCGCCCATATCGCCGCCCTCGGGACCGAGGTCGATGATATGATCGGCGGTCTTGATCAGCTCCAGATTATGCTCGATGACGATGACGGTATTGCCGCCGTCGACCAGCTTTTGCAGGACCTCCACCAGACGGTGAACGTCCGCGATATGCAGACCCGTTGTCGGCTCGTCGAGAATATAGACCGTGCGCCCGGTAGGACGTTTGCTCAGCTCCGTGCTGAGCTTCACGCGCTGCGCCTCGCCGCCGGAGAGGGTCGTTGCGGGCTGACCGATCTTGATGTAGCCCAGCCCGACGTCGAACAGCGTCTGCAGCTTCCGCTGGATTTTCGGGATATTCTTGAAGAACTCCAGCCCTTCCTCGACGGTCATCTCCAGCACATCGTGGATCGACTTGCCCTTATACTTGACCTCCAGCGTCTCGCGATTATACCGCTTTCCCTTACAGACCTCGCACGGAACGTAGATATCGGGCAAAAAATGCATTTCGATCTTGATGATGCCGTCGCCCTGACACGCCTCGCACCGACCGCCCTTGACGTTAAAGGAGTAGCGCGACGACGAAAAACCTCTCATCTTACTCTCGGTGGTCGATGCAAACAGGTTGCGGATATCCGTGAAAACGCCGGTATAGGTCGCGGGATTGGAGCGCGGCGTGCGCCCGATGGGACTCTGGTCGATGTTGATGACCTTGTCCAGCACCCCGACGCCCTCGATCCTGTCGAATTTGCCGGGGGTACATTTCGCGCGGTTCAGCTCTCGCGCCAGATGCTTGTATAATATCTCGTTGATCAGCGAGCTTTTGCCTGATCCGGACACGCCGGTCACACAAACAAATTTCCCTAGAGGAATATTAACATCGATATTTTTCAGATTGTTCTGCTTTGCACCGACGATCTTCAGGCTCTTGCCGCTGCCATCTCTGCGGCTTTCGGGCAGCGGGATACTCCTCTCGCCGCTCAGGTATTTTCCCGTGATCGAGCCTTCGCACGCGATAATGTCATCCACCGTACCGGTCGCGACGATCTCGCCGCCGTGGACGCCCGCGCCGGGGCCGATATCCACGATGTAATCCGCCGCGCGCATGGTATCCTCGTCATGCTCGACGACGATGACCGTGTTGCCGATATCTCTGAGCTTTTTCAGCGTTGCGAGCAGCTTGTCATTGTCCCGCTGATGCAGTCCGATCGACGGCTCGTCAAGGATATACAGCACGCCCATCAGCGCCGAACCGATCTGCGTCGCCAAACGGATACGCTGGCTTTCGCCGCCGGATAAGGTCGCCGAAGCGCGCGATAATGTCAGATATCCCAGCCCGACGGATCTCAGAAAATTCAGGCGGGTCTTGATCTCGCGCATGATCTCACCGGCGATCATCCTGTCGCGGTCGCTCAGCTCCATGCGATCGATATGATCGAGGATGCTGACGACGGACATATCGCACATCTCGGAGATGTTCAGCCCGCCGACAGTCACGGCAAGCGACATCGCGGACAGTCGTCTGCCGCCGCATTCGTCGCATGGCTCCTCGGTCATATAGCTCTGTATCTCCTCTTTGATCCATTGTGAGTTCGAGTCGCGGAACCGTCGTTCCAGATTCGGGATGATGCCCTCGAATTCACGCTCATACTCACTCTGGCTGTACGGCAAATTCCGCACCAGATGCAGCTTTTCGCCGCCGGTGCCGTAGAGGATCTTATCGACGACGCCCTCGGGAAGATCCTTAATCGGCGTGAAAAAGTCAAAACCGTATTTTTCGGCAAGCCCTTCCATATACATCTGCGCGATGGTATTGCCTTCCATCGCCCAGCCGCTGCCCTTGATCGCGCCCTGCGAGATCGACTTGGTGTCGTCGGGGATGATCAGCTTCGGGTCGACGCGCATGAACACGCCGAGTCCCGTGCATTTCGGGCACGCGCCGAACGGATTGTTGAACGAAAACATCCGCGGACTCAGCTCGTTGATGCTGATACCGTGATCGGGACACGCGTAATTCTGCGAATAGAGGATATCCTCACCGTCGATCACATTGATCAGCACCAGCCCGTCCGCCATCTTTGACGCGGTCTCAAGGCTGTCGCTCAGCCTCGAGCGAATACCGTCCTTGATGACCAGCCGATCTACGACGATTTCTACGCTGTGCTTCTTGTTTTTCTCGAGTTTGATTTCCTCCGACAGATCGTAGAGGATCCCGTCTGCGCGCACGCGGGCAAAGCCGGATTTCCGCGCCGATTCAAAGACGCCCTTATGCTCGCCCTTTTTGCCGCGGATCATCGGCGCCAGCACCTGTATCTTAGTGCCCTCGTCCAGACCGAGGATGCTGTCGGCGATCTGGTCGACGGTCTGCTGGGTGATCTCGCGCCCGCACTTCGGGCAGTGCGGCACGCCGATACGCGCGTACAGCAGACGGAAATAATCGTAGATCTCCGTCACCGTGCCGACGGTGGAACGCGGGTTTTTGGAAGTCGTTTTCTGGTCGATGGAAATCGCGGGAGATAGCCCGTCGATACTGTCCACCTCCGGCTTTTTCATCTGACCGAGAAACATCCGCGCGTATGACGAAAGGCTCTCGACCTACCTGCGCTGACCCTCGGCATAGATGGTGTCGAAGGCGAGCGATGATTTGCCCGAGCCGGACAGACCGGTCAGAACGACAAGCTTGTCGCGCGGAATCTCCAGATCCACATTTTTCAGATTGTGCTTTTTCGCGCCTTTGATAATGATTTTATCCTGCATAGTATTCTCTTCACCCGTAAAAAATCGGTAAAACTCAGGGAGGGGACAGAGCCCCTCCCCTTCGATAACGTTCCTGATTTCGAAACGCCTCAGCGTTTCCCGTCACGAATCACGAATCTCTTATTCTTCGCTTTCCTCTTCCTCGTCATCCTCGACCGGCTCGACATAGGTGCCGTCCATGACCTGATCGAACACCTCGCCAGCCATCTTCTCGTGCTTCATCAGATACGCCGCAACCTCATGCAGCTTGGGCATATGCGCGTTGAGGATGGTCTCGGTCTTCTTGTACGCCTCGTCGATGATGCGATGGATCTCTGCGTCGATCTTCGCGGCGGTCTCCTCGGAATAGTTCTTGGTATGACCCATATCTCTGCCGATGAATACCTCGTTCGAGCCGGAGGTATAGTTGATCGGACCTAAAGTATCGGACATACCGTATTTGACGACCATATTGGTCGCGGTCTTGGTCGCCTTTTCGATATCGTTGGAGGCGCCGGTGGAAATATCGCCCATGACGAGCTTTTCGGCAACGCGGCCGCCTAAGCAGACGACGATATCCTCTTCCATTTCCTTCTTCGAGCTGTAGCTCTTATCCTCGGTCGGCAGCGGCATGGTATAGCCGCCCGCCATTCCGCGGGGGATGATCGAGATCTGGTGGACCGGATCCTGTGTATCGCAGGCATAGAAGCAGATCGCGTGACCTGCCTCATGATAAGCGGTCAGCTTCTTCTCGTGATCGCTCATAACCTTTGACTTCTTTTCCGTGCCGACGACGACCTTGATCGCCGCTTCCTCGATCTCCGTCTGGGTGATCGCCTTCTTATCCTTGCGCGCGGCAAGCAGCGCCGCCTCGTTCAACAGGTTTGCGAGATCCGCGCCCGTAAAGCCGGCGGTCTGTTTCGCGACGTTGCGGAGCTTGACGTCCGGCGAGAGGGGCTTTTCGCGGGAGTGAACTTTTAAGATCGCCTCGCGGCCGTTGATATCGGGATAACCGACCATGACCTGACGGTCGAATCGACCGGGTCTGAGCAGCGCCGGGTCGAGGATGTCGGGACGGTTGGTCGCCGCAATCATGATAACGCCTTCGTTCGCTCCGAAGCCGTCCATCTCAACCAGCAGCTGGTTCAATGTCTGCTCGCGTTCATCATGACCGCCGCCCAGTCCGGTACCTCTCTGGCGGCCGACCGCGTCGATCTCGTCGATGAATACGATACAGGGGGAATTCTTTTTGGCGGTCTCAAACAGGTCGCGCACACGCGATGCGCCGACGCCGACGAACATCTCGACAAAATCCGAACCGGAGATCGAGAAGAACGGAACGCCTGCCTCGCCCGCGACCGCTTTCGCCAGCAGGGTCTTACCGGTTCCGGGAGGGCCTACGAGCAGCACGCCCTTGGGGATCCTCGCGCCTAACGTATTGTATTTCTGAGGATTCTTGAGGAATTCGACGATCTCCTCCAGCTCCTCTTTTTCTTCATCTGCACCCGCAACGTCCGCAAAGGTGGTCTTTTTCTTTTCGTCCGCCTGATTCTTGAACTTCGCTTTGCCGAAGTTCATCTCACGGCTGCCGACGCCGCCGCCCATCCGGCGCATGACAAAGAACCAGAACGCCACAAGCGCCAGCACCAGAATGCCGGTGGGTATCAGCTCGATCCAGAAGCTGTTGTCGCTCGCGGGGATCAGGTCGAACTCCATCTTTTCGCTGTCGGTTTTCGCCTTAGCGTTATGTGCTTCGATATCCTTCCAGACGTCGTCGCGGAAGGTCTCCCAGTCCATGATCTTATGGGTGATGACCGTATCGTCATCAAGGGTCAGCTTGATCTTTGACGACGAACTGTTGCTCTCGACCTCAAACGTCTTGACCTTGTCGTCATGGAAATACTGGACGATCTCCGAATAGGTATGGCTGTCCTTCTGCCCCTGAGAAAGCACCAGCGTCATGATCAGAATGATCACGATGGGGATACCCAGATACAGAAGCAGGCTTTTCACCTTGCCCGAATTGCCGTTATTGTTGTTCAATGAATTTCACTCCTCCAAACAGATGGATGGTTGGATACAGACGGTCAGGAATCAGGTGCGGACAGCGTCCGCCCTTCACTCTTCACCATTCACCCTTCACCATTCACCGAATTAAGCATATATCTCCGGCTTCAGAACGCCTATGTACGGCAGGTTGCGATAATACTCGCCGTAATCCAGCCCATAGCCGACCACGAACTCGTCGGGTACCTCGAAGCCGATATAATCCACGTCGATCTCGACCTCTCTGCGAGAGGGCTTATCCAGCAGGGTACAGATGCGCACGCTGCGGGCGTTCTTCGCGGAGAAATAGCGGTTGATAAAGTTCAGGGTATTGCCGCTGTCGATGATATCTTCTACAATAATGACGTTCTTATCATCAATAGGTTCTGACAAATCCTTGATGATATTCACGCGGCCGGTGCTTTTTGTGCCGTTGCCGTAGCTGGAAACGCACATAAAGTCGACCGTACACATAATATTGATATGCTTCAGCAGATCCGCCATAAACTGGACGCTGCCCTTCAGCAGTCCGACAAAAACGACCTCCTGACCGGCGTAATCCTCATTGATCCGATCGGCAAGACGCTTTGCGGCAGACCTGATTTCTTCCTCGGTATACAGTACTTTTTCTAAATCCTGATGCATGATGTACCCCCTCGTATTTGATGATTGTTTTCAGCGTAGAGGTCGGCGCCCTCGACGACCCGAACTCATTGATAACAGATTCTGTTGACAGATAAAGCCGATTCAACCGCAGATCACAATGTCAACGATCGATTTGCATCCATATTGCTTCTCCGTCCCTGCTTAAATCGACCTTTGCTGCCGATCCGACGCCTGCGATCCAGATCACCGTTGAGCCGTTCGCAGCCAGCGGGACGCTGTCGCGCATCTCCCTCGGGATCTTCAGCTCATTAAACAGTTTTTTGATCGTTTTTGTGATTCCGCGGCGGCTGTCGGAGAAGGTATCTCCCTCCCGGCGCGCGCGAACAATTGTTTCATCCGTGATTATATCACAGGGAATAAGGTTATTTACGAATAATTTGTTAATTTTTTGACGGGGAAACTCGATCCCGTCGCGGTAAATCTTCCCGTCCTTTATCTGCAGGCGAACCGCCTGCGCACAATCCTTCAGCGGCACGCTGACGACAGCGTTTTTGCCTGCGTCGGCAGCGCTGATCCTGAGGATCCCCTGCGCACAAACCGCCGTATATCCGCCGCCGAGTTCGACCGCGCCGCCGCTGCGCATCGCTTCGGTGACCAGCGCCGTGTGCGCGTAGTCCATCCCGGCGCCCGCGTCAACGGCGATCCGTCTGAGCGCATATCCCATAACGGCGTCCGGCAGCTTCAAGAGCCGTTCGCAGTCATAGCCGCCGTCGGTTCGACAGTTTTTTAATTCTTTATCAGAAATATTTTTCAGATACGCATCGGCTTTTTTTGCCGTATCCGCCATTCGCACGATGTTGCCGTCGGCATTCTCATTCAGCCGACGCAGCAGCGGCATCACTTCCAACCGGATGCGGTTGCGCGTGTAAGCCGTCGTCAGATTCGTCGAATCCGTGACATACCGCAGACCGTGCTCCGCCTGATACGCCTCGATCTCCTGCCGCGAACAGCACAGCAGCGGGCGGATGATATTGCCGCGCATAACAGGGATACCGCACAATCCGCTGAGTCCCGCGCCTCTGACAAGGTTCCACAGCACGGTTTCGGCATTGTCGTCGCGGTTGTGAGCGGTCGCGATCTTTGCCCCGAATTTCCCGGCAAGCTCTGAGAAAAAGGCGTATCGCGCCTCGCGCCCGCAGAGTTCCTCGCTTGTTCCGCTTTGCGCGGCAAGCGCGGGGATATTCAAGCGGCGCACATGGAGCGGGATCCCCCGTTCGGCGCACAGCTCGCGGACAAAAGCCTCGTCCCTGTCTGCTTCCTCTCCCCTGATCCCGTGATTCAGATGAGCAGCGTGCAGGTTCAGATCGTATAATTCTTTTATCGAATAAAGTATATGGAGCAGCGTGACCGAATCCATCCCGCCCGACAGCCCGACGATCACGGTATCGCCGTTATTCAGCAGGCGGTTTTCTTCGATAAACGCCGTAACTTTTTTATTCACGACTGTGATCGACGCCGGTAAAGCGCATGAATTCGCCCTGCCAGTGCAGCTTGACAGAGGTCGTCTCGCCGTGACGGTTTTTCGCAACGATGCACTCACCGCTGTTCTGGTCGATGGCGGCATTCACGGTCTGAGCGTCTTTTTCGCGTTCATAGTAGCCGTCGCGATACAGGAACAGTACGATATCTGCGTCCTGCTCGATCGAACCGGAATCTCTCAGGTCGGACAGCTGCGGACGGTGATCCTGACGCTGTTCGCTCGCACGGCTGAGCTGGCTCAGGCAAATGACCGGAACGTTGATCTCCTTTGCGAGGATCTTCAGGTTTCTCGTGATCTCCGAGATTTCCTGCACGCGGTTATCGTTGCGCCGACCGGTTGACATCAGCTGCAGATAGTCGATGACGACGAGGTCGATCTTTCTCAGTCTGCGCAGCTTTGACTTCATCTCGGGCACCGTGATGCCGGGGGTGTCGTCGAGGTACAGATCGACGTTTTTGAGCACGTCGCCCGCGCCGACCAGCCGCTGCCATTCATCATTGTTCAGCCGACCGGTCCTCAGCTTTGTACCGCCGACCAGCGCTTCCGATGACAGCAGACGCGACGCCAGCTGTTCTTTTGTCATTTCCAGCGAGAAGAACGCGACGGTTTTTTTGGCAGTCGCCGCCACGTTGCGCGCGATATTCAGCGCAAACGAGGTCTTGCCCATACCGGGGCGCGCCGCGAGCAGGATCAGGTCGGAACGGTTGAGTCCCGTGATGACCCTGTCAAGGTCGCTGATACCGGTAGGCACCGGCTTGATGTCATCGTCGTCGCGGTTGAGCATATCCAGCCGGTTGAACGTCTGGAACAGCACCTCGTCGATGCGCTGCAAGCCCTGGATATCCTTGCCGCGGCGGATATCAAAGATCTTCTGCTCCGCCGAGTCGATCAACATCTGCGGCTCCTGCGTGCCCTCCGAAGAATCCTCGATGATCTCGTTGGCGGCGGTGATCAGCGAACGCACGTCATGCTTGTCCCGCACCAGCCGGCAATAATTCTCCACATTCGCGATTGACGGACAGCTCTGCGCCATCTGGACAAGGTAGGTCTTGGTGGTCGCCTCGTCAAAATCGGGTTCGCGCTTGAGCTCCTCGATCAGCGTGACCATATCTACAGGTCTGCCCTCATTGTACATCCTGAGCATGGTCGAATAGATGGTCCGGTGGGTAGCGATATAAAAATATTCGGATGAGGGCAGGAGCTCAGCCGCCTGATCCAGCGACGCCCTGTCCAGTAAAATGGCTCCGAGGACCGCCTGCTCCGCATCGGGAGAATACGGCAGCCTCATGCCGGAGTAAAAATTTGTGTTATTATCGGGCATAATATACCTCAGTTATCCGTGTGCCGTGCAGAGGGCGGCGCCCCGATCCCTGCCGGGTGCGGGCGTCCCGACTGAAACGCTTCACACTTCACTCTTCACTCTGTTTAAGCCTTCTCTACGACCAGCTCGACGTTTGCCGCAATACCGGTGTACAGCTTAATCTCTACCGCATATTCGCCGACGGTCTTGATCTCTCTTTTCAGAACGATCTTGCGCTTGTCGACGTCGATCTGCTTCTGGCGTTTGATCTCTGCAGAGATCTCCTTGGCGGTGATGCTGCCGAACAGCTTTCCGCTTTCGCCGGCTTTCGCCTTAAGGACAAACTTGGAGCCCTCCAGCGCCGCTTTTGCCTTGTTTGCGGCAGCGATCTCGGTCTCCTTCTTATACTTTTTGCTCTGCTCGGCGTTCCTCAACTCGTTCATCGCCTGCGCGTTAGCCTCTTTCGCCAGTCCCTTCGGGAAAAGGAAATTGCGGGCATAACCGTCCGATGCGTTGACCAGCTCGCCTTTTTTGCCGAGACTTTTGACGTCCTGCAATAATACGACCTTCATATGTATTCCTCCCTGTATCATTCATCAAAACAGGAATCGGGTGAGGGCAGCTCCCTCCGTTCACTGTTAACTGTAAAGTGTTATCTGTTCGCCGAAGAATCATTCCAGCGATTCTTCAAGCACCTTCATCAATTGTTCCTTAGCCTCTTTGAGGCTGACGCCGACCAACTGCGCCGCCGCCATCGTCTGGTGACCGCCTCCGCCGAGTTTTTCCATCAGCACCTGCACGTTCAGCTTGCCGAACGACCGCGCCGAAATGTTGACGGAATGTACGTCGATCGCCGAAATAACGAACGACGCGTAGGTATCTTCGATCGACAGCAGATCGTCCGCCGCCTGCGCGCATACGACGCGCGAATTCTGGATCGGCTGTTCCGCAACCGTGATCGCGCAGTGCTTGTAGATCTGCGCGGAGGATACCAGTCGGCTCTTGTCGCGGTAATTCTGCAGTGAATTTGCGAACACATTCCGCACCGTCACGGTATCCGCGCCCATTTTGCGCAGATACGCCGCCGCTTCAAAGCTGCGGACGCCCGTGTTGATGACAAAGTTCTTGGTATCCAGCATGATGCCGGCGAGCAGCGCCTCCGCCTGGACATGGCTGATAACGTCGTCGGCAAGATAATCGATGATCTCCGTCACCAGCTCGGACGCAGACGACGCGCTCGGCTCGTGCAGGAACACGCTTGCTTTATCGATATAATTGACCATTCTGCGATGGTGATCGACGATAATGACGTTGCCGCAGTTCTTATACAGACGGTCGCTCTCCACAAAGTCCGGAGAATGGGTGTCGACGATAATCAGCAGGGTTCGCTCATTGGCAAGGCTCAGACCTTTTTCGGGAGAGATGAACATCCCGGGATTCTCCTGCGACAGGCGGTCGATCATGACCTTTGCCAGCGTGCGGCTCGTGTCTGTGCAGACATAGCACAGCTTTTTGAAATGCTCGGTGACCAGCGCGTACAGTCCAGCCGCCGCGCCGATGCAGTCGAGGTCGGAGAATTTGTGACCCGTGATCAGCACGCGATCCGCCGCCTTGATCGCGTCGGCGATCTGCTCGGATCTGACGCGCACCTTGACCTTCGACGTCCTTTCGACGCCTTTCGCGACGCCGCCGAAGAACTGGTAATCGCCGCCGGTGAGGATCGCGACCTGATCGCCGCCTCTACCGAGCGCCATATCCAGCGCTTTCTTTGCGTCGGCAGCGCTGTCAGTCAGATTCTCGCAGCCGCGTCCGATGCCCATCGAGATCGTCACGTTCCTGCCGTTATAGGTAACGGATCGGATACGGTCGAGGATGCGGAACTTCTTGCTGATCTGATCGACCAGTACATATTCCTCCGCCACGGCGATATAGCGGCTCTCTCCCAGCTTGCGAAGCAGGATATTGTGCTTGTTTGCCCAGCGATAGAGGTAGTTTTCCGCGGCGAGATGCGCGGCAGCGGTCTCCTGATCCGCATCGGCAAAATCCTCGGTGTTGTCAAAAACCAGCATCGCGACGCTTTTCTTTGTGCGGTTATACTTGTCCGCCGTATTCTTCAGGAAAGTGTCGTCGATGTATTCAAAGAGAAATCCCCGATCGGTCTCGTGCGCAAATACGGTAAATCGCTTATCGCCGTATCGGACGTCGATCGTGCCGTTGCGCACCGCATACTCCGGCGTATGGTCGGACAAAAAGGTTTGGATCGAAAGGTTTTCCCCCATAAAGTCGTCGAGGAACTGCTTGCGGAACAGCGAGTTATACATCAGCAGCTCGCCGTTTTCGCCGCATACCGCAACCGGGATCCGGATCGCATCGAGCGCCTTATTATCGGGCGAGTAGGACAGTTCCATCGCACCCGCCGCCACATTTCTGATGTATGTGCGAAAGCGCACGACCATCGTCAGCACCAGTCCCAGCGTGACCATCGTGACGCCGATCTCGACGATACCGATTATTTTATTGTAGTAATACGTGATGATAGACATGGGAATCATCAGCACGACAAAGATGAGATAGACGGGTAATACCGTCCAGATACGCTTTTTCATATTGAATATTGAACATGGAAGAATGAACGGTACGGGCTCACTCGACTGAACGGAAATCAGGTGAGGACGGAGTCCTCCCGCAACTCTTCACTCTTAGCTTTTCACTGCGCAAAGCGCTTATACTTCCATCAGGATCGGCAGTATCATCGGCGATCTGCCGGTCTGTTTCACGATCAGTTTCGCAACGTCATCCTTGACATGGTTCTTGATCACGCCCCACTCATGGATATTGCGGCGCGAGCAGTCCTCAAGGATCTCCAGCGCCAGATCTTTGATGTCGTCCATCAGATCTCCGCTTTCGCGCACATATACAAAGCCGCGCGATACGATATCGGGACCGGAGATGACATGACCGTCATAGACGTCAAGCGACGCGACGATGATGATCAGTCCGTCCTGACCGAGGTGCTTTCTGTCTCTGAGAACGATCGATCCGACGTCTCCGACGCCCAGACCGTCAACAAATACCTTACCGGCGGTGACGGTATCGACCTCTTTCATGCCGTTCTCGGACAGCTCGACCACCTTGCCGATATCGCCGACATAAACGTCCTTGCGGCTCATGCCGACGCTCAGCGCCAGGTCAACGTGCTTTCTCAGGTGTTTTTGCTCGCCGTGTACGGGGATAAAGTATTTCGGCTTGACCAGCGAGTGGATCAGCTTCAGCTCTTCCTGACACGCGTGTCCGGAAACATGGACCTCGTACATGCTTTCATATACGACCTCACACCCGCGTTTGAGGAGTTCGTCGACGACGTTGCCGACGGTACGCTCGTTGCCGGGGATGGGGTTGGCGGAGATGATGATAAAATCGCCCGCGCCGACCTCGACCTTTCGGTGATCGGAATACGCCATCCGCGACAGCGCCGACATCGGCTCGCCCTGCGAACCGGTAGTCGCAAGCACGATTTTTTCGGGCGGATATTCCTTGAGCTGGTCGATATCGATGATCAGGTTATCCGGAACCTTGACATAGCCCAGTTCCCGCGCAACGTTCATGTAGTTGATCATGGAACGTCCGGAGAACGCGACCTTTCTGCCGTACTTCTGGGCGCAGTTCATGATCTGCTGGATGCGGCTGATATTCGACGCAAACGTCGCGATGATGATGCGATTGCGCCGCGCCTTTGCAAACAGGCTGTCAAAGCTGTCTGCGACCTTTTGCTCGGTGGGAGTATAGCCCGCGCGCGATGCGTTCGTGCTGTCCGCCATCAGCGCCAGCACGCCCTCATCGCCCAGCTGGGCAAAGCGGCTCAGGTCGATCATGCCGCCCGCCATGGGGGTGTAATCGATCTTGAAGTCGCCGGTGTGTACGATCGTGCCCGCGGGCGAATGGATCGCCACGCCGACCGCGTCGGGAATACTGTGGTTGACATGGATCAGCTCGACGTCAAAACAGCCGAGGCGCACATGATCGCCGGCATTTTTCTTGATCAGCTCGGCGGGCGCCGAAAGGCTGTGCTCTTTGAGCTTGTTTTCGATCAGTCCGATTGTCAGGGGCGTACCGTAGATCGGCACGTTGACCTTAGAGAGCAGATACGGGATACCGCCGATATGGTCCTCGTGACCGTGGGTGATCACAACGCCGCGGATCTTGTCGCGGTTCTGCTCGATAAAGGTGTAGTCGGGGATGACCATATCCACGCCCAGCATATCGCCGTCGGGGAACGCCATACCGCAGTCGAGGATCATCATATCGCCCTCGCACTCAAAGACGGTCATGTTCTTTCCGATCTCGTTCAGACCGCCGAGAAAGATCGCGCGGATCGGGGGCTTTGCCGGCGCTTTTTTCTTAGCCGGAGCCTTCACGCTGCGTTTTTTTGTATTCGATTTGACCGTTGTTTTATAGATTGTTTTTTTCGGGGCGGATTGTTTTTCTGCCTTGCCCGCGGTTTTTTTCGCGGGACGCTTTATCTGAGGGTTTTTCATTTTTGCGCTCAAATAATGACCTCCTTTATTAGTTTATCTATGTACCTCCGCCAATTCCGTCCGGTCAGAGGTTATTTCTTAGTCAACATTTTCAGTTCGGGTTCAAAATGCGCCTACTCCCACTTATACATCGTACAGTATACTACAAAAACACTTTTCGGTCAAGTGCGCGCAGAAAACTATGGTAAAAAATCCCTTTATCACTATTATAGACGGCTCGGATGTCGGATATTCTCCCACGCTCAATTCACAGTTGGCAAACAGGGATTTGCGTGGTATAATATACATACAGTTAAACTCCTGACTCCTAACTCAAACGAGGTAATCCCATGAAACAAGTATGCATTTATACCGACGGCGCCTGCTCGGGCAATCCGGGTCCCGGAGGCTGGGGCGCGATCCTGCGCTACGGTGCCCACGAAAAAGAGATCTCCGGCGGCGAAGCGCACACCACCAACAATCGCATGGAGCTTTTGGCGGTCATTTCCGCATTGAAACTGCTCAAAGAGCCCTGTTCTGTCACCCTGTATTCCGACAGTCAGTATGTCTGCAACGCCTTAAAGCTCGGCTGGGCGGAAAAATGGCGCGCAAACAACTGGATGCGCAACAAAAAGGAAAAAGCGCTGAATCCCGAGCTGTGGGCGGAGCTTCTTGATTTGTGCGCCGTGCATCAGGTCGATCCGGTCTGGGTCAAGGGTCACGCCGGTCATCCCGAAAACGAGCGTTGCGACGCGCTTGCCGTCGCCGAAAGCCGCAAATTTCAATAGCATTTTATTCCGCGAACAAACGCCCTGCACCGTCGGTTTTCCGACAGCTGCCGGGCGCAGATTTTTTTAGAAATACTTTCCATTATTCTATTATGATATAGCTTTTCTCGGCAGAACATGCTATGATGACAGTATCAAATTCAAGGAGGCACGACCATGAAAAAAACACTATCCTTCCTGCTGGCATTCACCCTTATTCTCGGCACGCTGTTTATCACAGCCTGCTCATCCGAAAAAAAGAAAAAAGACGCAGAGGTTGACGAAAAGAATCTCAGCTTTTCAACTATCGCCGACCTGAAAAGCTCCGGCACAACCTATGAGTTCATCGACAACAACCGCGGCATCGAAGACGATATGATCGTATGCACCGTCAAAAAAGACGCGTCCGGCGACCTGACCATCCCCGCGAAATATAAGGACAGCGACGTCATCGCCCTGATCAGCGAGGATCAGAAAAACACCTCCGTCACCTCGATCTCGCTCGAGGACGGCGTCCAGTTCATCGAGAACTGCTTCAGCGAGTCATCCGACGCGCTGACCTCTCTGACGCTGTCCGATTCCGCGACAGGCATCTACCACAGCTTCAACAATGCCGCCGCGCTGACTGAAGTCAACTTCCCCGCCGACGTCAAAGAGATCGACGACGCATTCAACGCGGACGCTGCGCTCAAGTCGATCACAACCAACGGCTATATCCACACGATCATCTCTTCGTTCAGGGACGATGCGGCGCTGGCGACCGTCACCATCGGCGGCTCGATCCAGAAGATCGACGGCAGCTTTGACAAATGCGGCGTCACAAGTCTTGTTTTCACCGAGAATATCCACGGGATCTTCAAATCGTTCAACGCCTGCCCTGCGCTTGCGTCTGTCACCATGGACCAGATCACAGGCCCGTTCTTCACCTCGTTCAACAAGTGCGATTCGCTCAAGGAACTGACCTATAAACAGGGCGGTGAAATGATCAACAAATCATTCAACGACAACAAGCTCCTCGAAAAAGTCGATTTCGGCAGCGGCATCGGCAATATCGCCGGTTCCTTCAAGAATTGTCCGAAGTATCAACTGCCCGATACCCCCGCCGAAGGCTGAAAAAGCCGACGTCAATAAGCAGCTTGTCATCCCGGACACAGCGAAGAATCCTTCTCAATAACTCCGATAAACGACAAAAGCCCCGCACCTGACGGTGCGGGACTTTTTATGTATTACAGTAAGCATGAACGGCACACGGACAAAAGCAGAAAATAGGAGAGAAAAACCACTTAAGACACTGCCGTTCACCGATTTTATTTTTCCTGCAGAAGCTTGTTCAGCTCTTCCATGAAGGTATTGATATCCTTGAACTGGCGATAAACGGACGCAAAACGCACATAGGCGACCTCGTCTACGTTCTTGAGCTGTTCCATGGTCAGTTCGCCGATCGCCATCGAGGTAACCTCGCGGTCAAGCGATTGCTGAAGCTGGGTCTCGATATTGTCCACCATGCCCTCGATCTGATCGATGGATACCGGTCGCTTTTCGCACGCGCGCAGCAGACCTGCCGTCAGCTTGTTGCGATCAAAGACCTCGCGGCTTTTATCGCGCTTGACGACGATGATCGGGACCGTTTCGATCACCTCATGGGTGGTAAAGCGCTTTGAGCATTTCAGGCATTCGCGGCGGCGGCGGATACGCTCGCCCTCGTCGGCGGGACGGGAATCGATAACCTTGCTTTCTTCAAATCCGCAGTAAGGACATTTCATGACTACACCTCATCGAGTTTCGAAATTATATTTCTACATTAGAAATTATAAATTCTGCGGAAGCGATTGGCAAGTTATAATTTTGTAATATATAGTTACAGTTTCATCATAAAACCACAATATTTTGCGGCTGTAAAGAAAAAGGCTCCCTTATCATTAAGGGAGCGCATTATCCTGAGTATACCGCAGAGGAAGGATACGGCGTCACAAATGCATGACTCCATCCTCTGCCTCTATTTCAAAGCCGTCGGGCTTTCCGTTCACCATTCACGATTCGCCGTTCACCGGGCAGAGCGGCTTGAGTGCCCTGTCGAGGATGCCGTTCATCTTTGCGATCGCGATCCCGTAATTCACCATCGGAATCCCGGCGTTTGCCGCCGCCTGCTGGCGATACTGCATCTCTTTTTCGTTGAGCATACAGCCGCCGCAGTGGACAATCAGCCGATAATCGGACAGGTTCTCGGAAAAGCTTCCGCCGCTTGTGAATTCAAACAGCGGTTCTGCGCCCGTGTATTTTCTGATCCACGCGGGCAGCTTGACCGTCCCGATATCGCCGCACTGTCTGCGGTGGGTACAGCCCTCGCTGATGAGGACCCTGTCGCCGTCCTGCAGGCTGCCGAGAGCATCCGCACCTGCGATCAGGCTTTCGAGCCTGCCTTTATACCGTGCGAACAGCACCGAAAAGCTCGTCATCGGGATCTCGTCCGGCGTATCCCTGCTGACTCTGCCGAACGCCTGCGAGTCGGTGACGACCAGCGCGGGCGGGTGTTTCAAGCCGTCGATCGCCGCCTTGAGCTCCTCCGGCTGACAGCAGATCACGCGACAGTGGTGATCCAGCAGCTCGCGCAGAACCTGCTGCTGCGGCAGGATGATCCTGCCCTTGGGCGCGGCGCCGTCGATCGGGATGACCAGAATCACAGCGTCGCCGTCTTCCACCAGATCCGCAACGATCTTCTTTTCCTTTTTCTCGTCCTTGACGATCAGGGCGAGCTTTTCTTTCAGCTCGTCGATCCTGTCGCCCGTCAGCGCGCTGACATAGATCTCCTCGTCACGCGCGGTCGGGATCTCCGCCAGCAGATCGGACTTGTTGTAAACGATGACGTGGGGCAGCTTGCGCTCTTTGAACTCTGCGACCAGCTCTTTGTCCGCATCGGTCAGTCCGACGGCGCCGTCAACGACCAACACCGCGATATCGGTCTTTCTCAGCACTTCGCGCGTGCGCTCGACCCGTAATTCGCCCAGCGCACCGACGTCGTCAAAGCCGGGCGTGTCGATAATGACCACAGGCCCCAGCGGCAGCAGCTCCATCGCCTTTTTGACGGGATCGGTAGTGGTTCCGAGGGTATCGGAGACCACCGAGATCCTTTGATTGGTCACAGCGTTCACCACGCTGGATTTGCCGGCGTTCCGACGCCCGAAAAAGGCGATATGCGGTCGCTCGGCAGAAACGGTTGCATTCAATGACATGGTTTTCCTCCGAAAAAGGATAACGGATAACAGTTAAGGGAACCGGTGAGAACGGTCACTGATATCTGTCAACTGCTCACTGACTAAAAGCGAAAATCTCTCCGATTCGAGCTCTTGATATCCTCGATATTCTGTCTGGCGATCGCGCGCACCTTTTCCTTCGGGATCCTCTCAAGCTCGCGCTCGATCACCTCAAAACCGGTCTTTTTCGTTTCATCCGACGCGTAGTCCACCAGATACTCGGCGAGCGTCATCAGCGCGTTCGGGTGACAGCAGTTGAGGATCTGCCCTGACTTGCACAGCGACATAAAGCGATCGCCGGTTCTGCCCTCGCGGTAGCACGCGGTACAGAAGCTCGGGATATGACCGTTGTCCATCAACCACTTGACGACCTCGTCCAGCGTGCGCTGATCGCTGACGTCGAACTGCTCGGTATCATGCGGACGCTCCGCCTCGGCATAGCCGCCGACAGAGGTACGCGAGCCGCCGGACACCTGACTGACGCCCAGATTCAACAGCTTTGAGCGCACTTCTTCAGATTCGCGGGTCGAGATGATGATACCGGTATAGGGCACTGCCAGCCGGATGCATGCGGTAATCTTCTCAAAGATCTCGTCCGAGATACCGCCGTCGAATTCATCGGGGTCGATATCGTCGGCACGCTTGACGCGCGGAACCGAGATCGTATGCGGGCCGACGCCGTGGACAGCCTCCAGATGCTCGGCGTGCATCAGCAGTCCCGCAAATTCATATTTGTACAGCTCCAGCCCGAACAGTACGCCTAAGCCGACGTCGTCGATGCCGCCCTCCATCGCGCGGTCCATCGCCTCGGTGTGGTAATCGTAGTTGTGCTTGGGACCGGTGGGATGCAGCTGCAGATAGCTTTCCTTGTGGTAGGTCTCCTGGAACAGGATATAGGTACCGATGCCCGCGTCCTTCAGTCTGCGGTAATTCTCGACGGTGGTCGCCGCGATATTGACGTTGACCCTGCGGATGTCGCCGTTCTTATGATGGACGCTGTAGATGGTCTTGATGCAGTCGAGGATATACTCGATCGGATTGTTGACCGGATCCTCACCGCTTTCGATCGCAAGGCGCTTGTGACCCATATCCTGCAGGGCGATGACCTCTTTTT
The DNA here is from genome assembly GCA_902796225.1 of uncultured Ruminococcus sp. Taxonomy (GTDB): domain Bacteria; phylum Bacillota; class Clostridia; order Oscillospirales; family Acutalibacteraceae; genus Ruminococcoides. The sequence goes on from CADBOO010000041.1 coordinate 20,326, forward strand.
TGACCTCCTCCTGCGTCAGCTTGCGGCGCGGGATGGTCTTGTTCTTCAAATGATAAGGGCAGTAAACACAGCCGTTCACGCAGTAATTCGAGAGGTACAGCGGCGCAAAGATAACGATGCGGTTGCCGTAGAACGCCAGCTTGATCTCCTCCGCGATCTCAAAGATGCGTTTTTCCACCTCGGGATCCTCGCAGGCGAGCAGCACGGATGCCTCGCGGTGCGTCAGACCGTTGCACCGACAGCCGGTCGCGGTCGGGATCGGACGCGCCTTCTCGAGGATCTCGTTGATCAACTCCATATTGTTTTTGTTTGCCTCGGCATAAGCGAGGGTCTCGCGGATCTCCGCGTCGTTGATGAATTCTTCCGCGTGCATAGACGCAGGATTATAAACAGCCATAAAACTTCTCCTTTTATCATAGGAATCAGGTGAGGACGGAGTCCTCCCTTAACTCTTCATTCTTCATTAAATAGATGCATACGCCGTCTTCACACTCACGCCCGACAGCGAGCCGATCCTGCCGCTCAGAGCGGCGATCTTATCCTGCGGCGCATCGACCGCTACGCTGATCAGCCGCAGACGGCGTTCCTTATACGGCACGCCCATCCGTCCGATCACATAGTCCGAAAAGCCCGACAGCAGCCTGTTGATCTCATCTGTCGCGCCGTCGTTTTCGACGATGATGCTGATCACAGCAACGCGTGTATCCATCGCAAAACCTCCTTGTGCGCCTTCGGCGCGGTGAACCATCATCGGTGAATAATGAATGGTTTCGGGAGGACGCTGTCCTCACCCGATTGAATAAACATCTCCGGCTGATACCGATATCCGCCGAAAGCCGTCAGGCGTTCCCGTTGTGATTCGCCATTCACTAAAAAAACCGTACCTAACGGCACGGCAAACACAAGCAGACCTGCCGATCGGCAGGTTTTCTCCGGTATTGTCGTCCCTTTCACGCAGGCGTACCTTGATGTCAGGTAACTGATGGTATGATTATACCATACCGTTTGCCGATAGTCAATGTAAAACCGCCCCAAAACCCGTGCCAATCGGCAAATTCCGTTGACAAGCCTCGGATCACTATAGTATAATGTCTTTGTCTTCGATTATGCCGATGCAGGAGCAAACAATGACAGAAACAACAAAACCCCGTATTTTTAAATATGATAATGTCAAGCTGCTGGCGATCATTCTGGTCGTCATCGGCAGCTTTGCAAACGAATTTGCAGACAAAAGCGATTTATTCAGCAGTTGGTTCGTTTTCTGCTCGTCCTTTACCGCGCCGCTGTTCGTCTTTCTCAGCGGCTTGTTTCAGAAGCAGTATACTGCCGACCGCAAGCTGAATCTTTGCAAGATCACCGCCTATCTTCTGCTCGGCGTGCTGCTCAAGCTTTTGATCGCAGTCGTCAGGATTCTTGACGGCGACGAGCTGTGGTTCGATGAATTCCTCTCCGGTTCGGGGATGGAATGGTATCTGTTTGTGATCGCCGGCTACATGGCGACCATGTACCTGCTGCGCAGCGTCAACCGCTATGTCATGCTGGCGGTATCCGTCGTGATCGGCGTCGCCGCAGGATTCCTGCCGTTCAGCGAATTCCTGTACATCATGCGGTATCTGGTATTCCTGCCGTTTTATGTCGCAGGATACTGGCTCTCACCGATGAAGGTGCGCCGCTTTACCCACAGGCTGAACGTCAAGCTGGCGGGCGTCGCATTCATCTTCATCTATTTTGTCCTGTGCTTCCGTGAGCGCAAGACCCTTTATCCCCTGCAAATTCTCTTTACCGGCGACCATTGTTACGCCGATGTTCCGCTCGAGGGCTTTACCGTATGGTACCGTCTGCTGTGCTACGGGATCTCCGCAGTGCTGATCATCTCGGTGACCGCGTGTGTGCCGAACCGCAAGTTCCCCGTGCTGACGAAGCTCGGCCGCAACACCCTCGGCGTGTACTTCTGGCATTATCCGATCGTCCTGCTGTTGTGGTATCTGGGCGTGATGGATCTGTTTATCCCGCTGGGTGATCCGCTGTGGAAGTATCTGATGCTGGTCGCCGCGGCTGCGCTGGCGCTGCTGTTATCGCTGCCGATATTCTCCCTGCCCCTGCGAAAGCTCATCGAGCTGATCGGGCGCATCCCGCGCAAGGTCTGTCTGATCATCGCGCTCGTCATTATCGCCGGAGCCGTAATCGCCCGCATCGTCTTTGCCTGAGTCATCAATACCCGAGGAGCATCATCCATGCCGAATTATCGAATCGCCGAAATGAATATCGCCGTAGAGCCGCGCTATGACTATACAAAGCGCCTGCTTGCGGACTATGCTGTCGACGACAGCGAGTGTGAGCTGTCCGTCACGGTGACCGATGAAATGATCGCCTATGAGCAAAAACTCAACATAGACATCCACGGCGAAAAAATGAACGACGCGCCGTGCGAAGCGGTCGCGATCCTCCGGGTCATCTGTGACCATATCATTCACCGCGGCGGATTCTTTCTCCATTGTTCCTGCCTGAAATACCGCGGCAAAGCCGTCATCTTCACCGCCCCGTCGGGTACGGGAAAAAGCACGCATGCCGATCTGTGGATGAAGCATTTCGGCGACGCTGTCGAGATGATCAACGACGACAAGCCGCTTGTCCGCGAACAGGAGGACGGCTTCGTGATCTACGGCACCCCGTGGCGCGGCAAGCACAGCCGCGGCGCAAATATCAGCGCGCCCATCGGCGCGGTCTTTTTCCTCGCTCAGGCGCCCGAAAATTCCGTCGAGCCCGTCGACAGCTTCACCGCACTGAGCCTGTTGATGCAGCAGACGGTCATCCCGCGCGGAAAAGAAGATACCTCCGCCCTGCTCGAAATGCTCGGCAGACTGATCGAACAGGTGCCGATGTACCGCCTTTGCTGCAATATCTCCGACGAAGCGGTCACGACCGCCCACGGCGTCCTCGATTTCTGACGATCCCCGAATCGCTGACCACTAAAAAACTCCCCTTCCGAAGGGGAGTTTTTCTATGCTTATTTTTCTATGCTTATCCTAATCCCGATCAGGAAGTGCAAATATCTATTTGGGATTCGTATTACTTTGTGTAGTACGTCGATTCGGGCAGCTCTTCTTTTTTGACCTTTTCGCCGCCCAGATAATAGGTTCGCCACGCTTTGACGGTATACGAATCCTTCTTTTGCTCGGGATCCGAGGTCGTGACCTTGATCTGGTCAAACTCCGAATTCGGCAGACCGTAGATCTCACAGGTCAGCTTTGTTCCCGACATCCAGCACTTCATGAACAGCTGATAGCTGAAAGGATTGCTCAGCTTCAGATCCAGATTGCCGTAGTCGATGGTCGCGTCGCGGCCGGCGTCGACATAAGTCGACTTGTAATAGTGACAGTAGCGTTCCTCGATCCCCATCCCGCTGAGGATCCCCGCGTTATAGATGGTGGTCGACGACTGACAGATCCCGCCGCCGATACCGGTACCGGTCTTGCCGTCCACGATCACGCCCGCTTCCTTATAGCCGTTGGATTCCAGATTCGAGTCGCCGGTGTGGTCATTGAACGACCATGTCTCGCCCGGCTCGATGATAGAGCCGTTGCATGCCTTGAGCGAGATCTTCATATTATGATTGCCGTTTTCGTTGTTGGTGGATTCGGTAGAGTACGACGCCAGCTTTTTGATATTGCCGCGCAGGTATTCGGCGGTCATCGACGGCTCGATCGTATCGATCTTTGCCTTAACGGTACCGGATACGTTTGCATCCTTGAACACCGCCTTCAGCTTCTTTGTCAGATCGTCCTTGTCAAGCTGCTGACCCGTCTTTTCCTCCTGATACGTGAACATATCGTCAGCGCTTGGGTCGAATGCGCTGACCCGGGCGTCCTCAGGCTCAACATAGACTTCCTTTGCGATCTTCTCAACGATCTTCCCGATGGCAGAAGTATCCGTCGTCATCGTGATCGTATAGCGCTGTTCCTCTTTATCAAAACCTTTTTCGGCAGAGTACGCCTTGATTTCTTCAAAGACCTCGTCGGTATCGAAGCTGCACGGAAATTCCTTCTGCGTCAGGTGCAGCGTCTTTTTGCCGACCTTGACGTCGACTTTCACCTGTGCCGCCAGATCATTCTCGATATCGGTCAACACCGCGCGCGCATCGTCCATCGGCATCCCGCCTATCGCAACGTCATTGACATAGATATCGTCGGCGACGATCGAAGTCGAGCCGGTGCTCTCATACAGATACTGATAGATACAGTTGCCGAGTCCCACGCCGCCCGCGGCGATCACCCCAACCAGCACAACGATCAGACCGATCAGCAAAACTGCTTTCGGCTTTGATCTCTTCGGCTTGTCCGTGTCGGGCTCAGCGTCCTGTGTTTTCCCGCTTTCGGTCTTTTCCGACTCTTCCCGATCCCGTTCTTCTATTTTTGTCTTTTCCTTTTTCATCGTCATCATCTGCCCCGGGCAAATCATAGATTTTTCCTTATATATCATAACCCTATCCGCTGTATTTTATTTTCTGAATAAGAATTATTAAAAAACTGTCATCACCCCTGAAGTTCGATCCCGCCCCTGCGGGCTCTGTCACATATGCCGCAGGATCGTATACCCATCGCTCGTACGCGCACAACGTATAGCTGAACGGGGACGATCCATCATTTTTGCTTTATCTAAAGGAAAAAGCCTTCCTGTTCGGAAGGCTCTGTGAGATTCGTTATATTCCCAGCACGTCGGCGATATACCACTTTCCGGTCACACAGATCAGCTCTGCCGTACCTGTCGAGGAGGTCTCGCCGTTCTTGACCTCAAAGGTGATCTTTCGGATATCCGTGATCCGCGCCGTGTTGCGGTAATTCTCTGCAAGCGCAGATCTGCGTGTCGCAATCTCGCTCTGCTTCGGCGTTTCCGACTTGATGATTCTGATCGAGGTATCCTTCAGCAGATCGATCCTGCCGTTGCTCTTATAGCTTGGGTCAGCGTTCGTAAACCGCGCTTTGTAATTGCCGACAGCGTCATCGGCGGTCGTCGTACTTGAAAAATTTGCGTCATAGGAGATCGCGCGGAACTGCTCGGCATTCCGGTTGTGCAGACAATCGAGATAGCGGTTGAATACAGCCGTCGGACTGTTTGCGGGATTGATGATGACCAGCAGCAGCACTACCGTCAACAACAGCGTGCCTGCGCCGATCAACAGCTTTTTATATGCTTTGATGAATTCGGCGGGCTTTTTGGGGATCGTTTTTTTCTTCGCGCCGCCGGATTTTTCTTTCCATACCGTGCCGCATTTTCCGCAGAAGGATGATTTTTCCTTCAGCTGATTGCCGCATTTGGGACATATCTTAGCCATGATTGACCTCCGTCACTCAGAATGTGAGCGCCGCCTGCGCCACACCGAAGATATACCATTTGCCGTATACTTTGATTGCCTGCGCCGTACCGCTCATTTTGACTTCGTCGCCGTCAATCAGTTCATAGGTCATATTGCGGATATCGGTGATCTTGTCCGTATCCTTATAATTCGCGCTCAGGTCGTTGACACGGTTCGTAAAGTCTGTGGTATTAGCCGCTTTATCATCCTGCACCCGCGTTTCGGCGGTGATCTTTATTTTGATAGCTGAATTGCGTTTCAGGGTAAGATCCGTATTTCCCTTGAGGCGATTCAGCATGTCCGACTTGGATTCGGTCTTGCTGAAATTGCTCTCATAATCGACCGAGACCGAACCGTTCACATTTCCGGTGATCCGGTACTCAAGCGCTTTTTTCAGCGTCGCTTCGGGCGTGTTGGCCGTAATGATATTCACGGTGATCAGCGCCGCAATAAGTACCGCAAGCGCAACGGCGACAAAAATAACTTTTTCCTTATGCTTGTTCACAAAGCACAAAACGGGACTCATCTGCTTATTGACGGGATCGGCTTTTTCTTCGCTGACGATCTCGTTTTCCTGCGCCTGTTCCTCGTTGTGTTCTTCCGATGTGAGTGCCTTTGCGTCGGCGTCTGTATCATTATCCTTATATTCTGCGCCGCAGATATCGCAGAAGAGATCGCCGTCGTCAATCGGACTGCCGCATTTCGTACAGATTCTTTCCATAGTGCACCTCGATCCATAGTATAGTAACATCATATACCAAATCCGCGCCGGTGTCAACGATAATCGCCGCCAAAAAAACCGATCGGGTCGCCCCGATCGGTTTCGTTACATATTTAACTGAAAGAGAATCCGCTCATACCCTTGATATACCACTTACCGTTGACCTTAACGGCATAGCAGGTGCTTTCGCTTGAGCTGCCGAAGCCGGTGATCGAATAGGTAAGCTCGTGGATCTCGCTGATCTTATCGGTATCCTTATAGTAAGAGCTCCACTCGGACTTGAGTTCGTCGACCTTGCCCTGAACAAGCTTTTCATCCTTGGTGATGTTCAGCTTAGCGCTCTTGAGCATCGATTTGTAGGTGTTCAACAGTTCGCTGTTGCTGTTCATCGATGACTGAATCTGCTCAATCTCTTTGTTGATGGATTCAGGAGTCGCATCCTTGTCGAACTGTTCTTCATAGTTCACGCTGTATGCGCCCTTAACGTCCAGATTCTGTGCGCATTTGAAGGCTTTCTCCAGCGCGCCCTTGGCGGTGTTGGAAGCACAGCTGCCGATAATGATGCAGAGAATGATGATCAGGACAAGCAGAGCCGCACCGGCGATGAAGAAGATCTTCTTCTCTTTGACGAACTTCAGAACGCCCTCGAGGGGATTTTTCTTTGTTGCGACTGCAGCGCCGCCATACTGCTGGGGAGCGCCGTACTGCTGCTGGGGAGCGCCGTACTGCTGCTGAGGAGCGCCGTACTGCTGCTGGGGAGCGCCGTACTGCTGCTGGGGAGCGCCGTACTGCTGCTGGGGAGCGCCGTACTGCTGCTGGGGAGCGCCGTACTGCTGCTGAGGAGCGGCGTACTGCTGCTGAGGAGCGCCGTACTGCTGCTGAGGAGCGCCGTACTGCTGTGCAGGCTCTGCGGGAGCTGCAGGTGCAGCGGGAGCCTGATTTACGGGAGCCGCAGGTGCAGCGGGAGCCTCAAAAGCCTTGCCGCACTTATCACAGAACATTGCGGAATCATCTAACATATTTCCGCAATTCGGACAGAATTTTGACATAACCATACCTCGTTTCGCGTAATTTGATTTTTGATAAACGGACAGTATTATCATACATGAAAAAATACAATCCGTCAAGTTGTATTAATAGATTTCCCCTATTTCTTGCTATGATCCTCTTGCAGATACAGAAAGCCGACGCCTGAGCAGTATGGTCAAAAAAGAAGGCGCCGTGCGCCTCCCTTGTCAATCATCCTATTATTGATACCACAAACCGTCGCCGATATAGCAATACCAAACGCCGTCGACGCAGATCATCTCGACTTCCTTATCCTGCGTATCATCGCCCGATCCGGAATCGACCCGATACTTCAGCTTGATGATCTCGTTGATCTTGTCGGTATCGCGGTAGTCGTTGGCAGCCAATTCGGTTTTTCTTGCCGCAAGCGCGTCTGCCGACAGTGCGTCTTTGCTCAGGATCGTGTAGCTGAGATCCTTCATCCCCGCCTTGTATTCCTCCAGCTTGTCCGGATCCAGCTCGTTTTTTGCGCTTCTGACGTTTTCAACGAGCTTTTCTTTATCGGCAGTCGACTTGAAATTGACAGAGTATTCTATTTCTGCAAGCGTGTCGACGTCATAGTCCTTCTCAGCCTGAAACATCTTATCAAAAACCTTCTCGGCGGTCAGGCTGTCCGCCTGAGAAACCGCCTCGGTCGGCTCGCCGGCGGTCTGATCCGTGTGATTCGTATCGCCGCAGGCGGAAAACGCGATCATCAGAATCAGCGCGCACAACAGCACAGCACATTTTTTCATTGCGATCTCCCGGGTTATTTTGTCATAAACAGCACGCCGAGGGTATTCGGGCCGCAATGGCTCGAGATCGTACAGGACGCGCGGGTGATATGGATCTCCTTGAAGAGATTCTTCGCTTTGAGCGCCTCATACACGGCGTCAACATATTCCTGATCCGCGCCCGCGTGGGTGATGAAAACGCGGTCGGTATCGATATCGTCGTACTTTTTGAGGGTATCCTCCATGTACTGCAGCAGCACCTTGCCGTATTTTCCGCGGTACTTTTTGCCGACGACCATCGCGCCGCCGTTATCGTTCTGTACCTCGATCGACGGACGCAGTCCCAGCGCATTTGCGCCGAGCATCGCGATCGTCGAGCATCTGCCGCCTGCGTGCAAAAAGTCGAGCCGCTCCACTACGAAAGACGCATGGGATTTCTGCACCAAACCGTTCAGCGCGTCATAGATCTCCTTTGCAGACATCCCCTGATCGCGCATCTCTGCCGCCTTGATGACCAGCAGTCCCGAGCCTGACGACAGGTTGCACGAATCCACCGAAAAGACCCTGTCGCCGAATTCGGCGGCGGCGAGCTTGCTGCTCTGATGGGTCACGCTCAGCTTAGATCCGAGGCTGATATGCACGACGTCATATCCCTGCTCGACCAGCGGCTTGAAAAACTCGATATATTCGCCGACGCTGACCGCCGTTGTATGCGGCAGCTCCTTTGTTTCATAAAAACGCTCATACAGCTCTTCAGGGGTGATCGTCACCCAGTCTTCATAGCTGACCCCGCCGATCACGATATGCAGCGGCATCACTACGATCCCGTAGCGTTCCTCCAGCGGTTTGTTCAGGTCGCAGGTAATATCTGCGGTAATAACGACTTTGTTGCTCATAACAGCCTCCGAATCCGCATTTGCGTATTGTATCCTCTTTGATTCGATGATATAATAGTAGTATACATAAGTATTATACATCAAATCCGAAAAAAATCAAGGCGGTGGAAATATGATCCGAAAGTTCAGCTATTCTCCGATGATCGATACGGGAGCAGTGGTCAAAAAACTGCCCGTTTCCGATACACCCCTTCCCTACTTCACGCTGACAGACGGCGTGTTTTCCGTCCGACTGTCCGACGACGCCTGTGTTTACGGGCTGGGCGAATCGATCCGCGGGATCAACAAACGCGGCTGGATCTATGAAAGCTGGTGCAGCGACGATCCTCTCCATACCGAAGAAAAGCGTTCCCTTTACGGCGCGCATAATTTTCTGATTGTCGACGGCGACGACCGGTTCGGCGTATTCTTTGACTATCCAGCGCGCCTGGTCTTTGATATCGGCTACACAGATCCCGATGTTCTGACCGTCGCCCCCGAAAAGCTCGCGCTGGACGTCTATGTCATCGACGGCGACACGCTCAAGGATATCGTCCGTCAGTTCCGCGCCCTCATCGGCAAAAGCTATATCCCGCCGCTGTTCGCATTCGGCTACGGTCAAAGCCGCTGGGGCTATGTCAACGCCTCGGATATCGCCGCAGTCGCCGACACCCACGAATCGGCAGGTATCCCGCTGGACATGATCTATCTCGATATCGACTATCTTGACAACTTCAAGGACTTCACCGTCAACCGCGACCGTTACCCCGATTTTGAAGGCTTTGTCAGGGATATGCGCGCCCGCGGCATTCATTTGATCCCTATCATCGACGCCGCCGTCAAGCGCGAAGAAGGCTACTCCGTCTATGACGAAGGTCACAAAAACGGGTATTTCTGCAAGGACGAGAACGGCGAAGATTTCGTCGTCGGCGTTTGGCCGGGCATGAGCTGCCTGCCGGATTTTTTGAACCCCGAAGCGTCCAAATGGTTCGGCGACAAGTACAAGGTGCTGACCGATATGGGGATCGACGGCTTCTGGAACGACATGAACGAGCCGGCGCTGTTCTACAGCGAAAAAGCGTTGAATGCCGCCTTTGAGAAGATCGGATCCTTCGAAGGCAAAACGCTTGACGCCCTGAGCTTTTTTGCCGCGCGGGACGTATTCACCCGCCTGTCGAACGCAAGGGAAGATTACGACAGCTTTTATCACAACGCGCCCGAGGGCAGGTTCCGCCACAGCGACGTTCACAATCTCTACGGCTACAAGATGACCGAAAGCGCCTCGAATTCGCTCAAAGAGCTTTGCCCCGATTCGCCGACCCTGCTGTTCTCACGCGCCTCCTATATCGGCGCCCACCGCTTCGGCGGTATCTGGACGGGCGACAACCACAGCTGGTGGGGTCACATCCTCCAAAGTCTGCAGCAAATGCCGGGGCTGAATATGTGCGGCTTTCTGTACACCGGATCGGATATCGGCGGCTTCAACGGCAACTGCACCCGCGATCTGCTGATCCGCTGGCTGAGCTTTGCGGTTTTCACCCCGCTGATGCGCAACCATTCCGCGATCATGACCCGCGGTCAGGAGGCGACTGCCTTTGACGATACCGAGGTTTTCCGCCATATCGTCACGCTGCGCTACCGACTGATCCCCTACCTCTACAACGCGTTCCTCAACGCCGCAGAAAACAACGAAATGTATTTCCGCCCGCTGAGCTTCGACTACGAGAGCGATCCCGCCGCCCGCGAGATCGACGATCAGCTCATGGTCGGCGACCGGCTGATGATCGCGCCGGTCTACAAACAGAACGCCTCCGGCAGATATGTATATGTTCCCGAGAGCATGAACCTGATCCGGATGCACGACGGCAGCATCACCGCCGAACCGATCAACAAGGGCAGACACTATATCAGCGTACCGCTGGGCGACGTGGTGTTCTTCACAAAAAGCCCATTACCCCTCGCCGAACCGGCGGGGAATACCGCCGAGCTTGATATGAACCATCTTACCTATGTCGGAGAGAAACTCCTCACTCCTAACTCCTAACTCCTCACAAAAAAGAAAAGCCTCCTCTTTCGAAGGAGACTTTTCACATCACCGATACAGATTATTTAACGATGTATCCGTCTGTCGTGCCCATCAGACCTGCTGCATTCGCCTCGTCGGTATCGAGGTGTACAGCCGGAGCATACTTGGGCGATACGCGGACGATAACGTCGTCAAAGATCACCTTTCTGCCGTTATCGCCGACAGCGACCTTGACGATCTCTTTATCCTCGACGCCGTATTCCGCGGCGGATTCGGGCGTCATATGAACGTGACGCTGCGCAACGATGACGCCGTGATCGATCTCGACCTCACCTTTGGGACCTCTGAGGATGCATCCGGGCGTACCGGCAAGATCGCCGGACTCTCTGATAAAGCCCTGAACGCCCAGCTTACGGGTCTCGGTCATGGAGATCTCTACCTGATCTTCGGGACGGAACGGACCGAGGATCGACATGGTGATCTCACCCTTTGTACCGACAACGGTGACCTTCTCCGCACAGGCAAACTGACCGGGCTGAGACAGATCCTTTTTGTTGGTCAGAGTCGCGCCCTCGCCGTAAAGGGTCGCAAACGTCTCTGCGGTAACATGCAGATGATGCGCCGAAGTTTCAACCATAATTGCTTTCATTATAAAAACCACCTTTATCAATTTTTTACGCAGTATCATTGTACAACAATCCGTATGCGATTGCAACACATTATTAGAATTAAGGTGAAGAAATTGACCACATGGACAGAGCTTGAACAAAAATGCAAAAGCTGTACCGCCTGCCGCCTGTGCGAAAAGCGGCACAACGTCGTCTTCGGCGTCGGCAGCAAAAACGCAAAGATCCTGTTCATCGGCGAAGGTCCGGGCGAACAGGAGGATCTGCAGGGCGAGCCGTTCGTCGGCAGAGCCGGACAGCTCCTCGACAAAATGCTGTACGCCGTCGATCTTGACCGCAAAAAGAACGTCTACATCGCAAATATCGTCAAATGCCGTCCGCCCATGAACCGCGACCCGCAGGACGACGAACAGGAGAGCTGTATCGGCTGGCTGCGCGAGCAGACCCGCCTGATCCGTCCGAAGATCATCGTCACCCTCGGCAGGATCGCCGGCATGAAGATCATCAAACCCGACCTGCGTATCACCCGCGAACACGGCGAGTGGACCCTCCGCAAGGGCGTCTGGATGATGCCGATGCTCCACCCCGCCGCGCTTTTGCGCAATCAAAGCCAGATGGAAGGCGCATTCCGCGATTTTCTGCTCCTGCGCGACAAGATTCATGAGGTCTGCCCCGAGGTCTACGCCGATCCGTGACTGCCTTTCCGCACGCTTTTTCAATCAAAATACAATATCTGGTGTCTTCCTTTGAGGGAGGCACTATTTTTCGTTATCAGAAAAATAATGATTGAAATTCTGAGAAGATTGTAGTATAATAGTCTTACTTAGAGGTGTATCATTCAAAAACAGTTACCCTCTGGATATTCAATTTGAGGAGGAAAAACAATGTTCAAAAAAGTAATCAGCCTTGTGATCGCTCTGATGATCGTCATGGGCATGGCTGCAATCGCAGTTTCCGCCGCACAGGTAGAAATCAGCGAGAATGCTGCCGATACTCCCGCCGAAGTCGGCGCGGAAGGCGGCGCAGAGGTCGGTGCAGACGGCGGCGCTGATACCGGCGCAGACGGCGGTGCAGACACAGCAGCTTCCGGTCAGAAGATCTATTTTGACGCCAGCACCACCGGCTGGAACAACTACACAATCATCATGGTCTATTGCTACGAGCCCGAATCCGGCGACATCCAGATCGACTGGGCAGCCAAGAAAAAGGGCGGCATGACAAACGAAGGCAACGATATCTGGTCCTACGATTTCTCTGCTAAGGGCATCACCCTTGACACCAGCAAGCAGTACGCGATCATCTTCAACGCAGATACAGGTTCTCAGACCTGCGACCTGCTGATGGATGCCACATGCTTCGGCGATACCGCCTATTGCAACAAGGACGTCCTGATCGAAAACACCGCGGACTCCAACAAGAAATCCGTAGAGGTCCGTTGGACCAACAACAAGACACTCGGCCCGATGAAGGCGATCACCTCTTTGGGACATATCGTCGGCGAGACCGTTCCCGCCTACACCTCTCCCTATAAGATGTTCGTCAAGTTCCTTGCTTCTATGGGCAAAGACGGCCTGCAGAACGCACTGAACTATTCAAACGGCAAAAGCGCTCAGGAGATCATCGACGAGACCGCATCTGCTCTCGGTCTGAAGAAGGGCGACGTCAAGCAGGCGCTTGCCGAAGCGGCAAAACCCGCAGACGACAGGACCGATTCTCATGACTGGAGCAAGGATTGGGACGAGAGCAAATCCTCTCTGCCCGACGGTACCGACGAAAGCGCTCATACCCAGGGCGACGGTAAGAAGGACGACAGCTCGAGCGGCAGCGGCGACAGCGGCAGCGGCTCAGGCAGCGGCGACAGCGGCAGCGGCGACAGCGGCAGCGGCGACAGCGGCTCAGGCAGCGGCGATGGTTCCGGCAGCGGTTCCGGCAGCGGCAGCGGCGATGGTTCCGGCAGCGGTTCCGGCAGCGGCGCAGGTGCAAGCGGCGGCGCATCCGGCGGCAGCAGCGGCGGCAGCGGCGGTCCCTCCGGCAGCGGCAGCGGCTCAGCAACCGGTCAGGATACGACCGTTCTGTTCATCATGCTCGGCGTTATGGTAGCTGCGGCAGGCGTTATCTTCTTCGTTCGCAAGAAGACCCGCACTTGATCGGATAGCATCGATCAGATAAACCTGAAATGAATTCAAAAGCTCCGTCATACCGGCGGAGCTTTTTTGTATCCCGATACCCCCTGTCGCCGACCGACCCTGTTTTTTGCCGGCTCAGTCGACAAATACTGTGATTTCTATTGAATTTTTAATTCTTTTGCGGTATAATAACGGCAAACAGACACAAACAGATCATGCAGTCAACAGAAACGGAGGAATTCAGATGTTCAAAAAAGCAACAAGTCTCATTCTGGTCGCCCTGCTCCTGATCGGAACGCTCGCCGTCTCTATGATCGCCGCAAGCGCCGCCGATACCGACGCCGCGACTGAAGCGGCGACAGAAGCAGTCACCGAATCAGCGACCGAAGGAAATGCCGACCCCTCTCCGAACGCGAACGTCATCTTTTTCGATCCGACCGGCTCCGGCTGGGAGGACTTTGATGCGATCGGCTTCCATGTCTGGGAGATCGACGACGACGCGTTCAACGGCTATTTTTGGGGCGAAAAGAAACAGAAGGGTTCAAAAGCTTCCGACGGCAAATGGTACTATGATTTTGACGCGGCTAAACTGACGCTCCGTGAAGGCAAGCAGTATGGCGTGATCTTTTACGCGATCAAGGACGGAGCCACTGCCCAGCAAACCTATAACCTGATCTTCAGCACCGAGTGCTTCGGCAAGACCGCCTCCTGTGAGGGAACGATCTACGAAAATCCGGAAGACAGCCACAAAACGACCCAGGCGGCATTCTGGGAAGACGGCGTCGACGCGACGGTCTACGGCCCCGAGCTGCAGATTACCTCGATCGGCAACGTTGTCGGCACCTGCTGCCCCGCCTCCACCACGCCGTATGAGCTTTTCGTCAACTTCCTGCACAACACCCTGCAGAACGCCCGTATCTACTCCGGCAAAACCGATCAACAGCTGCTGGACGATCTCGGCAACGCGCTCGGGATGACCCGCAGCGACGTTGAAAAGGCGATTGACGAAAACGGTGTTGACGTCAAATGGGACAGAGAAAAGTCCTCTCTCCCCGATGACGCGCCTCCTGTCGAGGCTCCCACTTCTGCCGAAACGGTATCGCCCGACACGCCCAAAAGCCCGCAGACCGGCGCCGCTGTGACGCCCATCGTCATCCTGACGGTACTGGCAGCCGCGGCAGGCGTCTGCATCGCATCGAAAAAGCTGCGCAGATCCTGAGTTTCCGGCGCCGATCGACATTTATCGATCCGCCGACGCCCCGCCAAAAGCATCCCGATAAAAAACGAACCACTATGGACGAAAAATCCATAGTGGTTTTTTGATTGGATCGATGCTAAATATGCAGATCTTTTTTGCAGAACACCGTACATCCTGCGCCGTAAAGCAGGATCGCGCCGACGAACATGACCGCGACGCAGACAAGCGCGCCGTGATCGCCCGCAGCGATCTCGTTCGGCTGAAACAGCGAGAAAAAGGTCGCGTATTTGACATTTTCCGCATTCCCGCCCATATTCGCGAGCATTTTCAGCACAAACATCAGGATGGGGATCCCCGCGCCGAACGCGAGGCTGTACTTCACTTCAGAAAACAGGCATGACGCGGTAAAGCAGACTCCGCCGATGAACAGATGCAGCGCCAGCAGTCCGACATTCAGCAAAAGCAGTTCGCCCGCATCCAGCTCGCCCGGAAAATAGTGGTTCGCACAGATCAATTCCAGCACGGTGGTGTAGATATCGATGATCAGGATCCCGCTGATCATCACGCACAGCTGGGTGAGTATGATCGTTCTGCGCTTCAGCGGAGCCGCCAGCAGCGACGTCATCGAATTGTCGTCGACCTGCTTCGCGACCAGCGCGTTTCCCTCGATGATACAAAACAGCATCGGGATGACCAGCAGTACAAATCCGTACAGATAGGAGCAGATAAAGCCGATCAGCGTCGTCGCGCCGGCGACCATTCCCATCGACGACATCAGCTCCGGCATGAGATCGACATAGCCGTCCAGCATTTTTGCCATCTGAGGCTCAAACATGCTGATGATGATCCAGACGTACATCGTCGTCACGGCGCACAGCACGATCAGCAGCTTGACGCTGCGCTTCATTCCGCGCAGATACAGGGTCGCGTTAAGCATCCTTCTCACCTCCGTAATAGCTCATAAAGATCTCCTCGAGGCTTTGTCGGGTGGACACCGTCACCCTGCAGTCGTCCTGTTTTCCTCCGAAATCCTTCGCAAACGCCCTGGCTGTCGCCGGATCGCTCAGCGTCACGGTATATGCGCGCACATGGCGCTCTCTGAGCGCCTCAACCGTTTCAACGGCGATCATCCTGCCGCTGCGGATGATCCCGACATGGTCGCAGGTGCGCTCGACCTCTTCAAACATATGGCTGGACATCAGAATCGTCTTGCCCTGTTCCCTCTCGTGATTGACCAGCTCGACGAATTTGCTCTGCATCAGCGGATCCAGTCCGGAGGTCGGTTCGTCAAAGATCAGGATCTGCGGGTCGTGCATCATCGCGCTGACAAGCCCCAGCTTTTGCTTCATACCCTTGCTCATTTTTTTGATCCTGCCGGCGGGATCCAGCTCAAAGAAATCCAACAGCTCTTTTTTGCGGCTGTCGGAACCGATCCTGCGGTATTTTTCCATGAAGCTGAGATATTCCGTACCGGTCATATCATCAAAAAAGCTGATCTCGCCGGGGACGTAGCCCAGATCCGACTGGATCCGATCGCGTTTTTCCCAACAATCCATATCATTGATGAAGCATTTGCCGGACTGCGGACGCAAAAAGCCCATCAAATGCCGAATCGTCGTGGTTTTGCCCGCTCCGTTCGGACCGAGAAAGCCGAAAGTCTCGCCCTGTCTGATCGAGAACGATACGTCGAAAACCCCTTTACCGCCGCCGTAATCACGGGAAAGGTGTTCGACCCTGATCATGCTCACGATGATCCCTCCTTAACCTTCATCTGCAGACGATCCGCTTCAAATGCGCAGGACGCGATAACGATCTGTCCGTATGCCAACGGATCGCTTGATATCAGTTCACTATAAGCATACATCATCGGCGCAGGAATGCAAGGCTTTTTTGAAAAAAACGGAGCATCTGCGGAATCGATCGCCGTTCCCGAAACTGCAAACAGGCGATACATACAAAAACCAGCCGCGGCAGAACTGACTCTGCTAACAAAAAAAGGCTTCACCCGAAGGTGAAGCCTTGCGTTTTATGTATAAACCAGGTTTAACCGATTAAGCGCGGGTCTTCTTGCGAACAAAGAAGATAACGCCTGCTGCAGCTACCATAACGCCGAGCATGATGAACAGAACGGTTGTATCCTGACCGGTTGCAGAACCGCTGCCGCTGCCGCTTGCACCGCCGCTGCCGCCGCTGCTGCCGCCGGATGCGCCGCTGCCGGAACCGCTGCCGCTGCCGGAACCGCTGCCGCTGCCGGAACCGCTGCCGGAACCGTTGCCGCCCTCGGAGCCGCTGCCGCCCTCGGAGCCGCTGCCGCCCTCGGAGCCGCTGCCGCCCTCAGAGCCGCTGCCGGAACCGCTGCCGGAACCGCTGCCGCCGTCATCCTTCTTGCCGCTGTCTTTATTCTCATGAACGTCATCATTCGTACCGTCAGGCAGAGAAGACTTGGAAGCATCCCAATCCTTGCTCCAGTCATAGCTGTCGGTTCTGTTGCCGTCGGGCTTCGCAGCCTCGGCGATCGCAGCCTCAACGTCGCCCTTCTGCAGGCCGAGCTTCGCAGCTGTGGAATCGATAACTTCCTGAGCAGACTTGCCGCCGGAATAGTTCAGCGCGTTCTGCAGACCGCTCTTACCGGTATCGGCAAGGAAGCCTACGAACATCTTATAAGCAGTTGTATATGCGGGAACCTTTTCGCCGACTACTTCACCGGTAGAGGTGATGCAGAGAGCCGGGCCCAGCTTACCGCTCTTCCAACGAGCGATATTGGACTTCTTGTTGGAGTCGGCAGGATTCTCAACCTGAGTAGCCTCACCGATCGCGGTATCACCATACAGAGTGGTGTTGAAGAGCAGGTCGTGGGTCTGAACGCCTGTGTCGGCGTTGAAGATCAGGCTGTACTCTTTGCTGGCGTCAAGAGCGATACCCTTCGCAGCAAAGTCATAGGTCCATGTACCGTCGTCGTTCTTGGTCATGCCGCCCTTTTTCTTAGCAGCCCAGTCGATCTGAACGCTGCCGTCTTCGGGACAATAGCAGTAAACCATGATGATGGTGTAGTTGTTCCAGCCGCAAGCGCTGGGATCAAAACTGACGGTAGAGCCGCCGGCGCCTGTATCGGAACCGCCGTCTGCACCTGTGTCCGCGCCGCTGTCAGCGCCGGTATCAGCGCCGCCTTCCGCGCCGACTTCGGCGGGTGTATCAGCGGCGTTCTCGCCGATCTCTACCTGTGCGGCAGAAACAGCGACTGCTGCCATGCTCATCACTAACATGAGGATGATAGCAAGGCTCACAAATTTCTTGAACATAATAATCTCCTCCATATTCAATACTGGAATTTACTGTAAGAGGTACGCCGCGATACATCTGACAGGATTGCTCCTGCGTTAGGGCATACGCCTCCTTAGTATTAATTATTATACCGCAAAAGAATTAAAAATTCAATAATTTTTGGACAAATATGCGTTTAAAAATGTACAAACTTTTATAATTCTTTTGTAGCATTTTTAACAAAATAGAATCACAGTTTCTTAACATCGGTTAATTTTTTGTTATCCGCGATTCTTGTTGCCGAGGTACACGACCGCTGCGATCACACCGACAGTCAGAACCGAGCAGATACTGATCACCAACGTCGTCACCAGTTGGAGATCGATCACCATATCTTCCTCTTCGACGATGCCGTCCTCGTGAATCTCGGCGGATCCGTCGGCTTTATTTGCATTGTCGCCGGCGCTGATCACGGTATCGGCGGGATCTGTGGTATTGCCGATGGCAGACGGCGCTGCCGCTGCCGACATGACGCCGAGCATAAGAACCATCGTCAAAGCGATGATCACCAAAGCCAACAATTTCTTCATGGTTGTTCCTCCGAAGCGGGATACTGCGGCTTACGCCGGTTATCCCGTCGTCGCCTTTGGATCAGTTGGCGCTCTCGTCTTCGGGCTTTTTCTTGCCCTTGACGACGACGTATGCGATACAACCGCCCGCGATCACGATCACAGCTATGATGATGAACCACATCAGTCCGGACGAAGAACCGCTGTCCTTCTTGTCGCCGGAATCCGAATCGCTGTTGCTCTTTGCGACCACATTACCGTCGGCGTCGGTCTCGTCTTCTTCTTCGACTTCTGTTGCGGATGTGTTCGGCGTATTTGCCTTCTGTCCGCTGAGGGTGCTGCCTTCGGAAGCGGCGTTCTTGTCGGCGCTGCCTGCGCCGTTGGCAGTCGTGCTGCCGGAATTACCGCCGTTGCCGGAGTTGTTCCCCGAGCCGCTGCCGGAGCCGTTGCCGGAATTATTGCCGTTATTGTTGCCGGATTGATTGCCGCTGTTGTTGCCGGAACCGCTGCCCGAACCGGAGCCGGAACCTGCATCGTCAAGTGCGCCGCCGTTTGCTTTGATGCTGTCGCCTGTCAATGCCTTGTCGGCGTCTTCGCTCTTACCGGTTCTGGAATTCTCAAAGAGACCGTTGGGCTGTTCTTCCTCGACATTCAGCTCGGGCTGAGCGTCTTGTACGACAGCTTCGCCGTTTTTGGTAATGTCACAGGTGAACATATACTGGTCGATCTGGGGTCTTTCGTCGGAGTCAAAAACGGTATTGTCGTACATATAGCGCACAAAATAGGAGATATGCGCCTTGGCGTCCTTAGTCGCCGTCAGATTCAGGGTAACGATATTGCGCTTTTTGGAAAAGCTAACGCCCTTGAGGATGGACCAGTTGCCGCGGACCTCGCCGTCGAGATCGGGATTGATGGTAGCCGACCAGTCCTCAGCGTTGGTGCTGTCGTTAAAATCCGCAACCGAATCGAGTTTGAACGCCGAAGAATCGTAGTAAACGGAAAAATCGCAGCCTACGATCTTCTCGGGTACGCCGCTGAGCGAGAGTTTGTAGGTGACCTTGTCGCCGGATTTAACATCCAGCACGGTAGTCGGAACGTCGGCGGACGCGCTGACGATACCGATCGCAAGGATACCGACAACCACAGCCAGTACACAAAGCATTGATAATAACTTCTTCATTGGGACTCATCCTTTCGGGTCTATATTCAAATACAGTATGTATTATAATACAACTGTACAATGAATTCAATAAACAAATTGTAAATTGTGGATGAATATGACAAATTGTAACCCTTTTATCGGGACGAGCTTTGGGTCTGCAGACCGCATTTTAAGCCGATATCATCCCCTTTCAATAGGATAGTGCCGTGATTCAGGAAAAGTGTTGCAACCTTTTTGTCATTTTTTTGCGGGAATGAAAGCGTGGATGCACTCTGAGTAAACCGGCGCTGTTCTATGCAAATCAACTCGTGTTTCCCTCACACCCGATATCCGAAAAAAAGCTCCGCCCGAAGGCGGAGCCGAATGGTTTATTTGATGCTTTATCTGTAGGTGATCGCTTTGCCGGTGGGATTGTATGCCGACTGAACAACCTTGCCGTTCGCGGATACACAGCATACGGTGTAGGTATACTTGTAGCCGGATTTGACGGACTTATCGGTCCATGAGGTAGCCGCGGTATAGCCGAGGTTCACCCATTTTCCTTTGCCTGTCTTGCGATAGACGCGGAATTTGACTGCGCCCTTAGGCTTTGTCCAGACAAATTTTACCGTTTTGCCGGACTTCGCGACCGATTTCAGTCCCGGAGCGGCGATATACTTGATCGACTTGCCGGTGGCGTTGTAGCCGGAGGTCACAACCTTGCCGGCAGCGTTGACCGCGCAGACGGTGTAGGTATAGGTGGTGCCGGAAGCCGCCTTTTTATCGACCCAGTACAGGTTCGCGGTATAGCCGAGGTTCACCCAGCTGCCCTTACCGACCCTGCGGTAGACGCGGTATTTTGCCGCGCCGGCGGATTTTGCCCATGTGAACTTGACGCCGCCGTAGACATTCGCGACGGTCTTGGGCGTCGGCGGAGCGATATAGGTGATCTTCCAGCCGGTGGTGTTGTAGCTGGAGGTGAACGCAGACGAATCGGCGTTCAGGCAGCGCACGCTATAGTAGTACGCAGTACCCGCCTTCACGGATTTATCGGTATAGGTCAGCGATGCCGTATCGACCAGCTTTGCCCAACCCTTGCTGTTTTTCTTATAGATACGATATTTCGCCGCGCCGTTGACCTTGCCGATGGTGATGGAAACGCCGCCGTTGACGCTGGTGAGCTTGGTGATCGAAGGCTGAGCGATATAGGTGATCGTCAGACCGGTCGAATCGAAGGGAGATGCATACGCAGAACCGTTGGCAGTAACACAGCGAACGGTATAGGTATAGGTCTTGCCGGAAGTGACGACCTTATCGTTGAATGACAGCTCGGTTGTATCGCCGATATCGAACCAGCCGGTGTTTTCATCGACGTTCTTGCGGAAAACGCGGTATCTTGCAGCGCCGTTCATCTTATTCCAGGTAACGGTGACAATGCCGTTGCCGTTAGAAACGCCGGTCAGCACCGGAGCGCCCAGATAATAAGAGGTAAATCCGGTATTGCTGTGGCTGCTGATCTCTCTGCCCTTGCGATCCAGACAGCAGATCGTGTAGGTATAGCTGGTGCCGGGGACAACGCCTGCATCGGTGAACGTGCATCCGTTGACGTCGCCGATGCCAATCCAACCGCCGCCGGATTTGCGGTAGATACGATAGCCCGGAGAGCCGTTAACAGCCGCCCATCTCATCGTCAGACCTGCGTTTACGCTCTCAAATGACGTAATGGCAGGCTGGGCGATATAGGTCGCGCTCCATCCGCAATTGACAAAATTGCTCCTAGAATCGCCATTCTCGTTGATCACGCGGACGGTATACAGATAGGATTCGCCGGAAACGACGTTGGTATCGACATAAGAGGTGCCTGTCAAGTCAGCAATATTTACCCAGGAACCGTTGTTGCGCAATAAACGGTACTTCGGCGCGCCTTCTATCGCGTTCCACTCGATCCTCAGGCCGTTGGAAACAGAGGTGATCGAACTGATTCTGGGCGTTTTGAATGCATTCGAGTTGTTTTTCGGCAGATCGACAGCGACTGATGTGCTGAAACCTGCGTCGATGACAGCGCCGTCAACAGAGACAAGCTCGCCGGAGTTGTCGTCAAGGAACTCGCGGAAAGTCGGGTTCATATGGATGGTGCCCGCCTTCAAAACGGTGAATTTCAGTGTGATCAGTGCTTTGCCGCCCGTAAAATCATAATCGCTGTCAGAGGCAAAGTTCACAACATATCCTGTCAGGCCGGAAGCAGAAGCCTCGTCAAAGCGGAAAATCTGAGCAGTATCGTGGATAACGGGAGCGATATCGTCGATCTCAGCATACAGATCATCCTGCGCGTCGCCGGAGAGATACGTGAAATCGACAGGGATCTCGACCTGACCGGCAGAAACTGCCTTTGCGGACGTCACTTTGACGGTATAAGTAAATGTTTCGCCGATATCGGCGACATACGTCGTATTGCCGATAACGATAGCGGTATCAAAAGCCTGCGCCGAGGCAGATACAACGCCGACCATCATAACGGTCAGCAGCAGCGCCGCTATCAGTATCATCGAAAGAACTCTTTTCATACATTTCCCTCCGACATAGATTTTTACATTTACATTATATCGTATCCGCGTGTCAATAGCAAGCATAAAATTGTAAACATTTCGTGACCGCGACTCCGTTTTCATAATAATTTTGTCCTCCAGACGAAGTGATCATCCGGTAACAGATGCTGAAAAATACGGAAAAATCACAGGAGAGCCGTTCCGATTATCCCACGCTCCTTGATTCTGAACCGTTTTCCATACAAATACGAACCCCCCTTCACGGGAAGGGGGGCTCGCATAATTTTTAGTCAGGAAATATCTAAAATGAAGAATTAGTCAACTTTTCTCTTCTTAGTATAGATAACGATACCTGCAGCCA
>CADBOO010000042.1 GCA_902796225.1 uncultured Ruminococcus sp.
CGATACCCCACAGGTGAAAGCTACTGCTTTGCTTTGTTGTCCTGTATAGTATAATATCTTTTATATTGATTGTCAAGAATTATTTTCAATTTTTTTGTGGTATGATAGTAAAAGTGTATAAAGTGATAGGAGAAATAACGTGCCGGAATCTCAAAACGAAAAAGAATATCGCGAATATATGTACACAAGAGATCTGAGAAAAACAGCGAACGGCCTCGGGCTGGTGTTGATGACGATGTTTTTTATCGAAATGCTGATTTATTTGGTATTGGATCTCTGGAAAAGCGCCGACAAAGAAGGGTTTATCGCGTTTTTCAGCGAAAGCGATATCCCTACGATGCTGTTCAACGGATTGCTGTCCGTCATACTGTTTTTTGCAGTGTGCCTTATCTATGTGCTGCTGGAAAAGCGCAGCTTTTCCGCACTGTTTCCCATTGAAAAGATCGGCCCAAAAAAGCTTTTTATGCTGTGCACGATCGGTATCGCGGTCTCGCTGACAAGCAACATCGCACCGAATCTGCTGACGGAAGTTTTCGGACTGTTCGGGCTGTCAAACTCGGGCGGCAGCATCAGCTTCGGAGACACGCTGCCTTCCATCCTGCTGTACTATCTGGTCGTCGCCGTGACGCCGGCGTTCGCCGAAGAATTCGCATTCCGCGGCGTAGTGATGGGTTCGCTGAGAAAATACTCGGACGGTCTGGCGCTCGTGGTATCCTCTGCGGCTTTCGCGCTGATGCACGGCAACTTTGTCCAGATCCCCTTTACCTTCTGCTGCGGACTGATGTTCGGATTTCTCGTGATCAAGACCAACTCGATACTGCCGTCGATCATCGTGCATTTTCTGAACAACGCACTGTCGGTCACCTTTGATCTGCTGTACCAATACAAGGTGCTTTCCACCGGAATGGTCAACCTCTGCTACGGAGCGATCATAGCGGTCACCTGCGGACTCGCGCTGGTGTTTATCCGAAAATTCGCAAAAGAGGATGAGGGATTCTTCCGGCTGAAGGGCGCCGACGACGGTATTCCCTATCGCAAAAAGCTGAAAACTACGGCAGGATCGCCGTTTATGATCTGCTACGCAGTGCTGATGATCATGTATGCGATTTATCAGATCATACAGCCGTATCTTGTCGCATGGGGTGTGAGCGGAAATTAACACGGAATATATGAAAGCGGCTCTCGCGCTGGCAAGAGAAGCGTTTGACGACGGCGAGGTACCTGTCGGCGCGGTCGTCGTCCGAAAAGACGAAATCGTCGGCAAAGGCAGGAATCGCCGCGAAAAAGGGAAAAATGCATTGTTTCATGCAGAGATAGAAGCGATCAACGACGCCTGCAAAACACTGGGCGGATGGCGGCTGTGGGAATGCGAATTGTATGTCACCTTAGAGCCGTGTCCGATGTGCGCGGGCGCGATCGTCAACGCGCGTATCCCGCAGGTCTATTTCGGCGCGTTTGACGCAAAAAACGGCTGCTGCGGTTCGGTCGCGAACATCTTAGAGCTGGAATACGGCTACCACCCCGCTTGCGAAGGCGGCGTCATGGAAGCAGAATGCGCCGCTTTGATGAGCGAATTCTTTAAAAGGCTGAGAAAATAATATTTCTATATAAGAATTAAGCAGATGCTGATCATTCATTGTCAGCACCTGCTTTTTTTCGAGAGAAATCGGAATAAATTCCTAATTTCTCATTTCTAAATTCTGATCACCCAGCCTCTCGACCTCCTGTGCGGCGAGCATGATGCTGACCTTTGCTGTAGCGAAGGAGAGTCCTCCCTGCAGATAGACGGCGTAAGGTTCTCTCAGCGGGCCGTCGGCGGACATCTCTATGGACGAGCCGAGGGTGAACGCGCCCGCCGCCATGATGACGTCGCTCTCGTAACCGGGCATCGGCGCGGGAGTAGGCGTGGCAAAGCTGTCGATCGGCGATCCCGCCTGGATCCCGCGGCAGAACGCGCACAGCTTTTCGGGTGAACCGAGCGTGATCACGTCGATAATATCGCCGCGCTTCGTCTTATAGGACGGCTCGACGTCGTAGCCGAGGATCTCGAACAGCGCGGATGCGAACACGGCGGACTTGATCGCCTCTGCGGTCACGGCAGGAGCATGGAACGCACCCATGTACATCTCGCGCAGAACGCCTAATGTACAGCCGAGTTCGCGGCCTGTTCCCGGTGAGCTGAGCCGATAGGAGCAAAGCTCGACGAGATCCGCTCTGCCGGCGATATAACCGCCTGTCGGGGCGATGCCGCCGCCGGCGTTCTTAATCATCGAACCCGCCATGATATCCACGCCGACCGTCAACGGGGATTCATACTCTGTGAATTCGCCGTAGCAGTTATCGAGCATGATGACGGTGTCGGGCGAGACAGGCTTGACGGCGTCGCAGATCGCCTTGATTTCTTTGACGCGCAGCGAAGGACGGTTTGCATAGCCCTTGGAACGCTGGATATAGACCATTTTAGGCTGCTGTTCGGCAACCGTTTTTTTGACGGCTTCGAGATCGACGGTCCCGTCGGGTTTGAGCGCGACCTCGCTGTATTTCACGCCGAAATCCTTTAAAGAGCCGCTGCATTCGGTGATGCCGATAACCGGCTGGATGGTATCGTAGGGCGTGCCGGTGACACTGAGCATCAGATCGCCGGGGCGGAGCATCCCGAACAGCGCGACCGTCAGGGTATGCGTTCCGCTCATGAAATTGTGGCGGGCGAGCGCATCCTCGGCGTCAAACACAAAGGCATAGATCTTGTCGAGCGTATCGCGTCCGCGGTCGTCATAGCCGTAGCCGGTCGAGCCTGAGAACATGCTCTCGCTCACGCCGTACTGCTGGAACGCCTTGAGCATTTTCTGCTGATTATACTCCTTGATCCTCTCAATCTCGGCAAAGTGATCGGCGCACAGCTCGAGCGCTTTATCGGCGGCGCTTTCAATGGTTTCGCTAAACTGAAAAAACGGGTTCATGCTTGAAAAATCTCCTTGAAACCGGCTATGATCGAAAAGCCGGAATGTTGATAGAATTCGGTGTTTTGTTCGCTCGCGCTGAGGACAAAAACGCGTCTGCCCTCTCCCCTGAGCCGTGTCGCGACAGTGCGCACCAGCGCGCGGGACAATCCGCGGCGGCGATAGTCGGGATGCGTTGCGACCGCGCCGAGGATCACGGCGTGTCCGGTCTCGGATACCGTCATCACTGACGACGCCAAAGCACCGTCGATCGCCGTCGCTGTCAAATGCAGTTTTCCCCGGTTTTTCCGATGGGTCACATCCGACAAAAACAGCAGGTATTCCGGTACGATGAAGACCGGGCTTTCGCACACTTTGAGCAGGTCGTACAGCGTCCTGAAATCCGGCTCGTATATTTCTATATCAGAAATATAATCCTCTCCGGTGTACTCCAGAATCTGTCCGCTGACACTGGGTGAATCATCAGAAAAACCGAGCGAAAATGCGGCGTTGTACAGACAGCTCCCGGCGCTCTGGAAGCGGATAAAGGCAGCGATCTCCTCAGGGTCGGATGCGTCCGTCAGCCACAGGCTGAATTTGTCCTCAAAGCGTGAGATCGCAGCGGTGCGTTCGCCGTCGGTTTCCTGTATCCAGAACGCGACAAAATCAAGCCCCTCGCCGTAGCTTTCGTACAGCGAGAGGATGCGGGTAAAAAACGGATCGGTCGCGGTGATCCTGTTAAAATCTTCTGCGGTTGCGGGGCGGATCATGATTCTGCTCCTTGATAAAGAATGAATCGGGTATCAGACTAACGCGTTGACCAGCGCCTTGAAATGCTTGCCGCGCGCGTCAAAGTCTTTGTACAGATCGAAGCTGGCGGATGCGGGCGACATCGAAACAATATCGCCTGCGACGGCGTTTTCATGCGCCGCAGCGACCGCTTCATCCATGTTTGCGACGCGGATGATCACGGGATTGTTTTCGGCATAATCCGCAGACTGTCTGATCGCGGTTTCGATCTTGTCGGCAGTCGCACCCATCAGGATCGCGATCCTGACCTTTTTGCAGATGATATCGCCCAGTTCTGTATAGTCGAGGTGCTTATCATAGCCGCCCGCGATCAGGATGATCTTGAAGTCATAAAGCGACAGGGTGCCGCTGGCGGTGCGGGTCGGGCTGGAAGCGATGGAATCGTTGTAATACTTTACGCCGTCAAGCTCGCGGACGAACTCTGCGCGATGCTCTACGCCGCTGAATTCACGGGCGACCTTGCGAATATTCTCAAGGCTGACGATCCCCCAAACGGCGCAGATCGCGGTCATGTAATTCTCAACATTATGCATGCCGGGGATGCGGATATCGCGGATATCCAGCACCTCGGTTTTTTCGCCGTTTTCGGCATAAATAACGGTGTTATCGCAGAGATATGCGCCGTTTTCGACGGTCGAATTGCGGGAGAAAAAGTCGACCTTTCCCTGACACTCCGATGCAAAGGAGCGTGTGATCTCATTGTCGAGATTGAGGACGGCTTTTTCGTTATTATTCTGATATAGAATTATATTCTTCTTCGAGTCTATGTACTCCTGCATATCCTTATGGATATCGAGGTGGTTGGGCTGGAGATTGGTGACGACCGCGATATCGGGGCTCATGCGCATGGAAATGAGCTGGAAGGAGCTCAGCTCGACGACTGCGATATCATCGGGACGGATGGTCTCGATCTCCGGCAGGAGGGGCTTGCCGATATTGCCGCCGAGGTGGACGGTATAGCCCTGGGCTTTGAGCATTTCGGCGATGACGGAAGTGGTCGTGGTCTTGCCGTCCGATCCGGTGATACCGATGATTCGGCACGGACAGATGCGGAAAAAGATCTCCATCTCGGATGAGATCTCGACGCCTTTATCACGAAGGGCGTTCAGTTCATCGCACCAGAAACGCATCCCGGGCGTCCGCAGGGCGATATCAACGTCAAGGTCGTCCAGATAATGCTCGCCGAGAGACAGGATCGCGCCGTCGGACTCCGCTTGATCGGCGATCTCGCCGAGAGCGTCGCGGTCGCGTTTATCACAGGCGATGATCTGTGCGCCGTATTTGGTAAACAGTGAAATCAACGGCAAATGACTGCGGCCCATACCGATCAGGGCGATTCGCTTGCCGTTGATGGATCTGAAAAAGTCTTGCATAGTTTGTTTCATAGACGCCTCCGAAAGCCATATGATGGCAGTATACATATATTATACTATGATTTCAGAAAATAGCAAGGGTTATTCGCACTTCGCCGTTTGTCGGGATTCGAATACGCCGGAAATCAACAGCACCTTATAGAGTAATGACAGGATCAGCACATAGAACAACACCCAGAGGTTCATCGACGCGACGGATAGATAGACGCCTGCCATCACGATCAGCGGGTGGATCTTGACGCTGTCGGAGACGATCTTCGGCTCCATGATCTGGCGCAGCACGCCGGTCAGGATGAAATAGATCAGAATGATGATACCGGAAAAATAATTCCCCTGAAGAATAAAAGCAATCCCGAACGGGATAAATACGATACCCGGGCCGAGGATCGGAAGGATATCGGCGACGGCGGTGATCAGCGCGAACGGCAGCGGGTATTCTACGCCTGTGAGATAGAAGATGAACGCCGCCTCGACAAAGGTGATCAGATAGAGGATCAGATAGGAGCGGATGAATCTGCGGATCAGCGCATAGCCGACCGTGAAGACCCTTGAGAGCGTTTCGCGGCGATCATCCCCCGCCCTCTTCAGCAGCTGCGCTTTCAAATCGCTCATGTGATGGAGCAGCCATACCGTCAGCGCGAAGGTGATGACGACGAAGATGATGATAAGCGGGATCAGCTGAAACAGCGTCGCCGCTACATCGGTAACAGCGCCCATCAGGTCGCCGGACATCAGCACACGACGGATCTGTTCGGGCAGATTCTCAGTGGCAAGCAGGCCGTCAAAAAGATATCCATAGCTGTCAAAAAGGCTGACCGCCTGTCGGAATATGAGATACAGCAAAAAACCGATCACGGCAAATACGACGCCGAAGATGAGCAGCGCGATCACCGTGGCGGCAAAGGTGGATCGGAAATTGAATCGGCGCCTGAAATAATCGTATAAGGGCTTCATGACGATCGCGATCACAAGCGCGATAAGCAGCGGAGTCAGATACAGCGCGAGCTGCGACAGCAAAAGGAATATCAGGGTATAGATCCCCAGAAAAATCAGTTCCTTCTTATGTCGTGCAATACGCGCTTTCATCTCTTCACCGCTTTTCGTCATACTATTTTCAGTATGATAGGAAAAGAGAGGAATATTTATGGAAATAGTTGTTTCATAAAGAACCGACGCTCTATCATTATAAGAAAAGAGCAGTTTGAAATAAAGAAAAAAGTCCAAACGGCAGGGTCCGAAGACCCTGCCGTCTGAACAAAAACAGAAACCAAAATGCTTGGAAAACTCCTAATTTACTGTGAGGCGCGACCGAGGAGGAAGTCCACGGAAACCTCGAGGATATCGGCGAGAGCGACAAGCTCTACGTCGGTTACGAATCTGATTTGACCCTCAAGCTTGGAAAGGCCGGAAGCGTTCATATCGACGCCGTTGACCTGCAGCTGAGCCAGCAGTTCTTTTTGTTTCATTCCTTTTTTCTTGCGTGCGGCCTCTACACGAGCGCCTACCAGGTTACGATCCCCTAATTCCTGTTTACGTAATCTCATGTCTAACTCCTCAAATCTATCCTGACTTAGTTTGATAAAATTCTTTTAAATAATTCCTGATCGAAATTCTTTAAACGCAGAAAGCTAATGTACCTGTATTATAATACGTTATTCGAAAAAAAACAAGTCTTTTTTGTAAGAAAATTTAAAAAATTGATACTTTTTTCTGATTTTTGTTACAAGCCTTTAATTATTTAACAGAAAAATATGACAGAATTTGTAAATATTTACACCTCTCTTGTTGTTGACAATTCGAGGCATACTATATATAGTGATACGAGTTTTTTGAAAAGATTACAAGAAATCTGTTCAAAAAAGCTTTTCAGTCACTTTTAATCATGAAAAAAGCTGTTATCTTTCTCAATATAAAAGCAGCTCCCCGAAAAAACGGGGAGCTATGAGTAAATCTATAAGCCGGGTTCTGTATTCGGCAGTCATCTATCTTGGCCGTGCGTTGCCGCGACGGCTCGGTGCCACCTCCGCGGGACAGCCGAGCAAGCTGTATGTCCCTCCACGGTGTTGCTTCGGATAGGGTTTA
>CADBOO010000043.1 GCA_902796225.1 uncultured Ruminococcus sp.
CAAGGCAGTAGACCGAGGTGACGGCAAGCTCGATTTTTGTATCGGTGATGATGTTTATCAGACCGATAAGAGTATTGCCGTTTAAGTGTAAGCCTCTTGCTTGAAATGGTGCTTATGAAAAGTATCCGCCCACAACCTGTGAGCGGATTTTTTCATATCAAATATTAGTTACTGATTTTCAGTGCGTTCAACAGTTTGTTAAAAACCATTTGGTTTGGGTAGTATTTGTAATCCCCCGTCGGGGTAGGGAGTTTTTGTGCTGTAGGGCGGGACTTGATGAAAATGGGGTCCCCGACGCGCCCTGCCTCACTTTTGTTGATGGATCAATATTTGTCTGCAAATGCTTTGAGCTTCTTTTTGTCGGGATTCCCGTTCAGTATCTCGCCTGCAATGATCTCGGCTTTTGGCGCACTGGGCTGTAGCGAAGCAACAGCCTTGCCGAAACCGGAGCCGCCGGAGGTTGCAAACAGCACGATTCTCTTGCCGCTGAAATCGTAGGCTTCGAGGAAGGTGTTGATGATCGTCGGCGCGATATACCACCAGATCGGGAAGCCGATGAAGATGGTATCGTAAGCGGCGATGTTTGCGCCGGTATCGTCGAGCGCGGGCCGGGAGCTTTTGTCGCGCATTTCGACTGAGCTGCGGCTTTGCTTATCGTGCCAGTTCAGGTCTGCTCTGCTGTACGGTACGGCGGGCTTTATTTCGTAGAGATCTGCTCCTGCGGCTGCCGCCAGATCTTTGGCGACTTTCGCGGTGGTTCCGCTTGCGGAAAAGTATGCTACTAACTTTTTGCTCATAATGTCCTCCTTAAAGACTCGCTTTTAATACTTTTACTACATCGTCACGAGTGAATACTTTATAGCCGCCGTCGAGAATGATGGTCGCGTCGGCGATCGCTTCGATCATGTCCTCGGTCACGCCTAATTCGCCGAGGCTCATGGCAACACCGATTGTTCTCATCCATTTTTCCAGTGCTGCTAAGCCCTCGTTGGCGATATCCTCATCGGTTTTGCCTTTGGGATCAACGCCCCAGACCTCTTTGGCAAAGCGGACGAACTTCGGCAGTCCGTAAGGCATGATGGTTCTGTAATACGGCAGAGATACCGCCGCTAATGTCATGCCGTGGGTGGCGTCGGTGATCGCGCCGACCGCCTGACCGAGCATATGCACCATCCAGTCGGTGGTTTTGCCGCGCGAGATCAGCGTATTCAGCGCCCATGTCGCAGACCACATGATGTTGGAACGGGCTTCATAATCCTGCGGATTGTCAACGGCGATCAGCGAGCTGTGGATGACGGACTTCATCAGCGCCTCGGCGAGATAATCGGAGGTGTTGTCGTCCTCGCCTGAAAAATACTGCTCGCAGATGTGGTTGAAGACGTCATAGATACCGGCGACCATCTGGCGCTTGGGAAGGCTCATGGTGAACTTCGGATTGAGGATGGAGAACTTCGGCATGACATCCTCGCCGAAGACGTGACCGATCTTGAGCTTTTGCTCGTGGTTGGTGATGACCGAGCCGCCGTTCATCTCGGAGCCGGTGCCCGCCATTGTCAGGATACAGCCGACGGGGATAATTGCGCAGTCAGGCTTCTCAAAGCGGATATAATACTTCTCCCACGGATCGTCGTCACAGTTGACGGAAACGGATACCGCCTTCGCATAATCGCAGCAGGAGCCGCCGCCAACCGCAAGAAGGAAATCGACGTTGTTTTCACGTGCGAGCCGTACACCCTCGCGCAGCTTGTCAACGGTCGGGTTGGGCATCACGCCCGCGTCCTCGACGATCGTCTTGCCGTTCTCTTTGAGTATCCCGACGACCGCGTCATAGATACCGTTTTTCTTGACTGAACCGCCGCCGTAAATGAGCTGGACGGTCTTGCCGTACTTGGGCAGTTCGTCGTTCAGATATTTCAGAGAGTCGTCTCCGAAATAGAGCTTTGTCGCGTTTTTGTAGCTGAAATTACCTAACATAATACTATCCTCCAAAATAATTGATCAATAAATATTCAAGCTGTCGATCCGGCTTTTTATATCCGTGTCATTAGGCGTTTGCCTTCTTGCCGAGCACCGCAGCCTGCCAAAGCGATAATAAGCGTCAAAACCGTTCATCATGCGAATACTTTTTTGATGGTTCCATCTCCATTTGGTTTAGCGGAAATGGGATTTACGGTAAAACTTTTAGCAAACAATCATATGCCATATCGAATATGGTAGTATCATAATGCGGTATGTTGGCGAGCTTCATCGCTTCAAGCTGTTTCTCGGTATGAAACACAAAAGGATACACGCCGAACAGGAAGGAATTGAAGTTCATACAGAAGCGATCGATTTCGTCCGCTGAACTTTGAGGATTGTAAGCTCCGACAATCCGCGTCAGCGTTTCGACTACAGCGCGATACAACACTTTAAACTCCGCGAGCCGTTCCACGCGGCAGTTGATCTCCATCTCGAAGAGATTCATATTCTGGATTCGCAGAAGGATCTCTCTTTCATCCAGCGTATGTGCGATCAGGGATGCAGTATTCTCTCTGTTGTTTTGCTCGATCTGCTTTTCAGCTTCTTCTAAAGATGAAATCCATTTTGTGTATTCACGGTTCAACAAAGCAAGCAGAATCTCGTCCTTCGTTTCAAAGTAAGAGTAGATAGCAGGGCGGGTAAAGCTGGTAGCCGTACTGATCTCTTTGATAGTGACAGCGGTAAAGCCTTTCTCCCTGTATATCTTCTCACAGGCGTCGATGATCTCCTGCTTGCGATTTTCTTTGTGTTCTTCGGTTACTTTTGGCATATGACACACCTTCTTTTGCCGGATAATGAGGATGCTGTTGATTTTTAATTACACCGTGTAAATATAATATAACATATAGTTTACACAGTGTCAATATAAATCTAATCCGTTTTCAAATATTTTATCCACCTGAAAAGGGTTTGATGAAAAGAAAGTCCTGCGGCGCTTGCTGAAGTTACCCTGACAATCTGAAAATTTATCAGGAAATATCATTGATTTTTTGTCGGATTTAGGGTATGATAGAATCAGAGAAGAATTTCCCGGCGCAGCGCCTGCGCTTATCGGCGCACGGTTTTTCTAATTCTTATCAACGGTTTTGCCGCGGTGCGGCTTGTTTGGAGATGATCGCCATGAAAAACAAATCATCCGCCATCAACATGAGTTCAAAAACGATCGCTGTCCTTCGTTCGGGCAGACAAAAGAATATCCTGCGGATTGCCGCCGTGCTTGTCGTACTGGTTTTGATCATCAGCGCGCTGCCGACGGCGGGCAGCGCCGCGTCTGAACCGCCGGAGACCGTCAAAGTCGGTTATTACGAGAACGAGATCTTTGAAGAGGGCGCCGAAGAAGGCGCTGTCAAGTCCGGGTACGCCTATGAATACTATCTCAAGCTGTCGGAGTATACGGGCTGGAAATACGAATATGTATACGGAACGTTTCCCGATCTGTATCAAAAGCTGCTGGACGGAGAGATCGATTTTCTGGCAGGTCTCGCTCGCAACGAAGAGCGTGAAAAAATCATCAACTATCCCGACGATCCGATGGGCAGCGAGGATTATGTCCTGCTCAAGCACGATACCGATACCGACATCACCACCGATTTATCTTCGTTGAACGGACAGACGATCGGCGTGCTTGAAAGCGCGATTCAGGATACGCTCAACGATTATCTGTCAAAGAACGGCATTGAGGCAAAGGTCACGGCGTATCAGGATTATGATTCGCTGCTCAAGGACTTTGACAGCGAAAAAATAAAAATCGTCGCGCTGGAAAACGACGGCGCCTACAAAAGAGAACACTCGGAAGTTATCTGTGTGTTCGGAAGCAGCGATTACTACCTTTGCGTCGCAAAGAATCGTGAGGATCTGCTCAACGAGCTGAACTCCGCCCAGAGTCAGATCAAAACGGAAGAACCCGGGTTTTTATACACGCTGAATGACAGGTATTATCCCTCCAGCATCTCTGCCCTCTCGCTGTCCGCTCCCGAAAAAGAGTGGATCAGTACCCATAACAGCCTGACCGTAGGGTATATGAAGAATTATCTGCCCTACAGCGATCTGGGTGAAGACGGCAAGGTCAACGGTCTTATCAAGGACGTTGTGCCCGCTATTTTCAGCAATCTGGAGCTGAAGAACATTGACATCGACTATGTATGCTATGACCGCTACGACGAGATGATCGATGATATCGGCAACGATAAGATCGACATCGCCTTTCCGGTCGGCGGCGGTCTGTATTACGCCGAAGAAAGCGGCGTCTATCTGAGCAGAGCGGTCGTTACCTCTACCGCGTCGCTTGTCTACAAGGGCGAGTATACCGATGATACGACCAAAGTGTTCGGCGTCAACGAAAACAACCGGATCCAGCTCAACAATATCAAAATAAATTATCCCGACGCCGAGATCGTCTATTACTCATCCAGCGAAGAATGCCTGCAGGCGATCCTTGACGGCGAGGTAAATTGTACCATGCTCAACGGGCTGAGAGCCAATTCGCTTTTGCGCAACAGCCAATACAGCAAACTGACGGCAAGACAGCTCGGGGTTTCCGAGGACTGCTGTATCGGCGTCAAGATCGGCAACGAAGGTCTGCTTAAGATCATCAACCGCGGCATCGGTTTGCTTGCTAAAGGATATGTCCAGAACCTCGCCTATCGCTATACATCGGGACTGTACCGCGTTACGCTGATGGACGTCATCAAAGAGAATTTCGGATTGTGTATCACAGCCGTGATTCTTTTGATCGCGCTGATCACCTTCGTGTTCATCCGCGACTCGATCCGCAAGCGCAATCAGATCAAAGCCACCGAGGCGGCGCGTGAAGAACTGGAGCAAAAGAATACAGAGCTTGCCCAGAGCAAGGAGGCGCTGTCCGACGCGCTGATCACAGCCGAACACGCAAACCGCGCAAAGACCACGTTCCTGAACAATATGTCCCACGATATCCGCACCCCCATGAACGCGATCGTCGGATTCACGGCGATGGCGGCGACGCATATCGACAACAAGGAACAGGTGCAGGATTATCTCTCCAAGATTTCCGTTTCCAGCCGTCATCTGTTATCACTGATCAACGATGTTCTGGATATGAGCCGCATTGAGTCGGGCATGATGCGGATCGACGCGGTCGAGACCCATTTGCCGGACGTTATCCACGATCTGCGCACGATCATCCAGGGCAACGTCAAGTCTAAGAACCAGGATCTGTATATCGATACGCAGGATATCCGCAACGAGGATATCATCACCGACAAACTCAGGCTCAACCAGCTGCTGCTCAACATCCTGACCAATGCCGTGAAGTTCACACCGTCGGGCGGTACCATCAGCTTCCGCGTCAAAGAACTGCCGTCGCCCGCAAAAGGAATGACCGAATTCGAGTTCAGGATCAAAGACAACGGCATCGGCATGAGCGAGGAGTTCCAGAAGAAGTTATTTGACGCTTTCTCACGTGAGCAAAGCTCTACCGTCAGCGGCATCCAGGGAACGGGTCTGGGAATGGCGATCACCAAGAACATCGTCGATCTGATGGACGGCACGATCTCGGTCCAATCCGAATCGGGCAAGGGCACCGAGTTCACGGTGGTCATCCCGTGCCGGATCAGCGAGCATCCGATAGAATACGGCAAGCTCGATGAGCTGGAGGATCTGCGTGCGCTGGTAGCGGACGATGATACCAACACCTGTCTGTCGGTATGTGCGATGCTGCGCGATATCGGGATGCGTCCCGACTGGACAAACTACGGCAAAGAAGCGATCATCCGCGCAAAAGAGGCGTTTGAGTCATCGGATGCGTTTGCGGTTTACATCATCGACTGGATCATGCCGGACATGAACGGAATCGAGACGGTCAGACGGATCCGCAAGGTCATCGGAAACAGCACGCCGATCATCATCCTGACGGCGTATGACTGGAATGATATTGAGAAAGAGGCGAGAGAAGCAGGCGTTACCGGCTTCTGTTCAAAGCCGCTGTTCATGTCCGAGTTGAGGGAGGCACTGGCACGGCCGTTCAATCTGTCTCCGGAAGAAAGCCGGCCGGAGAAACAAAAGCATCATCTGGAGGGTAAGCGCGTGCTGCTTGCCGAGGATAATGAAATGAACCGGATCATCGCGGTATCGATCCTGGAGGAAGAGGGGCTCAACGTAGAGACCGCGAACAACGGTCAGGAAGCGGTGGACAAGGTAAAGACAGCTCCTGCGGGTACCTACGACGTCGTGCTGATGGATATCCAGATGCCGATAAAGGACGGCTATGAAGCCGCGCGGGAGATCCGTCGGCTGGATGACCCCGCAAAGTCAGAGATCCCGATCATCGCGGTGACGGCGAACGCTTTTGAGGAAGACCGCAAGATCGCACTGGAAGCAGGAATGAACGGACATCTCGCAAAGCCGTATGACATTCCGCAGATCATGGGGACGCTGTCGAAGCTGTTCAAAAAAGACGATCCGAATACCGAAGAATAATTGAATAACGGCAGTACGCCGATGGATGTAAAAGCCGCTGTGTTCCGTATGATCGGGACACAGCGGCTTTTTGGTCAGCTTAGCCAAAGAAAGGCGTCTTTTTTTGGATAAAAAAAGAACGGTTTCGGTGAAAACAGGGTCAGAATAATATTGCAAAAGAATAACAGATATGTTACAATATTGTTATAGATAGATATAATAGGGGAAAGAATGGTTTCCCTTTCGGTTTCATCATACGATCGATCCATGCAGAACCCGAACAATTCGGGATGAAGAAACTTCTGAATACCTGAAAGGAGCTCCTTTATGAACAAGCGGATCATAGCTGTCTTACTCGCACTCATGCTGGTCGTTTCCTTATCGGTGACGGCTGTACCGTTCAGTGCGGCGAATTCCTCCGTCAGTCTGACTATCGCGGCAGACGTATCGGAAGCGAGCCCCGGCAGTATGATCAACTTTACCGTCACGCTCGGTCCTGTTTCCGATTTGGGCGTCATCAAGTTCAGTCTGGCAATACCGAGTGGGTTGACGTTCGTCTCCGGTTCAGGCACGTGCTCCGTCACAAAGGCCGATCTGGGTTTCAGCGATCTCGGTTTTGACGAGGAGGATAATTATACTTTTTGCGGCAGGGGTTCTGAAAGCGACTATGAGAGCACTACCGACACCGTGCTGATGACCTTCCAGTGCGTCGTTAATGACGACGCTTGTGAAACACAGACGGTAGGCTTTGCGGAAATACAGAACGAAGATTTCCGTTCCTGTCAAACCCCGGAAGAATGGGGCGATAGAGTTTCGACGATTTCTGCCGATATCACGATCCTGACAGAGGTCGAGGATCTCACAGACCCGCCCACCGAAGAACCTACGTCCGAGCCTACCGTGGCACCCACCGCGGCGCCCACCGATCCGCCTGCCAAAAAACACACTTCGGCGTCGACCAAGATTTCTTCCTCAGGCGCAGCAAAAACGCTTAAGGAAAAAGCGACCCGGGCTCCTACGGAAAAACCGACCAAGGCTGCCGTTGCAGGCAACCTGCCCAAGAAACCTTCTCCTACGGAAAAGAGTAAGGCGACCGACGCTTCCGATGCTCCGAATCAGTGGTCAAGGAACGGAAAAAAAGACGGCACTACTCCGAAGACAGGCGACAATACCCCGAAAAACTTCTGGCTGCTGATCATACTTGCGTCCGTGATCGCCGCAGGCGGCGTTCTGTACATCGTGAAGCGCAGAATCACACGCAACAGCAATCGCTGATCCCGAAAAAAATCATCCACCCGCCGGTTGAATGCGGGTGGATTTTTTATGTGAATACCACAGGAGAGTTGTTTACGGTTTTTTGCGGCAGAAAGCGTTCATACAGCAGTTGTCGCAATCTGCTTTTCGGGCGGTGCAGACGGCTCTGCCGTGCAGCACGAGGCGGTGACAGAAATCGTTGCTTTCGTCCGCGGGGAGCAGCGAGCGCAGGATGGTCTCGATCTTTTTCTGGTCGGTTTCGGCGTGCAGACCGAGCCGGCGGGTGATGCGGATGCAGTGGGTGTCGACCACGACCGCGCCGGGCATCCCGAAGATGTCGCCCATCACGAGGTTGGCGGTCTTTCTGCCGATACCGGGCAGGGCGGTCAGCTCGTCGAGCGTATGGGGAACCTCGCCGTCGTAACGCTCGCACAGGACGCGCGCCATCGCGACGATATCCTTTGACTTGGTTTTGTACAGACCGCAGGACTTGATATATTCCGCAAGCTCCTCCGGCGTGCTTTCGGCAAAGTCCGCGGCGCAGGTGTAGCGCTCAAACAGCGCGGGAGTCACCATGTTGACGCGCGCGTCGGTACACTGGGCGGACAGCCGTGTTGCGACAAGACACTGGAGAGGATCTGAATATTCAAGCGAACAGATCGAATCGGGATATTCGGTTTTCAGCGCTTCTACAGCGAGC
This sequence comes from uncultured Ruminococcus sp., assembly GCA_902796225.1. Taxonomy (GTDB): domain Bacteria; phylum Bacillota; class Clostridia; order Oscillospirales; family Acutalibacteraceae; genus Ruminococcoides. The sequence continues at coordinate 8,408 of CADBOO010000043.1, forward strand.
AGCGCGATCTGTTTTTTGGTCACGGTATCAACCCCTTTGTATCTATTGTAGCAGGAAGCGGCAAAAAGCGCAACAAAAAAAGGCTGCATGACGCAGCCTTTCGTTTTGTTTCTGATTATTCGATCGGGAAGTCAAACTTGCCGTAAACTTCATCCTGGTTGTTCTCGTTGCAATAGATAACGCTTACGGTGTCAACCGGATCCTGCAGGCTCTTGAAATACGAGAAGGACATCTTTGCGATACCCTCTGCTTCTTTCTCGGCAGTTTCGTTGTTATACTTGCCGGGAGTTACGCCGATGACGACAGCTTTCTTATCGTTGTTGATATACGCATAGTTGCCGAAATCGGTACCGAACTTTTCCGCTACTTCTTTCTGGATCTCTGCGGACTCGTGGTTGTTGTAGGAACGGGTGTATTCCTTGTAGGACTCGTTATCGAACTCATAAACCTTGTTGCCGTTTTCATCGGTGGTGACGGACTTGGCGTATTTTTCGGCAACGCCCTCGTCATACTTACTGTCGACAACAGCGGTAACATTTTCTACCTTATTGCTTTCGGCTGCAGAAGAAGTGTTCTCGTCTTCCGATTTCTGTTCGCCGCAGGCACAGAACAGCGCAGCGATCATCAGGACAGCCAAAGTCAATGCTACAATTCTTTTCATAGTGTATTCCTCCGTTAGTTTAATTCGGTTTAGCATACTTATTATATCAAATTTGCACGAAAAATCAATTACAATATTGACATATATTCGCGCAGACCGTTAACATTATGTAAATTCGGCGGGGAGATCAGATTTTTTCGATCAGAACTTCAAGGATCCGGCGGTCGTCGGTCCTGAGCGCAGTAAAGCGCAGACCGTCGCTTTCGACAGCGGGCTGTTCGTCGGACGAGGGGATGCGTCCGAGCTTGTCGAGGATAAAGCCCGCGACGGTCTCGCTGTCGCTTTCGCTGAGGGTGACGCCGGTGAGTTCTTCGACGTCGTCGAGCGAGGTGGAGCCGTCGACGGTGTATCTGCCGTCGTCAAGGCGGCGGATCTCGTCCTCCTCATCGTCGTACTCGTCGCGGATGTTGCCGAGGATATCTTCGATCAGATCCTCGAGGGTGATGACGCCCTCGGTGCCGCCGTACTCGTCGACGACGACCGCGATCTGGGTGCGATGTTTCTGCATGAACGCGAACAGCGATCGGCAATCCTTGGTGCGCGGGACGAACATTGCCGGGCGCAGCAGCGAGCGCAGCCTGAAATCGGCAGGCGCGGGCTTGCCGACGAATTGCAGCAGATCCTTGACGTAGAGGATCCCGACGATATTGTCGATGTCGCCGTGCCACACCGGGATGCGCGAGTGTCCGGAATCGATCGCTGCGGCGACGACTTCTTCGAGGCAGTCTGTGTCTTCGAGCGAAGTCATATCGCGGCGGTGGGTCATGATCTCGTAGGCGACGGTGTCGTCGAAGTCAAACACGTTCTCGATGATGTTTTTGGTATCGTCCTCGATCAGACCCTTTTCCTGGCCTTCTTCGACCAGCGAAAGGATCTCTTCTTCGGTTTGCGCCTGTTTCTGGTCGGCGTCCTTCGAACCGAACAGCCGTTCCATCAAGGTCTTTTCTTTTTTGGCACCTGATTCGTCAGGCATAATACTTACCTCCGGTTATCGTCAGGAGTCAGGAATTAGGAGTCAGGAATTGCGGGAGGACGCTGTCCTCGCCCGATTTCTGTTTTGAATAACTGAGGTGAGAGAAAGAAAAAGCAGATAAATCATCAAGGCTTTCCGCTTATTCACTCCTCACTTCTGACTCCTCACTTCATTCCTCATTCCTCGTTTATTATTAATCCGTGTCCAGTTTCAGAACCGCCATGAAGGCTTCCTGCGGGACTTCGACGGAGCCTAACTGGCGCATGCGCTTTTTGCCTTCCTTCTGCTTTTCGAGCAGCTTCTTCTTTCGGCTGATGTCGCCGCCGTAGCACTTGGCGAGGACGTCCTTGCGCATCGCCTTGACGGTCTCGCGGGCGATGATCTTGCCGCCGATGCACGCCTGGATCGGCACTTCGAAGAGCTGACGCGGAATGTTTTCCTTGAGCTTTTCCGCCATTTTGCGGGCGCGGGGATAGGCTTTGTCGGCGTGGATGATGAACGACAGCGCGTCGACCACCTCGCCGTTGAGCATGATGTCGAGCTTGACGAGCTTACTCTCGCGGTAC
>CADBOO010000044.1 GCA_902796225.1 uncultured Ruminococcus sp.
TCTGTGGCCGATTCTACGCTTCTCACCCTTCTTGGGCTTGTAGGTATCGACATAAATCTTCTTGGTCTTGCCGGTCTTGATGACCTCGCCTGTGACCTTAGCACCCTTTACATAAGGTGTACCTGCTTTGATACCGTCGTCGGTAGAAACAGCAACTACGTCAAACTCGACTGTTGCGCCGTCTTCTGCATTGAGCTTTTCAATGTAGATCACGTCGTTCTGCTCGACCTTGTACTGCTTACCGCCGGTCTCAATTACTGCAAACATTTTATCATTCCTTTTACTCAGACTCGCTACTCGTGGGCGTCAGCACAAACGCGTCTTTACGGGCGCACTGATCTTGGGACCCACAGTATGCGGCTTATATACTATATCATAAAGGGGTTGTGATGTCAAGCATTATTTTCGGCGTCTTTCCCCTGTGTGATCTCCTCATCGGAATCGGATTCTTTCGGCTTGAGCAAGTACCATTTTCCGTAGAACAACAGGCAGATCAGCATCAATACGCCCAACACAAGCGAAAGAATAAATATACCGTCTGTGGCCAGTCCGTTATGTACCAGCAAAATGAGCGCCGATACGATATCCATCAGGATCAGCAGCGCACATGCGAAGAATCCGGCAATATTCGCTTTTCTACTGTCGGAGCTGACAAAGAAGCCGATCGCGGTCGAGAACAGCGACAGCGCGATCATCATGATGAAGAGCACCAGACCCGTCGTCGTATTCTTAATGAAGAAAACGAATACCTGGAACGCCAGTTCGATCGTCGGATTGAAGAAGGTAAGATCGATCTCAGCCAGTGTCAGGAACGTCACGAGTCCTGCGATGATCTTGATGATCAGCCACGCCGAAAGGATCACCTTGACAGCGGTTTTCATCTTTGTGTTATTCATCGCCGCCCCGCTGTATCTCATAAGCCTTCAGCGTGTTCTGCATCAGCATGGCGATGGTCATCGGTCCGACGCCGCCGGGAACAGGCGTAATAAAGGAGCATTTTTCTTTAACAGAATTAAAATCAACATCGCCGCAAAGCTTGCCGTTCTCGTCACGATTCATGCCGACGTCAATCACAACCGCGCCGTCTTTTACCATATCGGCGGATACAAACTTTGCTTTGCCGACTGCTGCGACAAGGATATCGGCGTTTTTCGTAAAGGACGCCAGATCCTTTGTCCGACTGTGGGTCATGGTCACGGTGCCGTTTTCATGGAGCAGCAGCATCGACATAGGCTTTCCGACGATATTGCTGCGGCCGATCACGACGCAATTCTTGCCCTCAACAGGGATATCGTAGTAGTGAAGCATCTCCATCACACCTGCGGGAGTGCAGGGTAAAAAGTCATAGTCGCCGATCATGATCTGTCCGACGTTGACGGAGGAAAACGCGTCGACGTCCTTTTTGACGTCGATCGCAGCGATGACCGCCTTGTCGTCGATGTGCTTCGGAACGGGAAGCTGGCAGAGAATGCCGTTGACGTCTTCCCTATCGTTCAGCTCTCGGATCAGCCCGATCAACTCATCCTGCGTCGTGCTTGCGGGCAACGCATATTCGAGGCTGCGAAAACCGACATACTCACAGGCTTTCTTTTTATTGTTGACATATACGCGGGAGGCAGGGTCGTCGCCGACGATGATCACAGCAAGGGTGATCTCTATTCCCTTCTCCTTTAATACAGCGACCTGATTGCGGATCCTGTCCTTGACGCTCTGTGACACGAGCTTGCCGTCAATGATCTGATACATAACCTCAACCCTTTGCTTTTGACTTTTTCTTAGGTGATCTCTTCTTTTTGTAATTCCGCATCCCGTCGTCTTTCTTGCGGTTGACGATCAGCAGAATCACGCCGAGGATTACCAGTACCGCAGACAATGCCTGTGATACGCGAACGTCGTATCCGAATACGGAAAACGGCAGATACAGGCTGTCGGTTCTCAGTCCCTCTACAATCATCCGTTCGGCTCCGTACCATACCAGATACAGATAGAAGATCTGACCGTGGTATTTCTGGAATTTGCGGTTGAAAATGTGCAGGAAGATGAATCCCAGCGCGCACCAGACAGATTCGTAAAGGAAGCAGGGATGTACAGCGACTGTCTGACCGTCGATAACGGTATTCTCGCTGATCATGCGGAACACGCTGTCTGTCTGATAACCGAAAGCTTCCTGATTGAAGAAATTGCCCCAGCGTCCGAGCGCCTGACCGATCAGAAAACCGACCATCGTGACGTCCAGCAGCGGTAAAAACGGATGCTTGCGGATCTTTGCCATCGTCAAGCCGCCGACCAATGCGCCGATAATCGAACCGTAGATGGCGATACCGCCGTCGCGGATATCAAAAAACGTGCTCCAGTCGCCGGAATAGAACGCGATATAATAGACGCGCGCTCCGATCACAGCGGTGATAATACCGACAATAACGCAGTCGAACAGCTTGTTGCGATCGACGCCGTAGCGGTCGGCGTTAATATAAGCGTAAACTACCGCCAACAGCAAGCCGGTCGCGATCACCACGCCGTACCAGTAGACGTTGAAATCGCCGATGGAAAACGCCACGCGATTGATCTCTAAATCATTGATCCCGAGACCTGGGAAAGATACATGATACATACGTTACCTCTGATCATCAATAATCAACCGTATTATAGCACAGCGGCAAATCCGGTTCAAGCACATTTCTCCCGAATCTAAAGGAAAACCGCGTCAACAAATAGCAACTATGCAACAATTTTTGCCGGAAAGCATTTTAGATATTGACAACGGAGAATAAAAATGATATAATTCGACTGTTCGATATGCGAGCGTGCTGGAATAGGCAGACAGGCACGTTTGAGGGGCGTGTGTCTTTGACGTACGGGTTCAA
>CADBOO010000045.1 GCA_902796225.1 uncultured Ruminococcus sp.
GGACATACCCATCGACAATACATCCATAGATATATTATCTATATTTTTGCTCTTAATGTCAAGGAAGATATGACGCATATTATCAAAAAATTTACAAATTTCTTGTGCATTATCACAAATCGGCGGGATAGACATCAATCCGCGCACCTGAATCGACGGAATTTCGCGGATTTGGTCGAGCAATTCCGGGAGCTGTTCGGGCATGACGCCGGACTTGTTCTCTTCCCTGCCGATGTTGACCTCGACAAGAATATCGGTGGAGACGCCCAGCTTCTGTGAACAGCGGGAGATCTCGCGGGCGAGCTTCAGAGAATCGACGGACTGGATCAGATCGACCTTGCCGACGATCTGGCGCACCTTGTTGGACTGCAGGTGACCGATGAACTGTAAAGACGCGTGGTCGAGATCGTAGTCGTCGTATTTTGACAGGAGCTCCTGCACACGGTTTTCGCCGATATAGCGAAGCCCCAGAGAGATCGCGTGGTTGATCGTGGGCGCGTCGACGGTTTTTGTCGCGGCGAGAAAGGTGATGTCATCGGCTGTCTTGCCGACCGACTGTGCCGCGCGGGCGATATTCTCGCAGATCTTTTGATAGTTGTATTCTACATCACTGAATGAGCTTGCCATTGAACAGGTCTCCTCCTTCTACTACTACTTTGTCATACAGCGTGACCGTCGTGCCTAAAAACAAGGTTCCCTCCGCAGGGGTCTCGTTGCAAATGATGTAATCGTCGCCGGCAAAGATGATATCGACTTCCTTGAACACCAGCTCGTTGCCGTATTCGACATAGACGCCCTGCACGGTCTTTTTCTCGGTGGTCGTGTTGCCGTTCTTATCCGTGACGGTACGCTCAAGCTCGTCGTCATGGAGCGCTTTTTTGCTGATCTTGAGACCTTCATAGGTATTGACGACGATCTCGATCGGCTCCTTTCGGACGCGGGAGATCCCGGTGCTCATATAGTTACACTGCAAAACGACAATGGTATGATCGGAACCGGTCGACTGGTTGACGGAAACGACCTTGGCGGGGATATCCTCGCTCATCGCGTACGGCATGCGAACCGTGATCGAGTCGCTGTTGCGGTTGATATTCGCCGCCTCATCCGTAGTCAGCGGGCATACCATATACCAGTTGACGCCCTTGATGATCTTGCCGACATGGGCGGATGCATCCACCTCCTGCGGGGTGATATTGTTGAAATCATCATAGGTCATGCGATCGAGCTTTGAGGTATCGATCACCTTCTCGTATCCGTCGACGGAGGATACAAAATAACCGGAGGACTGGGATTTGATCGTACCGGCGGGCTTTCCTGTCGAGGACTGAAGACTGTCGCGTTCAGCCTCGAGCGCAGCGATCTTTTGCTCCAGATCGCCCTGCTGACCGGTGACCATCTGCTTGCGGTAAACGGACGTCATGAGGTCTTCCTCGGCGTCGCCGATGGTATCAAAGGAGCGGGCGTTGAGCTGTTTTTCGAAAAAGATCAGCTTATCGTTGAGCTGGCTGTTCATCGTATCGATGCCGACGTTGAACGAATTGGAAGCGCCGCTGAGGGATTTGAGGAAGTCGATCTTTTTCTCAAGCTCTTCGATCCTGCTCAGAGAAACAACGTCCTGCTCGTTATTGTAGACCGTGGCAATAGTCCCGCCGCCGGTCACCTTATCGCCGTCGGATACGTTATAGACCAGTACGCCGGACGCAGATGCATCGACGTATTCCTCGTTGCGGACGACAAGTCCCGTCGTCTTGATAATGTCCTCGGCGGTAGCGCGATAGGTGATCTCGGTGGAGATGTTGTTGGAGCCGAGAAAATTGGTGGTGATGAACAGGAATACGATATATGCCAGCGCAAGCGTGATACCGACGCCGATCAGGATTCGTTTTGTGATGGTTTTACGGGTTTCTGACTTCGTCATAACAACCGTCCTTATCAATTATTGTCAGCGCAGAGGCGAGGATCTCGTCAAAGCGCATGCGGTCGATTTCAAACCAATGGACAGACGGGTCGCGTCTGAACCACGTCAGCTGCCGCTTGCAATAACGGCGGGTGGCGCGTTTGAGGTTTTCGATACATTCGTCGAGAGAAAGCTCTCCCTTTAGATACGGCAGCAGCTCCTTGTAACCGATCGCCGCGTTGGCGGTCGTGCCGTAATCGGCGCCGTAGAACGCGCGGGCTTCGTCGATCAAGCCGTTATCGACCATGAGATCGACACGGCGGTCGATGCGATCGTAGAGGTAACTGCGATCTGCCGCAGTCAGCCCGATCTTTGTCGCGCGGTACGGGGACGGCGCGGCGGTCTGGGCAATATTGAGCTGTGTCTGGGTCATGCCGGTCAGACGGTAGACCTCGATACAGCGCAGGATGCGTTTCGGGTTTCTGCCGACAGCCAGACGGTCGGCGGATGCGGGATCGAAGGAGCGGATCCGGTCGAGCATCCCATCGACGCCGACGGTATCGAGTTCCTTTTTGAGTTCTTCTCTGAGGGCGGGGTCGCTGTCCGTTTCGGCAAAATCGACATTACCGAGCAGAGAGTCGATATACAGCCCGGTGCCGCCCGCGATGATCGGAATCTTTCCCCGCTTGCGGATATCGGCGATCAGAGGCTTTGCCGACTCGCAGAAGCGCGCGACGGAAAACTCCTCGGTCGGCTCGAGAAAATCCATCAAATGATGCACTACGCCCTTCTTTTCGGATTCCGTCGGCTTTGCGGTCGCAATATCCATGTGCTTATAGATCTGCATGGAGTCGGCGGAAATGATCTCGCCGTCAAGGCGCAGCGCAAGTTCGACAGCAAGCGCCGTCTTGCCGGAGGCAGTCGGCCCTACGACGGCGATAACAGGTATTCTGTCCGCCATCATACTCTCCCGAACCAGCGCTCGATCTCGCGCTTTTTGACGACGACGCAGACGGGTCTGCCGTGGGGACAGTGCCGCACGTCCTCGTCCTCAACCTGCTTTGCAAGGGCGATCAGCTCCTCGTCGGTGCTGACGTTGCCGCCTTTGATCGCCGCGCGGCAGGAAACGTTGTGATAGATCCAGTCCATTTTTTCGGAGCGGATCTCCTTTTTGTTCTCGCTCAGGTACCCCGCCATCTCGATGACCGAGGATTCGATCTCATCCAGCGGGAGATACTGGGGTGCGGATCGGATGATGATCGTGCCGCTGCCGAAATCGTCGATATCGAAGCCCGCCTGTGAGAACACCTCGGGTTCGGACATCACAGCGGCGTAATCGATCTTGTTGAGCGTCACGGTGATGGGCGTCAGCAGAAGCTGAGAGTAACCGCTGCCCTTATCTTTTTTGAGCTTTTCGTAAATGATGCGCTCATGGGCGGCGTGTTTGTCGATCAAAAGAAGCTCACGGGGGTTCTTCTCGATCATGATATAGGTTTTGAACGCTTCGCCGATATAGCGATAGCTGTTGTCGTCGGTTTCGATCAGGGGCGCAGGCTCTGCCGGCTGTTGAGGCTCGGATGGCAGGATCGGCGCGGATACTTCCGCATTAACGGGTTCTGCCGGAGCGGGATCCGTCGGTTTGGCGGGAGCGGATGCTTCGGCGCGTTTTGCCTCGATATGCTCTTTGTAGCGATCGGCGACCGTGGGTGCGGAATCGCTGACAGTCAATACCTGCGGCTGCGCTTTCGGCGTTTCGACAGGCTCGTCGAGCAGCCGGAGCAGTTCGTCGGAGTTATCCTTGAGAGGTTGTTTTTTCAGCGGCGCTTTCGGGACAACAGGCTGTTCGTCGCGCTCGCGGAATACTTTCTGCGCCAATTCAAAGGGATTGATGCGCGTCTGAGGCTTGTTCGCAGTAACCTCGATGCGCTTTTCGCCGTTCTGCAGGGCAGTCTTGACCGCGTGGTAGACAGCGTCGAATACGGGGCGCTCGTTCACAAAGCGCACTTCGAGCTTGGTCGGATGGACATTGACGTCGACCGCATTGTATGACAGCTCGATATTCAATACGCAGGACGGAAATTTACCGACCATTACCGACCCCTTGCAGGCTTCGCTGATCGCCGCCATCGCGGTCTTGGAGATCACGAAACGGTTATTGATGAAGAAGTTCTGCATATTGCGATTGGGACGGGCTTTTTCGGGTCGGCTGAGATAGCCCGACACGCGGACGCCGCCGAGGGTGTAGTCGACAGGGATCAAAGCATTGGCAAACTCCCTGCCGTAGACGGCGTAGATCGCAGACAGCAGCTTTCCGTCGCCGGAGGTATGAAGCGCCTGCTTTGAGTCGCGGATATAGGTGATCGCGATCTCGGGGTGAGAAAGCGCGATCTTGTCGATGACATTGGATACGGCGTTGCCCTCCGCCATGTCGGTCTTGAGGAACTTCATGCGGGCGGGCACGTTGTAGAACAGGTCGCGGATGATGAAGGTCGTGCCGTCGGGACAGCCTGCGTCATTGAGAGAGATCTCTTCGCCGCCTTCGATCAGATAGCGGGTGCCGACCTCTTCCTCGCGCGCCTTGGTGATCAGCTCAAGGTGAGATACGGACGATACGGACGCAAGGGCTTCGCCGCGGAAGCCGAGGGTCGCGATCGCGTCGAGGTCGTCCTCAACACGCACCTTGGAGGTCGCGTGGCGCACAAACGCAGGACGGATATCCTCGCGCAGGATGCCGCATCCGTTATCGGCTACGCGCATAAAGGTGACGCCGCCGTTTTTGATCTCGACGGTTACGGCGGTCGCGCCGGCGTCGATGGAATTCTCGACCAGTTCTTTGATGACGGAGGAAGGGCGTTCGACGACCTCGCCGGCAGCGATCAGCTCTGCGACATGCTTGTCAAGGATATTGATTTTGCCCATGGTATTCCTCCTTTTGAATTCAGTGAAGAGTGATGGGTGAAGAGTTGTGGTGACGCGCTTTGCTCAAGCGATCATACAATTCCTCAGTCAGCTTTGCCGACAGCTCCCTTTTCCGAAGGGAGTCTTTAATCGATCAGATTCTTTAATTCATATAAAACGTTCATAGCCTCGATCGGGGTGAGGGTATTGACGTCGACACTGCGCAGCTTGTCCTCGATCGCAGAAGACGCCTGCGGCATCAGACTCAGCTGTGCGGGTTCGTCGAAGGCGAATGCGTCGTTCGGCGCAGCCGATCTTTCGGGAGCGGAGGCGTTCAGCTCGTTGAGGATCTCTTTTGCACGCTCGATGATACTGTCGGGCAGCCCGGCGAGCTTCGCGACCTCGACGCCGTAGCTTTCATCCGCGCCGCCGGGCACGATGCGTCTGAGGAACGTGATCTCGTCGCCGCGCTTTTTGACGGCGATATTATAGTTTTTGACGCCGTCGAGCAATTCTTCCATGACGGTCAGCTCGTGATAATGGGTCGCAAACAGACTGCGTGCGCCGAGCTTCTTTTTATCGGCGACATATTCCAGCACCGCGCGGGCGATGCTCATGCCGTCGTAGGTCGATGTGCCTCTGCCGATCTCGTCAAGGATCAAGAGGCTTTTGGCGGTCGCGTTTTTGACGATATTCGCCACCTCGTTCATCTCGACCATAAAGGTCGACTGGCCGGAGGCGAGGTCGTCGGAAGCGCCGACGCGGGTGAAGATCGCGTCGACAATACCGATCTCTGCAAAGGACGCGGGGACAAACGAGCCCATCTGCGCCATCAGCACGATCAGCGCGACCTGGCGCATATAGGTGGATTTTCCCGCCATATTCGGGCCGGTGATGATGGCGATGCGGTTCTCGTAGGAATCAAGGAACACATCGTTCGGCACGAACATGGCATTATTGAGCAGGGCTTCGACGACCGGATGGCGGCTGTCCTTGAGCCTGATCGCGGTACCCTGGGTGATATCGGGTTTTGTGTAGCGATTGTCGCAGGCGACGTTCGAGAGCGAGACGAGTACGTCCAGCGCAGCGATCGCCTTTGCGGTACGCTCGATACGGTCGAGGTTGAGCGCGACCTCTTCGCGCACATTGTTGAACAGCTCGTATTCGATGGCGACGGAGCGATCCTTTGCGCCGAGAATACGGCTTTCGAGTTCTTTTAACTCGGGGGTGATGTACCGTTCGCAGTTCGTGAGTGTCTGCTTGCGGATGTAGGTATCGGGCACGAGGTTTTTGTAGGAATTCGTGACCTCGATATAGTAGCCGAAAACGCGGTTGTAGCCGACCTTGAGCTTCGGGATACCGGTCAGTTCCTTCTGCTCGGTTTCGATCTGCGCGAGCAGAGAGGTCGAGTCGGTCATGTCGTGACGGATCTCGTCGAGCGGCGCAGAATAGCCCTCTTTGATCAGACCGCCCTCGCGTACGGAAAACGGCGGATCGTCAACGATCGCCGTATCGATCAGCTCGGTCATGTCCTCGAGCGGATCGATATCGGTGTAAAGCTGTTTGAGCAGTTTGGAGTTAAAGGCAGACAAAATCGTTTTCAGCTCGGGCAGGCGCGATAACGCCTGACAAAGCGAGCGCAGCTCGCGCGCATTGGCAGAACCGTAGACGATCTTTGTCATCAGTCGCTCGATATCAAAAATCCCTGTCAGACGGGCGGTGAGTTCGAGGCGGTCGACGGTATCGCCGACAAGCTCTTCGATCGCGTTCTGGCGCTTTAAGATCGCGGTGATATTCATCAGCGGGTGTTCGATCCAGAAGCGGATCAGTCGCTTGCCCATCGCGGTCTTCGTGCGGTCGAGTACCCACAACAGCGAATGCTTCTTCTCGTTCGACATCATGGTGGACGTCAGCTCGAGGTTGCGGCGGGTATTGAAATCGAGCTTCATATACTCATCCTCGTGATAGAGGTCGATGGTATCGATGCGCTCGAGGCCGGTTTTCTGGGTTTCCTTAAGATAGTTGAGCAGTACGCCGAGGGCGATGATGACCTCAGGCATATCGGCGATCTTTGCAACGTTCTCCGTCGAGAAATGGTCGTTGACAAGCGCGGAACAATCGAGCAAACCGTACAGGGAACTGTCGGGGGCTGAGATCGCCGCGGAAAGCTTTTCTTTGATAAAGGATGTGAGGATGGTGTTCTTTTTGCTGACGCCGCCGATGAGGATCTCCTTGGGAGAATAGGCGACGAGCTGGTCTTTCAGCCGGGTGAAAGAGTTGTCGGACTTGAAACGGCTGACGAACAATTGACCTGTCGAGATATCGCAGAAGACGATGCCGATATGATTCTTGTCGGAATAGAGCGAGCAAATATAGTTGTTGCGGCTTTCGTCGAGCATGGAGCTTTCCATGACGGTGCCGGGGGTGATGACGCGGATGATATCGCGCCGCACCAGTCCCTTGGCTTTCGCGGGATCTTCGGTCTGTTCGCAGATCGCAACCTTGTAGCCGCGGCCGACCAGACGGGCGATATAGCTCTCGGCGGAATGGAAGGGTACGCCGCACATCGGAGCGCGTTCCTCCTGACCGCAGTCGCGTCCGGTAAGGGTCAGCTCAAGCTCTTTTGAGGCGAGCTTGGCGTCGTCGTAGAACATCTCGTAGAAATCTCCGAGGCGGAAAAACAGGATGCTGTCTTTATTCTGTTCTTTGATCTGGAAGTATTGCTTCATCATCGGAGATAACTCCGCCATGTTCTCACTCCTTTATTGGTTGGTAATCGTTAGTCTGAGTCAGGAATCGGGTACAGGCAGAACCCGTCTATCACCGATATCCGCTCAGTGGCAGCCGCCGCAGGTAGAGCAGTCGTGGGTGCAGTTCGGATCAAAATCAGTGGTGTCGGGATCCTCGCCCTCTGCCGACTGGGTGATGATCGCGGTGATGCGCTGAAGCGACGAATCGAATGCCTGCTTTGCATTGTTATACGCGATCATGTTTTCGTTCGACATGATCTGCGAGTAGACGGTGCGCATCTCTTCGTTGAGGGATTTGAGCACTTCTTCGTCGCGATCCTGCTTGCACGCCTCGTTATTGATGGCGACGCGCTTCTGGTTGAACAGGATGATCAGCGCCTGCAGCGCTTCGTCGGCATCCGCCTTTTCCTTAGCGGCGTTCAGTTTCTTGAAGAAGTCAGCCTCCTGGATGGCATGTCCCAGCTGACGGGCGATTTTTACAGCGTTTTCCATAATGATATTCCTTCCTTTATTTTAATTGAAAATTGACAATTGAAAGCTGATAATTGCGGGTGGGCTCTGCCCACACCCGATACTAAAATTCGTCGGTTAATTCACCGCGGAGGATCCAGTTGCGGGCTTCGGTGATGCGGATGTTTCGGAACGTGCCGATCAGACTGTCGCCGCCTCTGAATTCGACGATGATATTGCCGGATGTCCTGCCGCAGAGGACGCCGTCGGACTTGGCTTTTTCTTCGACCAGCACCTTCTCGACGCTGCCGACCATAGATGCACACCGCGCGGCGGCGATCTCCTCCTGAACGTCCAGCAGCTCGCGGAACCATCTTCCCTTTTCTTCATTCGAAACGGGGTTGTCCATCTCTGCGGCGGGAGTACCCTTGCGCGGAGAGTAGATGAAGGTGAACAGCGAAGTGAATCCGACCTCGCGGATCAGCGATAAGGTCTGCTCAAAATCCTCGCGGGTCTCGCCGGGAAATCCGACAATGACGTCTGACGTCAAAGACACGTTCGGAATCTTTGCTTTTGCGTAGTTGACGATATCGAGGTATTTCTCGCGCGTATAGCGGCGGTTCATTTCCTTCAGTACCCGATCGGATCCGGACTGGAACGGCAGGTGGAGGTGGAGCGAGATATGCTCGCTTTCGGCGATCGTGTCGATCAGCTCGCGGGTGCAGTCTTTCGGGTGAGAGGTCATGAATCTGAGCCAATAGTCGCCGGGGATCCGGTCGATCTCGCGGATCAATCCCGCAAAGGTCGGACGCGGGTCAAGCCCCTTGCCGTAGGAATTGACGTTCTGCCCCAGCAGGGTAATGTCTTTATAGCCGCTGTTGATCATCTCGCGGGCTTCCGCCAGGATAACGTCGGGCGTGCGGCTGCGTTCACGGCCGCGGACGTACGGGACGATGCAATAGGTGCAGAAATTATCGCAGCCGTACATGATCGGAAGCCAGCCTTTGATATGTCCGTCGCGCGCCACGGGGATGCCCTCATGGACCAGCTTGTCGTCGTTATCGCGGACAAAGACGCGGGTGCCGTCCACCAGGCTTTTGTAGAGCAGTTCGGGGAATTCGTGCAGGCAGTGGGTGCCGAAAACCAGTCCCACAAACGGAAAGCTGTCATGGATGCGTTTTGCGACATGCTCCTGCTCCATCATACACCCGCACAGGGCGATCAGGATCGAGGGATGCCTGCGCTTGAGGTTCTTCAGCGCGCCGACATTGCCGAAAACACGATCCTCGGCATGCTCGCGCACGGCGCAGGTGTTGAAGAGGATAAAATCCGCATCATCGGGCGTATCGGTGAACGCATAACCCGCCGCCTTGAGCATGCCTTTGATGCGCTCGCTGTCGGCGACATTCTGCTGGCAGCCGTAGGTGCGGATAAAGGCTTTCGGTACCTCGCCGCGCTTGCGGATCGACATCAGCTCGGCGGTGAGGTTCAGGTATTCGATTTGGGCCGGGTTCATCGTAACATCCTGTGGCAAGGCATAATCCTCCATGATGATCTCATTATCCATATGATTATAGCACAAGATATAAGGATTTTCAATATCTTTATCGCAAAATATTGAGAATCGTCGGATCGTTCACAGAACGGCTGCTCAAACAGACGAAGCAGAGTAACCGCCTGCGTCCTATTGCAAAAACGAGCCCAATGCATAGGACGGGACAGCGCCGACGATCACGGTGGAGGAGATCTCAAAATCTGCGGAGGTATGGATGGGACGATCGATCCTGAAGGGATTATAGACGACGATCTCTACATCGACGGTCAGAATGATATGATGGAGGGTCTGGTTGACGCCGCCGGACTCAAAGGTGCTTTTGAGCGTAGAGGTCACCGTACTGCGGCAGGAAATATCCAGACAGATCGCCGGACCGGTGTTTGTCAGAAAGACAAAACCGGTAAAGCTGCCGATCGGCAAAGATAAGCCCTCGCTGTCTGCGTACTGTTCTATGTATTGTTGAGAAAGCGTCGAGACCGACGTTTTCAGCGCGTTGACCGACGAAGGGTCGGTGGTGACCGAGGTCACGACTCCGCTGTCATTATAGCGCACGTCGCTCAGCTTCTCCCCCGCATCGGGATGCTCTGCGAGATATTCGGCGACGGCAGTGTTGACCGCCCGCTGAGCGAGCGCCTTCACCTGAGCGCCGATCACATCGGACAGCTGGGCTTTGACGGCAAATTCCAGATACGCCGACAGGATCAGAACGCACAGTAGGACGATACAAAACCGTCGTCTGACGCGGCGATATCGGGCAGAACGTTTCGGCCTTGACAACATAAAAAACACCCCTGTGTATACTATGAGGTATACATAGGAGTGTTCCGTCGTCTATTATGATCAATGTTTCGGGACGAATGGGAGTTCATCGGGATCGGCAGTCGGAGGCTGAGCTGTCGGGTCCTGCGTTGTCGGCGCTTCGGTCATCTGCGTCGGAGTCTCTGTTTCGGCGCCGGGAGATACGATCTTTCCGATATCGTTCTGATCGTCAAAGCCCGCGACAAATCGCTGGACCAGCGTTGCATCTATGATACTCAGTCCGTTTCCCGAGACGTTGCCGCGTTTAGCAGACATGCCGTCATTGTCTTTATACAGTCCCGCCAGCACGCGCTGGATGCGTGTCGCGTCCAAGACAGAAACGCTTCCGTCACCGTCGGCGTCGCCGACCATATATGTGTCAATCGCTTCGGCGCTGACCGCTACGCCGGCAAAGGCCGACAGGATGAATGCAAGGAGAAGTAATGAAATGATTCTTTTCATCTTGCCACCTCGTTATCAGTTGGGAACAAACGGAAGCTCGTCGCCGTGTTCTTCGATATACTCGCTGACAGCCTGCGGCAGAGGCGCGTCGGTCGCACTCTCGGTACTTCCCGAGCCGGAGGACTTTTGACCATCCTTCGAGATGTTTTTCGAATGATCACCGCTGCCGGTACTGCCGGAAGCGGAGGTCGGCGCGCTGCTCTTTGACTCTGTCGAATCGGCAGTATCACCGGCTTTTTCCGTTGAGCCGGAAGACGATTTACCATCGCTGTTCTTTTTGCCGGGATCGGACTTACTGTCCGAAGAAACCGTCGCGATCGGAAGCTCATCCTCGTCGTCTTCGGTGCTGTTCACGACAGCCTTTGTTTCCTCTTCTTTATCGTCCGATTCTTCCTTTGAGGGACTGCATCCGACAAGGATCGCCGACGTCAGGATGAGTACCGTCATCCATACTATCAATACTTTTTTCATCATAGCCTTCTTTTTGCCCACCGATGCGGGACTCAGTCAACTCTGGTATTGCCGACAGCTGACTATGTTAATGGATCACCCGTTGGTGTTAGGCGGTGTTTCATCTTCATCCGTAGACGTTATCAGCATATCTTCGGAGCAGAATCTGATGATTTCCATCTCTGTGACTTCATAGCGTTCTTTTTTCATGGTGGCCCACTCTCCTTTTCGTATGTGTACAGCGCTGGTGCGCTAACGGTATATTTGCTTAATCCATCAGAATACAATATACCTATTCTAATATAGAATACCATATTTCGAATCATAAATCTATATCCTGAAGAAAATCGGTCGGGAAATATTAACCAAATTTTCAGCGCGGTTTTTGTCAGGTTTGACAGAGCAACGTGCAGGAAATGTTCAGGCATCCGATACACAATCCGCACTCGGCTGTACATCGGACGTCCGGTCTGCAAAAAAGAAACCGGCAGGAAACTGCCGGCTTCGGTGCTATGGGTTTAATTACTTGTTGACAGCCTCTTTGAAAGCCTTGCCTGCTTTGAAAGCGGGAACCTTGGAAGCGGGGATCTCGATCTTGGCGTTGGTTCTGGGATCTACGCCTGTGCGA
>CADBOO010000046.1 GCA_902796225.1 uncultured Ruminococcus sp.
CTGACCGCGTCGGGTTCTTCTACCAAACCCTGTGCAATAGTAAGAAGTAAGTCTTTCATAATTATGGTCCTTTCGCAATTAGATAATACCTGTGTTCTTTAACAGTGTTTTGACAGTATCGGTCGGCTGTGCACCCTTAGCGATCCAATCCTTAACCTTGTCGGCGTCAACCTTGATCTCAGACGGCTCGGTGTTAGGATTGTAGGTGCCAATCTCCTCGATAAAGCGGCCGTCACGCGGATAACGCGAATCGGCTACTACGATACGATAGAAGGGGTTCTTTTTAGCGCCCATTCTTCTCAATCTGATCTTTACCATGATGTTAACCTCCTCTTATTAGAATAATTATTTATGATTGAATATTGAATAATGAATCGCGGAGGCAACTCGCTTTTGCCCGAACAATACTATGTTCATTCGGGTGCGGGCGTCCCGCCGTTCACTTTTCACTTATCAATTTCCACTATTGAATTATAAGCCGGGAAATCCTCCGCCCATGGGGGGCATGCCGCCGCCGTTCATCATCGAGCGCATCTTTTTGCCTTTTTTGCCCTTTGAGTTGAAGGCGCGCATCATCTTCTGGGTCTGCTCGAGCTGCTTGATCAGGCGGTTGACCTCTTCGACCGATCGTCCCGAGCCGGCGGCGATCCTGCGCTTTCGCGACGGATTCATCAGGCCGGGCTTTGCTCTTTCGGCGGGGGTCATCGACAGGATGATCGCCTTGTTCCAGTCGAGCTGACGCTCGTTGATATCGACCTCGTCCAGCTTGTTGCCGATACCGGGCAGCTTACTGAGGATGCCTTTGATGGGTCCCATGTTGCGGATCTGCTCATACTGGTCGAGCATATCGTTGAAATCCATCTTGTTTTTCATCATTTTTTCGGCGAGCTCTTCGGCTTTTTTCTGGTCGAGCTTCTGCTCCGCCTGTTCGATGAGCGACAGTACGTCGCCCATGCCGAGGATCCTCGACGCCATGCGGTCGGGGTGGAACAGCTCGATATCCTCGAGTTTCTCGCCCGTACCGGCGAACTTGATGGGTCTGCCGGTGACAGCCTTGACCGACAGCGCCGCACCGCCGCGGGTGTCGCCGTCGAGCTTTGTCAGGATGACGCCGGTGATGTCCAGCAGCTCGTTGAAGGTCTTTGCGACGTTGACCGCGTCCTGACCGGTCATCGAGTCGATGGTCAGCAGGATCTCCTGAGGCGCGACCTCAGCCTTGATATTCTTCAGCTCCTGCATGAGCTGCTCGTCGATATGCAGACGGCCGGCGGTATCGAGGATGACGATATCGTTGCCGTAGTCCCTCGCGTGTTTGATCGCTTCTTTGGCGATCTTTACCGGATTGACGGTACCCATCTCAAAGACCGGTACGCCCGCCTTCTCGCCGACGACCTTTAACTGTTCGATCGCCGCGGGGCGGTAGATGTCGCACGCGACCAGCATCGGGCGGTGGTTCTGTTCTTTGAACCATTTGCCCAGCTTCGCGGCGTGGGTGGTTTTACCGGCGCCCTGCAGACCGCAGAGCATGATGATTGTCGGGGGCTTTGAGCTGAACTCGATGCGCGCGGATTCCGCACCCATCAGCGAGGTCAGTTCCTCGTTGACGATCTTGATGACCATCTGGGCGGGAGTCAGGCTTTCCATGACGTCCGCGCCGACGGCGCGCTCGGTAACACGTTTGGTAAAGTCCTTTGCGACCTTGAAGTTGACGTCCGCTTCAAGCAGCGCCAGGCGTACCTCGCGCATCGCTTCTTTGACGTCTGCTTCGGTCAGCTTGCCTTTGTTTCTCAGCTTTTTGAACGCATTGGTCAGCTTTTGAGACAGTCCCTCAAACGCCATGCCGATCCTCCCTTTCCATAAATGTGATCGTGTGGTTGATGTTGTCGGTGATCTGACCGCACAGTCCGATGATTTCGGGATCGTCGGTCAGTCCGCGGAGTTTCTCTACATCTTCAAGGATTTTTGTGATGGATGCGACGCGCGCCCTGTAATCGGCGAGCAAATGGATCCTGCTTTCATAATCGCGCATTTTTTTGATCGCGCGGTTCAGCGAGTCGCGTACCCCCTGGCGGCTGATCGATAAGATGTCCGCTGATTCGGAGAGCGAAAGGTCATTGTTGACATACAGTTCGATGACCTGCTGCTGAGAGCCGTTGAGAAGTTCTTTGTAGAAATCATAGAGAAGAGAAATCTCAAGCTTTGAATCCATCCGCATCCCTTTCCTGTAAAGTGTTTTTCTTTACACCTCCGGTATTATAACAGATACATCCGCGTTTGTCAAGCAGAAACAGTCGGCGGTCGGGATTAATACTATTTTCAAATAAAACACTTTAACAATTTGGAATAGTGTGGTATAATGTATACGGTGATGAAAAAATGACAAGAAAGTATACA
>CADBOO010000047.1 GCA_902796225.1 uncultured Ruminococcus sp.
TATCCGCTTCAAATTTGAGCATTAAACCCAGATTTGAACCCCATCAACTGACTTGTGGTATTCAAATGCCCTAGTATTGTAACATAATCCGAGATAAAATGCAAGTGTTTTTTGATTATTTTATTGTCGTTCTCAATTTATCCAGAAAAGCGGTAAAGCTCTTTGGCGGATCGGCGGTGAACTCGAGGTATTCGCCCGTGACGGGGTGGATAAATCCGAGGCGGTATGCGTGGAGGCACTGACCGCCGAGAGAAGTGATAACCTTTTTGGGACCGTAGACGTCGTCGCCGGCGATCGGGTGTCCGATATACGCGAGGTGGACGCGGATCTGGTGGGTCCTGCCTGTTTCAAGCCGGCAGGAAATATAGGTGAAATCGCCGAAGCGCTCGAGCACCTTGACATGGGTCACGGCGGGCTTGGAATTCTGCATCGTGACGCACATACGCTTGCGGTCGATCTTATGGCGGCCGATCGGCGCGTCGATCGTGCGCTCGTCGTCCCTGATATTGCCGTAGGCGACGGCGAGATACTCGCGGGTAAAGCTGTGGTCGGCGATCTGCTGCGACAATCCCGCGTGGGCGGGATCGGATTTGGCGACAGCCAGCAGTCCCGAGGTGTTTTTATCGATGCGGTGGACGATGCCTGGGCGAAGCTCGCCGTTGATGCCCGACAGATCGCTGCCGCAGTGATACATCAGCGCGTTGACCAGCGTGCCGGTATAATTGCCCGGCGCGGGATGCACGACCATGCCCTTCGGTTTATTGACAACCAGCAGATCGTCGTCCTCATAGACGATATCCAACGGGATATCCTCGGGCGTGATATCGACCGGACGCGGCGCGTCAACCGCCACGTCGATCACATCGCCTGCAGATACTTTTGCGCTTTTGGACGCAGGCTTCTCCCCTATCGTCACCTTGCCGTCCTCGATCAGCTTCGCGATCGCGGAACGGCTGAGATCGTCGATGCGGTCACAGAGATATTTATCGAGTCGGATACCCGCGTCAGCGGATTCGACTGTGAACGTCAGGCGGGTCATCTCAGGCTTCCTCTGCAGGATCGGAATCGTCCGCGGGTTCCTTTGCAGGTTCATCCGCAGACTCCTGCTCATTCTCTGCTGCACTTTCCTTTTTCTTTTTCTCGTTCTTGAGATAATCGGAGAAGAAGATCAGGTAGACGATCAGACAGACCGTGCCGGCAGAAATGCAGTAGTCGGCAAAGTTGCAGACAGGCGGAAAGAACGACAGGCGCAGATAGTCGACGACATAGCCGTAATAAACGCGCTCAAAGAGATTCCCCAACCCGCCGCCGATGATCAGCGCCAGGGCGATCGTGAACAGTTTATTCTTTTTATAATTCTTTATCAGAAAAATAGCAGCAATCACGATCACGATCGACGTGGTGATCGCAAAGAATAATGTGCCGTTCTGGAACATGCCGAACGCAACGCCGCGGTTCTCGGAATAAACAAGATCGAGGACGCCGGGAACAGCATGGACAGTGCCGCCGGAAGCAAGGTTCGCGACGACATAATAACGGATGATCTCCGCTAAGATCGGAAGAATCACTATGATAGCGATCGAAAGGATAAGCATGGTTTTCACGCTCCTATGAAAATGCGGTGTACCTCAAGCGGCACACCGCAAAACGTTAGATTATGAATTGAGAATCGCAGCGCAGCGGGCGCAAAGCGTCGGATGTTCGGCGCAGTCGCCGACGGTCTTTGAATAACCCCAGCAGCGTTCGCACTTCTCACCCTCAGCCTTTTTGACCTCGACGCTGAGTGCGCCGTCGGATTCGACGAGCTGAACATCGGACACGATGAACGCGGCTTTCAGCTCCGGCAATACGGACTGAATAAAGGCGTAATCATCGCCGGAGGCTTTGAGGATAACGCAGGTCTCGAGAGAGGTCTTGACGATCTTGTCCTTGATGACGACCTCGAGCGATTTTTTGACGGTATCGCGCAGGTCGTGGATGCGATCCCATGTCGCGATAAAGTCGTCGCCGACGGTGATCGCAACGGGCTTCGGCATATCGTTATACAAAACGTTTTCCTTATCGTCCGACGCACGGTGCGGCAGATAACGCCAGATCTCGTCGGAAGTATAGGCGAGGATCGGGGCGAGCATACGGGTCAGCGCGTCGAGAATGAGATACATCGCCGTCTGCGCCGCACGGCGGGCTTTGGAATCCGCCTTTTCGGTATACAATCTGTCCTTCAAAACGTCGAGATAGAAGTTAGACATATCGACGACGCAGAAGTTGTGGATGGAATGATAAACCTGATGGAACTCGAACTTATCGTAGGCGTTGAGGCATTTTTCGATCAGTTCGTTGAGCTTGACGACCGCCCACTTGTCGATAGGCAGCAGCTCGTCGGCAGGAACCATATCCGCGTCGGGGTCGAAGTCGGACAGGTTGCCGAGGATATAGCGCGCAGTGTTGCGGATCTTGCGGTACGCTTCGGACATCTGCTTGAGGATCTCGCGCGAGATGCTGATATCGGACTGATAGTCGGAGGAAGCGACCCACAGACGGAGCACATCGGCGCCGTACTGCTTCATGACCTCCTGCGGAGAAATACCGTTGCCGAGCGATTTTGACATCTTGCGGCGTTCCATATCGAGGATCATGCCGTGGGTCAGGACGGTGCGGTAAGGCGCAACGCCCTCGGTCGCCACAGAGGTCAGCAGCGAAGACTGGAACCATCCGCGGTACTGGTCGTTGCCCTCAAGATAGAGGTCGACCGGCGCGCCGAGATAGGAGCGGCGCTTGCATACAGCGCGGTGGGAGGATCCGCTGTCGAACCAGACGTCCATGATGTCTTTTTCTTTATCGAAATGCTTGCCGCCGCACTTTGGGCAGACAGTGCCCTCGGGAAGGATCTCGTCGGCAGTATGGGTGAACCATGCGTTGGAACCTTCCCTGCCGAACAGGTCGGCGACAGCGAGCATCGCTTCTTTATTGACATAGGGCTCGCCGCAATCCTCACAGTAGAAGATCGGGATCGGAACGCCCCATTTGCGCTGGCGCGAAATGCACCAGTCTTTGCGGTCGCGCACCATAGCGGTGATGCGATCCTTGCCCCATGCGGGGATCCACTCGACGGTGTTGATCGCGTCGATCGCCTGATCCTTGAAATCGTCGACCGAGCAGAACCACTGGTCGGTCGCGCGGAACAGGATCGGGGTCTTGCAGCGCCAGCAGTGCGGATACTGGTGGATGATCTTTTTGAGCGCGAAGAGATAGCCGTTCTCGTCAAGATAGATCGCGATCTTCTTGTTGGCCTCTTCGGTAGTCAGACCCGCAAACTGTCCGGCTTCTTCGGTCATTTTGCCGTCGGAATCAACAGGACAGACGACCGGAAGTTCGGGATAATTGCGGCAGACGTTATAGTCGTCGACACCGTGTCCGGGCGCAGTATGTACGCAGCCGGTACCGCTTTCAAGCGTAACATGCTCGCCGACGATCAGCAGGGATTCGCGGTCGAGGAACGGATGCTGCGTCTTCATGTATTCGAGCTCGGCACCCTGAATGGTCGCGACGACCTCGTAGTCGGTGATCTCAGCCTCCGCCATCGCGCTCTCATAGAGATCGGTCGCCATGACATAGTATTCGTCGCCGGATCTGATGACGGAATACTCGTAGCGCGGGCCGACGCAGATCGCGAGGTTCGCGGGGAGCGTCCATGTGGTTGTCGTCCAGATGACGAAACTGACCTTCTTGGGATCGATACCCATCGCGGCAAATTTTCCGAGATCGTCTGTCACGGGGAACTTGACATAGATGGAATGACAGGGATCCTCGGAATACTCGACCTCCGCCTCGGCGAGGGCAGTCTTGCACTCGGGGCACCAGTAAACCGGCTTCAAGCCCTTGTAGATGTAACCCTTGTCAGCCATTTCGGCAAAGACTTTGATCTGCTCCGCTTCAAAATGCGGGTTGAGCGTGATGTAGGGATCGTCCCACTCGCCGATACAGCCGAGGCGCTTGAACTGCTCGCGCTGGTCGTTGACGTAGCCTTTGACAAATTCTTCGCACAGACGGCGCAGCTCGACAACCGAGATATCGGCAGAAGAGCCGATGCCCGCTTTTGCACGCGCCTTCAGCTCGGTGGGAAGTCCGTGGGTATCCCAGCCGGGTACAAAGGGAGATTGGAAGCCCGCCATATTCTTATAGCGGACGATAAAATCCTTGAGGATCTTATTGAGGGCGTGACCGAGATGGATATCGCCGTTGGCATAAGGAGGGCCGTCGTGCAGCACATACTTCGGCTTACCCTCGTTCTTTTTGATCAGCTTATCATAGACCTTTTCCTCTTCCCAGCGCGCAAGCGTCTTCGGCTCGGACTGAGGCAGTCCGCCGCGCATCGGAAAATCGGTTTTCGGAAGATTAAGCGTCGCGTTGTAATCCTGAGACATTTTTCATACACTCCAAATACAGAAATAAAGGATCAATCGCTGTCGACGACAATGATGCAATCCCTCAGTGACAGCCCCCGTTATCAAAGGGAGCCTATACACAACTATTCCGTCAGCCCGAAAAAACGAGCTGACGGCAGTGTAAACTGTGCCTGCGGCACAAAAATATTGAATATTGAAAACCGGTGATCACGGTCGCTCGCGGGATAACGATCCCTCACAAGCGATCATGCAATTTATCAGTCACCTGCGGTGACAGCTCCGTTTACCAAAAGGAGCCTTTGATCACTCTACGTCGTAGTTATCGCCGAACTTGAGGCCCTTGAACTTAGAGGGATCGTGCTTGATCTCAACACGGACGGTGGGCTCTTCGGGCTTGGGTGCTTCGACTTCTTCCTCGACAACGGGCTCGGTGGTCTTGACCATCTCTTCCTCAACATCGACGCTTTCTTCCTTGGTTTCGGGCAGGATGGACTCGATCGGCTCAAAGGGATACTTTTCGTCCAGTTCCTCGCGCTTGGCTTTGACGTCGTCCTCAGTCGGGAATTCCTCGACCATCGAGAGGTGTTTCTTGTACATCGCGATGATCTCCTTGCGCAGCTTGGCGGTCTCGCTGTGGAGCGCTTCAAACTTGTCTTTCTCGCGCTCGGTTGCCATTTCAGCCTCTGTCAGGATCGCGCGGCTCTTCTTCTCGGCAGACTTGATGATATAAGAAGCCTTGTTGTTTGCCTCTTTGATGGTGTTGTCAGAGAGCTTCTGGGAGGTGATGAGCGCGTTGCGGACGGTTTCTTCATCCTCACGATACTGCTCGATCTTCTTTGCGAGGATGCCCATCTTTCTGACAAGCTCGTTCTTCTCGCCCTGAAGCTGCTCAATGGTAGAGATAACGTCTTCGATAAACGCCTCTACGTCGTCAACATCGTAGCCCTTGCCTGCTTTGTGAAATTTTACGTTCTTGATCTCTTCGATACTTAACATAGTATTGCACTCCTATCTAAAGTGTTTGACGCAGATCCTCAGCCTGCCCTTGCGGGAAGTGCCGTTCTCTGCCGACAAAACATATTTACCGTATTTGCGGATGGTGACGGTCGCGCCCGTTGAAAGAGGCTTTGACACGTCGACGGAGGTCACATGATCGACCGTGACCAGTTCGGATCGGATCAGCCGCGCGGCTTTATCGCGCGAAAGACCGGTTACGGCGGCGACAAAGGCGTCGAGCCGCAGGGAGCTTATCGTCAAGCTCAGTTCCTCGGTATCGTCGGGAACGGGCAGATCGGTCGTATCGGCATAGGAAATCGTCACTCCTACCCTGCCGATCTTTTCGACCTGCGTCAGAATATAGTCTGCGATATCGTCACGGACAAATGCGACGGCGCGTCCTTTTTCACACAGGATATCGCCGATCGTATCGCGTCTGAGTCCCAGCGCCGTCAGCGAGCCCAAAAAGTCGCGGTGCCTGAGGTCGAACTCGGGCTTATAGGAAAACTGCAGCGCGGTGATCGGAAAGCTGTACTCATCCGCAGCGGCGCCGAGCATCACGCGTACGGCGTCCTCATAGCCGCCGAACCAGATGACGTCGCGCTTCGGCGAGATGTTCGCGCGCAGGTAAGCCTGCTCGTGTTCGTTGAGAAATCCGAAGAACCGCGGACAGCCGGTGCGCTCGGACAGCTCTATCGCGTCGTAAGCCTTGGATAATAACAGCTTATCCTCGGCGTTGTTAGTATATCCCAAAGGAATCAGAAATAAACGCCGCTGTGCTCGAGTTCATCCAGCAGATCGTCGCCGGTGAGGTCGACGTTGTTCGGGATGATGATAAATGTGGAGGTCGCGACCTTTTTGATCTTACCGCGGTTCGCATATGCTACGCCGGACAAAAAGTCGATGATGCGGCGCGCCATATCCTTGTTGGTGTTCTCGAGGTTGAGAACGACGGTGTGGGTCTTGATCAGTTCATCGGCGATGTTGCGGGTCTCTTCGCCGAAACGCTCGGGTTTGAAGAGAGCGACAGACAGCTTTGCGGTAGCGCTGATATTGACGACCTTGTTATTGCGGCGGCTCTCACGCGTAGGCGCAACATCGTCAAAATCATCATATCTCGATACAGAACGACGGCTCGAGGTTTCTTCCGGCTCCTCATCGGGCGTATCCGAATAGCCGTACTCGTTGTACTCGTACTCGTCGTCGGGCGCATCCCACATACGCTTAAACTTGTCTACAAATCCTGCCATTTCAGTTTCCTCCGTTTTTGAATTATTTCCTGATATAAAAACTATAGTGAATCATCATGTGTAATTGCGCGCGCCGAAAAGGGCGGATCCCACCCTGACCATATTCGCGCCGCAGCGGATCGCTTCTTCGTAATCCGAGGACATACCCATCGACAATACATCCATAGATATATTATCTATATTTTTGCTCTTAATGTCAAGGAAGATATGACGCATATTATCAAA
>CADBOO010000048.1 GCA_902796225.1 uncultured Ruminococcus sp.
TGTTGTGTGGTAACTCCATTATACTCGGGTTTGCTTAATGAGTCTATTTATTTTCTACTGTTGCACTTGTATTGTAAATCCATCATTAGGAATTAGGAATTAGAAATTAGAAATTAGGAATTAGAAATTAGGAATTAGGAATTAGGAATTAGAAATTAGAAATTAGGAATTAGAGATTAGGAATTAGGAATTAGAGATTAGGAATTTGAAATTTGGAATTTGGAATTGGGAATTAGATATTCCAATTCAATATGCAGCAAAAAACTCTCATGGAAAAAGTCCATGAGAGTTTTTATGTGTGTTATAGAAGAAACTGTCATTCAGAGGAGGAAAGCGACAAAGAATCCTACAGTGCTGACATTGCATTTTTATTGCGTCTTACAGGGCATAATCTGATATAAAAAAGAGCACTTTATGATTCCTCGACAAACTCAGGATGACACAATCATAGGTATTCTATTCTGATTCCTAATTCCTAATCTCTAATTCCTAATTGTTTACATTCTTTCCGGGCAGGTGATCTTGAACATCTCGAGGACGTTTTTGATGACGGTCTTGACTGCGATGCACAGGGTCAGCCTTGCCTGCATCAGACTTTCGTCGTCCGACTTGACGCGGCAGGCGTTGTAGAACTTATGGAAATATGTCGCGACGTTGGTGACGTACTTGGTGACCTTGGTGGGATCGTAGTCGCGGGCGGCGGCGATGATCTCGCTGTCAAAAGCAGACAGCAGGTGGATCAGCTCGGTCTCCTCGGGTGCGGTCAGCAGCGTCAGCTCGTCGTCGGTGCAGGAACGGATCCTGACGCCCTCGGCTTCGAGATTGCGGAGGATAGAGCAGATGCGCGCATGGGCGTACTGGACGTAGTAGACCGGATTCTGGCTGTCCTGCTGGATCGCGAGGTCGAGATCAAAGTCCATCTGGGTATTTGCCTCACGCGTGTTGAAGATGAACCGCGCGCTGTCGACGGGGACTTCCTCGAGCAGGTCGGCAAGCTGGATCGCCTTGCCGGTACGCTTGCTCATCTTGACGGGCTTGCCGTCGCGCATCAGGCGCACCAGCTGCATCAGCAGGATATCGAGCTTGTCGCCGTTATAGCCGATGGCGTTCATCGCGCCTTTCAGACGCATGACGTGACCGTGATGGTCGGCGCCCCAGACGTTGATCAGCTTTTCAAAGCCGCGGTCGAATTTATTCTTGTGATAGGCGATGTCCGCCGCAAAGTAGGTGGGATTGCCGTTCTTGCGGATCAGGACGTCGTCCTTTAATTCAAGCTTGTCGATGTACTCCTGACTCTTGCCCTGCGCGAGCAGGATCTCGGTGCAGACCTGTTTGTTTTTATACCAAAGCGCGCCGTCAAGCTCGTAGATCAGCCCTTTTTCCTGTAATGTATCGACGACCGCCCTGACAGCGCCGCTGTCGTGCAGGGTGCTTTCCATGAACCAGTTGTCGAAGTTGATCTTGTATTTTGCCATGTCGCGCTGCATCCGCTCGATATTGAGGGGCAGGGCATAGTCGACCAGCGCCTGTTTGCGCTCGGCGGAATCTACGCTCACATAGCTGTCGCCGTGGATCGCGGCAAATTCTTCCGCACGTTCGGTGATATCGCCGCCCTGATAGCCGTCCTCGGGGAACTCGACGGAGGGGTCGAATTTCTGGAGGTAACGCGCCTCGAGGGAGTTTGCGAACTTTTCGATCTGATTGCCGGCGTCGTTGACGTAGAACTCGCGCCATACGTCGTAGCCCGCCTTGTCCATAACAGCCGCTAAGCAGTCGCCCAGCGCGCCGCCTCTGGCGTTGCCCAGGTGCATCGGACCGGTCGGATTGGCGGAGACGAACTCGACCATGACTTTTTCGCCCTTACCGAAATCGCTCTCGCCGTAGCGGTCGCCGTCGGTTTCGATCTCACGCAGGACGGAAGCAAAATAATTCTTTGAAAGAAAGAAGTTGATAAAGCCCGGACCGGCGATCTCACATTTTTCGATGCATGTATTCTCAAGATCGAGGTGACGGATGATGATCTCGGCGGCATTGCGCGGCGCGGTACGGAATACCCGTGCGCCTGCCATCGCAACGTTGGTGGCGATATCGCCGTGACTGCGGTCGGCGGGTTCTTCCAGTACGAAAGAGGGAAGATCGCCCTCGGGCAGCTCGCCGTTAGCGGTCGCTGTCTTGATCGCGTCCTCGATTTTTGTCCTCAGATTCTCATAGACCTTCCTGTTTGTTTTAGACATAGTTGATTATCCTTTGCTTTTGATTGTAATGTGAAACTCATTGTTGCTGACAACGTGCTGATTGAAATCCAGCTGATACGAAGCGCGGATATCTGCGCCGCTGTCGGAGGCGATCACCTTGATGCTGTCGGTAAAGATGCCGATGAACATCTGACCCATCGGGGTTTCGTACAGGCATTGGTGACGCTTGCCTTTTTCGAGGATCAGCCGCGACGACATCGTGCCGCTGCGCTCGATGGTCAGCGTTTTGCCGCGCAGCGCAACGGTGGTATCGGTGCGGGTGGTGGGATTCTCTTCGGAGAATTCGGGGTAGGTGACGGTGATATCGCCGTTTTCCTCACGCACATAGTCGCCGTTTGTGATGACCTCTATGCTGTCGCTTTCGCCGTCGACGGTCTGGGTGCCGACGACAGTGATCTTGTAGTTGTCGTTCATCAGTATTCCTCAATGTTGATCTGCTGTACGCGGTTTTCTATATTTCTTTTAAGGAATATTCCTGCGTATTTCTCAAAGTCGGCGGGGGTGTCGCTGACAAAGTATCTCGCGTCGGGAGCAGAAGGCTCGTCGCGCAGCAGATGGTTTTCTTCCAGTATTTTTTTGGTGTAGAGCGCGGTTTCCTTGCCGGAGTCGATCAATGTCACATCGGGTCCCATCTCGCGGCTGATCGCCTCGGTCAGCAGGGGATAGTGGGTACATCCGAGGATGATGGCGTCGACGCGGTTTTCCTTCATCACCGCCATGTATCGACTGACGATCAGGCGGACGATCTCGTCGTCGGGATCCGTCATGCCGTTTTCCACCAGCGGGACATACAGCGGACAAGCCTGCTCGATGACGGTGAACTCCGGATGCTTTTGCCGGATGCGGTTCTTGTAGCTGTGCGACGCGATGGTAGCGGCGGTGCCGATGACGCCGATGCGTCCGGTTTTGGTCGCGCGGATCGCGGTAAAGCAGGTGGGGTAAACCACGCCGGTATAGGGAACGCCGAGCTCCTCTGTGAGATCCGGTGCGACCGAGCTGACCGTACCGCAGGCAGCGACGATCATTTTGACGCCCTGCTTTTTCAGGAAGCGCGCATCCTGCATCGCATACTTCGAGATGGTCCGGGTGCTTTTCGAGCCGTAGGGGACTCTGCCAGTATCGCCGAAGTAGACGATATTTTCGTTGGGCAGTATTTCAAGCATCTCGCGCACGGCGGTCAGTCCGCCGAGACCCGAGTCGAATACGCCGATCGCTTCGTTGTTCATTCTATCCCTCATTACATTATGGATTGGTTTCTATTAATTAGTTTTTAGTTTTTATTTCTTAGTTCTTAGTTCTTAGTTCAATATACTATATTATCACAAACAATCATGCGTTTCAAGTTAAAAGATGTACCGAACTGCTTGAAATATCCGAAAGAATATTGTATAATGACTCTATCTGAATAAAAAGGACTGATATGATGCAGCTGAACGAAGCGTTCAATTTGATTTCCGATAAGGTCGGAGAAGTGCTGACTCCCATGGGTTTCAAGCAGGTCAAGGCGGATTCTGTCAAGGATAACGAGCTTGTCGCCCTGTATGTATCCGAGAACGTCGCTTACTCCGTGATCTACTACAAGGATAAGATGCACACCCTGCTGCGCGAATGCGCGATGACCGACGAGGGTCCCGACAACGACTGGAAGACCCTCGCGACATGGATGTTCGATCCGGAATCCGACGGTCAGAAGGAAGCGAATTCCATCGCCAACGACTTTATTGCAGCGATCTCTGCTCCCGTCGCCCAGAAGCGCGCCAAGCAGATGAAGAAGAGCAAGGGCAAGAAGAAGGACGACGACGGCAACGCCGATCCGCTGTTCCTCTCCAAGCGCTTCATGACACTGTTCCCGGAGCTGAAGGATGAGATCAGGCAGGAGGAAGAGTGCTACAATCCCTTCCGCGGCGTGACCTTTACCCGCGCCAGCATTGTGCCGAAGGTCAACGACCTGGTCAAAAAAGGCAGCAAAGCCGATCTCAAGAAGCTCGGACAGATCCTCAGCACCCAGTATATGAACGGCGACGTCGATACCCGTTCGATCATCACCATCGTTATCCTCAACTCGATCCCCGAGGAGCAGGACGAGGTCATCAGCGAGTACCTTTCCGATAATCTGAACAAGGCTTTCAAGCACGCGAAGAAGTATCGCAATAAGGAAGTCAAGCCCGAAAAGGAGAAGAAGCAGAAGGCCACGATGGCACAGCGCCTCGACCGCTATAACAACAAGTGATCGGCTTTTGTGCATCTATGCCTGCAAAGGCGTCGGCATAAGCTGAAAAATAATCAAAATATTTGGAAACAAGCCCTTGACTAGTTGACAGGATTGTGATATACTGTTACTTACCTCGTATAGGGGCTTGTTTTTTTGTGCCCTTTTTGCCCGTTCATCGTATCGGGTACTGAGGATACGAGAAACCGCCCCCAAGTCTTTGAGGGAGGCTAAATGATTCCGAAAAAATACCGGGAGGTGCCGAAATGAGAGTAAAAATCACAATGGCCTGCACTGAATGTAAACAGCGCAACTACAACACAATGAAAAACAAGAA
>CADBOO010000049.1 GCA_902796225.1 uncultured Ruminococcus sp.
CACGGCGATCCGCCGCACCGCGATCGAGAACGGCGTGACGACCTTTACTTCGCTCGATACGGTCAGAGTATTGCTTGACGTACTGGAAGAAACCACGCTGACGATCTCGACGATCGACGCGTGATTAGTTAGGAGTTAGGAGTTTTGGGCGGGACACCCGCACCCGATGAGAATATGAAGGATTCTGTTTTTTCAATCGTTGAGAACAAACGAATAGCGAAGAATGTGTATCAGATGGTGCTTGAAGGGGATGTGTCCGCTGTCAGGAATCCCGGTGAGTTCATCAATATCAAGCTCGACGGATTCTACCTCAGACGTCCGATCTCGGTGTATGATCTGAGCGACGATACGGTCACCATCATCTACAAGGTCGTCGGCAAGGGGACTGCGGCGATGAGCAGCATGGCTGTCGGCGAGACCTTGCAGGTGTTGACCGGCCTCGGCAACGGCTATGATCTGAGCCTGTCGGGCGACCGTCCGCTGTTGATCGGCGGCGGCGTCGGCGTACCGCCGATGTACCTGTTGGCGAAAAGACTGATCGCGCAGGGTAAGTCGGTCAGCGTGATCCTCGGATTCAACACCGCCGACGAGGTGTTCGGCGAGGAGGAATTCAAGGCGATCGGATGCGACGTCACCGTGACCACGGTCGACGGCTCGCGCGGGGTCAAAGGTTTTGTTACCGACGCGATGCCGACCGATTATACCTATTTCTACACCTGCGGGCCTGAGCCGATGCTCAAAGCGGTCTACAGGGCGACGAATACATCTGGTCAGTTCAGCTTTGAGGAACGGATGGGCTGCGGCTTCGGCGCCTGCATGGGCTGCAGCTGTAAGACCGTGACCGGCTATAAGCGCATCTGCAAGGACGGTCCGGTACTGAAAAAGGAGGAGATCTTATGGGAAAGCTGAGTGTGAACCTCTGCGGGATCAAGCTCGATAATCCCGTGATTCCCGCCTCCGGTACCTTCGGCTACGGCTACGAGTTCGCCGAGCTGTACGACATCAATTGTCTGGGTACGTTCTCATTCAAGGGGACGACCAGGGATCCCCGGTTTGGCAATCCGACCCCGCGGATCGCCGAGTGTACCGCCGGTATGATCAACGCTGTCGGTTTGCAGAACCCCGGCGTCGATAAGGTCATCGGCGAAGAATTACCGAAATTGAAACAATGCTTTCACAAGCCGGTGATGGCGAATGTCAGCGGGTTTTCCGTTGAGGACTACGCCTACACCTGTGAAAAGCTTGATAAAGAAGAACAGGTCGGATGGCTGGAGGTCAACGTCAGCTGTCCGAACGTCCACGGCGGCGGCATGAGCTTCGGCACCGATCCGAAGGCTGCCGCAGAGGTCACGCGGGCGGTCAAGGCGGTGACGACAAAGCCCGTCATCGTCAAGCTCAGCCCGAACGTCACGGATATCGTCACGATCGCACAAGCATGCGCAGACGCAGGTGCGGACGGGATCAGCCTGATCAACACCCTTCTGGGGATGCGGATCGATCTGCGTACCCGCAAGCCGATCATCGCGAATACGATGGGCGGCTTCTCAGGACCGGCGATCTTCCCGGTCGCGCTGAGGATGGTGTATCAGGTCGCAAAGGCGGTCGATATCCCGGTCGTCGGCATGGGCGGCGTCAGTACCGCAGAGGACGTGATCGAAATGATGCTCGCCGGCGCGACGGCGGTCGAGGTCGGCGCGGCGAATCTGGTGGATCCGTACGCGAGTAAAAAGATCGTCGAGGATCTCCCCGCGGTCATAGAACGCTACGGAATCAAGAATCTGAGTGAAATCATCGGAGGTGTGAAACATGGGTAAGGACGTCATCGTCGCCTGCGATTTTTCTTCGGCAGAGGCGACATTCGATTTCCTCGACAAGTTCAAAAACGAGGACAGAAAGCCGTTCGTAAAGATCGGCATGGAGCTTTTTTATGCAGAAGGTCCCGCGATCGTTCGTGAGATCAAAAAGAGAGGACATCAGATCTTTCTCGACTTGAAGCTGCACGATATCCCGAACACCGTCAAAAAAGCGATGGCGGTCCTGTCGAATCTCGACGTGGATATCACCAACCTTCATGCGGGCGGCACGAAAAATATGATGAAAGCCGCGCTGGAGGGTCTGACGCGTCCCGACGGCACGCGTCCCCTGCTGATCGCGGTGACACAGCTGACCTCCACCGATCAGGAATCGATGGAAAACGATCTGCTCATCAAAGAGCCGATCGACAAAGTCGTGATGCACTACGCGAAGTGTGCTGAGGAAAGCGGGCTGGACGGCGTTGTCTGTTCGCCGCTGGAGGCAGGTAAGGTTCACGATACCTGCGGAAAAGGCTTTCTCACCGTCACTCCGGGCGTACGCTTTGCGGACGGTGAGGTCGGCGATCAGAAGCGCGTGATGACCCCCGCCGCTGCAAAGGAGATCGGCTCGGACTACATCGTCGTCGGCAGACCGATCACACAGGCGGATGATCCCGTCGCAGCGTACAGACGTTGCGTGGAGGAGTTTGTGGGTTGACATCGGTGAAGCGTGAAGCGTGTCGATACTCGCTTTGCCCGGACAATGATGCAATTCCTCAGTCGCCTAGGGGCGACAGCTCCCTTTACCAAAGGGAGTCTTTGGCTATGAAAAGGAGAAGAAGTATGGATCTGAATGTTAAAATCGCAAAGGATTTATTGAAGATAAAGGCGGTGTTTTTCCGCCCCGAAGAACCCTTTACATGGGCGAGCGGGATCAAGAGTCCCGTCTACTGCGACAACCGCCTGACGCTGTCCGACCCTGAGGTCAGAACGGACGTCGAAAGCGGTCTCGCAGAACTTATCAAAGAGAATTATCCCGACGCAGAGGCGCTGATGGGCACCTCTACCGCCGGTATCGCGCATGCGGCGATCACTGCTCACATGATGGGACTGCCGATGGGCTATGTCCGCTCCGGTCACAAGGATCACGGCAGACAGAACCAGATCGAAGGCAGACTGGAAAAAGGTC
>CADBOO010000050.1 GCA_902796225.1 uncultured Ruminococcus sp.
ATCGAAGCGAGTGAGCCGGCCGAAGGCGGGCAAAAATGCCATAGTATGGCATTTTTAACGAGAGCGCAGCAAAAGCGAATGAAAAGCAGGGCGCTCCCAAGACGGGGTAGGAGATTTGGCAAAACATAACGTACATCATCTGCTCCAATAAAAAGACATCCAAGCGGGTGGATATTTATTGATGGTATCTTTTTTGTGATTGATTCGAAAAGTATTGATAATTTCTAACATCAAAGTTATAATACTGACAGACAGAGTAGAGTGGATCTGAACACAGAAAGCCTCTCCTGATATTTAAATAGAATACGAAGGAGTATAATATGAAAAGAGTAGTTTCTTATTTGATGTGTTTAGCTTTAACAATTGGAATATGTTTTTGCTTTTCTGCATGTGGGAATAATATTACAGATAATAAGCAAGATAGCTACATATATAGCCAACTTTCGGGTAAGTGGGTTTCTGATAACGGAGAACTGGTTGAGTTTTCCGAAGATGGTACTTGTGAATACAACTATAAGGGTAAAGAATACGGCGCATATGAACTAAAGGCAGGTAATAAAATCACGTTTTCTTATTCTGAATACGATTTTGAAAACAACGTTTCACTTGGCAGTTATTATCTTGATATGACATATAGTATCGAGGGGGATACATTGATTTTAGGTGATAAAAAATACAAAAAGAAGTAAGAATAAAGGGGCATGGAGCGTGATGCTTTTTCTTTGGTGAAGAAGGAATAATAAGCAATTTTGCACATGCCTTCATATTTTTGCACGACCCCAAAAGTTTTTGCGCATTCGGTGGTTTAGTGTGTTTGTATTACTTCTTTTGCCATAAGCCCGGCACCCGCTTGGGTGCCTCTTTTTATGGAGCAAAAAGGATGATGGGAATCGAAGCGAGTGAATAGTTTAATCCGACAAACTATGTTCGTGCGTTTCTGTTCATTATTCATGCGCTTGCTTTTGCTATCAGCGCGGCGGTGTGGTATGATAAAGCTGTAAAAACTTTTCAAACTAATGCAACAAAACGGCTTTCTCAAACGTTATATATATGAAAGGGTTTTTATATGATAACGGTTTTGTATTCGATCGCCGATGAAGCGTCGCGCAATCATCGGCTCGAAAGGTATCTGAAGGGAATAGCGGACGATAACATGACCTCGCTCAGACTTCTGTATGAAGAAACGAGCGCAGGTGTGTATTCGTTCACCCTTTCGTTACTCAAAAACCGCGAAGACGCCGAGGACGCGCTGCAGGACGTTTACTTATCGATCCATAAATCCGCACATCTGTACAACCCGATCGGCAGACCGATGGAGTGGATCATGACGCTGACGCGCAATATCTGCATGACGAAGCTCAGAGAGCGCAAAAAGCTGCGGCCGTTCGCCGGTGAAGATGAAACGATCGATTATTTTGACATATCTCAAAGCGACGATCGGATCGCACTGAATGATGCGCTGAAATCGCTTACAGATGAAGAACGGCGGATTGTGATCCTGCACTCGGTCGCGGGACTGAAACACAAAGAGATCGCGGCGGTACTGGGGATTCCAACGGCGACCGCGAGAAGCAAATATCACCGGGCGTTGAAAAAGCTCAAAAAACTACTGACGGAAGGAGGCGCTGAAAATGGCTAAGCTCAGCAACAAACAACTGAACGATCTGCTGCAGTCGGCTTTTGAAAATGCGGCTCCGGATAAGGCGGAAGAGATCGTCAGTGCGGCAGAGAAAAAGAATTCAGCGATCACCGTCAGTATTGTGCAGGAGGATTACAAACGAAAATACATGAAAAGTGCGGCGCTGATCGCCGCAGGATTGGTTATCGTGATCGGACTGATCGTTACGATGATGCTGGTGCATAACAACACGCCGTATGCCACGATCAGTATCGAAAGCGACAGGTGCATCGAGATCAGCCTCAACAGCGACTATCGGCCGGTCAGCCTGAGCGGACCGGATAATATGTCTGTTCAGATGGCGCAGCGAATCTCAAAGGGAGCCGATCTTGAAGAAACAGTCGATAACATTCTTGACACAATGCGCGAAAGCGGCAGCCTGAGCGAGAACAGCAATACTGTGCTGATTACTGCAGACGCTCCCGAAGACGCCGAAAAACTGCTGAGCCGATCGTTCGACGCGGTCAGAGACAGCTTTGATGAAAACGATTATGACGGTGCGATCCTAACCACGATCGCGTCGAAGGAAGACGACGTTACTCAGATGGCGCATCGGCACCGTATCTCGGTCGGCAAGGCGGAGATGATCTCGGATATCAGACATAAGGTAAAGAATCTGCGCACCGAGCTATTGTGCAGGCTTTCGGTCAACGATCTCAATCTGCTGTCGCTGTTCAGCAGTATCGTTTATGACGATATCGGCGTTTACGGCGAGTCGCGCGGATGCATCGCTCCTGCTGCTGCAATCCGCTATGTCTGCAGCGAGGCGGGGATCGACGATGCGAACGCCGTCATAACCATGGGTGTTGACGAGTACGGGCTGATCTACAGCATTACGGTACACGGTAAGGATCGCGTTTATATCTATCGGCTCGACGCGGACAGCGGCGAGATACTGACCGTGTCGCAGGGGGATGACCTCCAGGCGGCGCAGATGGCGGATCGGAATACGCCCAGCCCGAAGCCTTCGTCTGATAAAAAACCGTCGGTTACAGAACTGACAGAACAAAGTACTTCGCCGCAAAGTATCCGGATCCTACCCGCAAACTCTCCGGATCGTCCGGCGGCGTCACAAGTCGTGAGGCCTGAATCGGGCGCGGCACATCAGGATACGACGACCGCGCCGACAGATGCAAAGACGCAGAATCCGACCTTCTCCGGACAGCCTTCGATCCAGAATCCGACGAAGAAGCCGCAGCCTGCGACGCAAAAGCCGACGCAGAGGGTCAGACCGACTGAGGCGCCGAAGGCGACCGAAGCGCCACGGCCGGCTACGACACAGTCTCCCGTGACCTCGGCTCCGACACAGGCAAAACAGGAGCCTGCGATATTCACATCGAAAAACTATCTGCCATCGGGCGGCGTTCAATCAGATAACCCGCTTACCTCTGAGGCAAAGCAGATCTCTATCCGCAGAATCCTGAACGGTTATAATCTCTTCTATGACTCCGACAGCTTTCCGTATACCTCACCGGGCAAACAGGGCGGAATATCGGCGCTGGTATGCAGCCGCGAGCAGTTCAAAAAGCTCACCGGCAGTACCGACAGCCGCTATGACGACAACTACTTCAAGACCCGCGTGCTGTACATCTATATGAATCGCGACGCAAATTATCACTGGGTCAAATCCATTACGGCGGCATATATGCAGGGCGGTACGCTTTGCCTGAAAAACAGCGAGCCTGTCGGCTACTATATCCCTGCCGGCAGCGCAGACGCCGACCGCATCTACACGGTGGTCTATGAATTGAATAAATCCGATTTATCGGACTTGACAAGTATGGTTGAATTTACCGGTTAAGCACGGTATAATAAGATAAAACAAGACTTCCCCCGCAGGAAGGCTGCTGCACTGTATTGAAATGAAAGGAGCGAGAATCATGAAACGAACGATAGCTATTCTGCTGACGGTATTACTGCTGATCGCATGCCTTCCGCTGACCGCTACGGCGGCAAAGACGGACGCCGCAGAAACTTCGGCAAGCACGGAACAAAAATTCCGCCTGCTGCTCGAAGATCTCGAGCTGGTCGAAAACATCCATCAGTCCGACCGTTATTTCTACGAAGAGCTGGGACAGTATCCCGCAAAGAATCCCGAATGGGTGCTGATCCGCGGCGGTTTGTACGACCTGTCCGCAAAAAACAACATCAAGTATCAATACGCGACCGTCGGCAATAAGCTTTTGCGCGGCAACGTAAACAGCTCGCCGTTCAAGCTGGGCTACGGCGTGTACGACGTAAAAACCGGCGCATTCTACGATATTCTCGATGCGTGGAATATGAACCTCAATAACCTGCGCGATACATGGGACAACCTTGCGCCTAGAACCGCTTATTCCGAAAAGGACAAATCATCCGAAAACGGTATGTTCGTGATCGGCGACGCCGATATTGACGGCTCCGTCACCATCATGGATGCTACGCGTATCCAGCGGTGCATCGCAGAACTGGACGAGAATCCGTGGGAGAATTTCTCCGTATCAGACAACGACTATATCCGCGGCGCCGCTATCGCGGGAGCGACAGACTATGACCGCGACGGCAGCACCACCGTCATGGATGCAACCCGCATCCAGCGCGGTATCGCCGATCTGCCGAACAATCTGACCGCAAGGATCTTATTATCCCGCAAAGCTGAGGATCACGGCGCTGAGCCGATCGCTCAAATGTTGTACTCCCATTCCGCCGTCAATAAGTATGTCAAAAGTTACACCGGCGAATCGCTCCACAGCGCGCTGCTCCCCGATGAAGATTTCTCGATTATCATGATCGCCGGCGTATACCTCAAGCTCAACGATACCGCCGACAAGCTGACGATCGAATCGGCTCAGAT
>CADBOO010000051.1 GCA_902796225.1 uncultured Ruminococcus sp.
CACCATCTTCAATCGCCTGCAAAAACCCTTCAAAAAACTCAAAAAACTTAGGAACAGCCATTTACTTATCACCCTTTCACATTAAAAATATATAATAAATCCCAGAATAAATCAAGATAATATATTGAATATGATTTTTCTTTACAATGAGTATCGTTATCTATGGTTTGACATCAAAACTACGCTCTCGACGTGGTTTGTGTGAGGGAACATATCGAAAGGGTAACAGACTTCGGCGCGGTAGCCGAGTCGTCCGAGCTGCAAAATATCCCTTGCCTGGGTCTCGGGGTTGCAGGAGATGTAGACGATCTTCTGCGGCTTGAGGCGCGTGAGCGCCTTGAGGAAGGATGCGGCGCATCCCGCGCGGGGAGGATCGATGAAGGCGGCGTCGACGGTCACGCCGTCGGCGGCAAGCGCCTTGGCACAGTCCTTGCTGTCGGAGTTGATAAAGGTGATGTTATCGGCGCCGTTAAACTTTGCGTTGCGCTTTGCGTCGCGGATGGCGGCGGGGTTCAGCTCGACCGCCAGCACCTCTTTTGCGTGATCCGACGCGACGACGCCGATGGTTCCCGCGCCGCAGTAGGCGTCGAGGACGGTTTCAAAACCGCTCAGCTCCATCAGCCCGATCGCCTTTTTGTACAGGTTCTCGGTCTGGTCGCGGTTGATCTGGTAGAAGGAGTTCGGCGAAATGAGGAATCGCTTGCCGCAGAGGATATCCGTGATATGACCGTCGCCGAACAGGGTCTCGACAGGCTTGCCGGTAAAGAGCTTCTGCTCGCTGCGGTTCTCGGCGATCACGGCTGTGGAGAGGTCGGGACACGCCTTTTTGAGCGCGGTGGCAAAGGTGTGCTTTGCGGGGAAAACAGGCGTTGCGCCGTTGATGATCAGCATGCTTTCTCCGGTGGCTGTCGCCTCGCGGATCACGACGCTTTTGAGCCATCCTCTGCCGGTGAAGGGGTCGTAGGGGACGACCTTGAAGCTGAAAAACAGCCTGCACAGCGCGGCGGCGATACGGTTTGCTTTTTCGGTGCAAAGGGCGCAGGTCGGGGTGACCAGTACCGTTTTGTTTGTTGATTGCCAAACGCCGCTGAGCAGTCCCGCCTTACCGTTTCTGCGAAAGACGAACTGCGCTTTGTTGCGGTAACCGGCGGTTTTCGGCGAGGGTGTGATCGGCATGACCTTGCACATCCCGCCGAGCAGCCTGCGGCATTTGTTCTCTTTATTGCGCAATTGTTCGCTGTCGCTGAGATTGGACAGCTGGCAGGAATTGCATTTTTTCTGTACGGGACAAAATTCGCTCATGACGGCCTCTTTCATTCGTTCGCGGGGTTCGGGAAGATTCGTTGATACTGTCTACAGTATACCATAACGCGGCAGGATTGTATAGGTTTTTCCTCTTTTTTCGGGCGCGAAAAACCGGATGATTACAGGGTTTTCATCGAATGGAAGAAACTGTAACTTGATAATCGGGCGGTTTTCTTATATAATGTGGGGTATGAAACCGTTAAAAATCATTCATTCCGACGGCGCTCCCGACCTCGGCGCGCCGAAATCCAAACAAACAGCGAAGATCCTGCTGGCGTTATTTTTATCGCTGGTCGTGATCGTTGCGGCCTTTTTTGCGGTATATACCGTCAGCCGCACGATGGACGGCGCCGACAATAAGAATACCGCAGAGCTGAAGTCCGGCGCGACGACCGAGATGACCATTTCCGTCAATGACGCCTGTGTGCTGACGCTTCCCGAGAATGTGGATGTGATGGATGTGGCGTTCACCTCATCCGATGAAAAGATCGCCCGGGTCGATCCTTCCGGCAAGGTGGACGGACTGAAAGAGGGCAAGGCGAAGATCACCGCCGAAGCGGAGGATTTTTCGGCGGCGTGCGTATTCACGGTCGAAAAAGCGGCTGTCGCCAAGAACGCGGAGGTCACGACCGCTTACACCGCGAATGCGGATAAGCTGCAGGCGAATATCCAAAAAAGCAAGGATCACCTGTACTGTCTGGTCGTCAATCGCCGCACCAACACCGTGACGGTCTATACATATGACGACGAAGGCAAGTATACCGTACCCGTCAGGGCGATGGTATGCTCTTGCGGAGCGGGCGGCGAGAACCAAACGCCGGTCGGAGAATATCAGACCGCTTCCACCAGCGAATGGGCGTCGCTGTACGGCGATGATGAACACGAGATGCTGTTCGGTCAGTACGCGACGGAATTCCAGGGCGCGTATCTGTTCCACTCGGTGCCGTATGTCAGCGAGAGCAAGGATGCGCTCGAGCCGGGTGAATTCAACAAGCTCGGTACCAATGCGTCGCAGGGATGCGTGAGGCTGATGGTGGCGGACTGCTACTGGATCTACAAGAACTGCTCCAAGAATACGCCGGTCATCGTGATCGATCAGGACGCTTCGGCTGATCCGCTGGGAACGCCTCCTGTTGTCAAAAAGCCCGCCAACGGCGGCTGGGATCCGACCGATCCCGATCCCAAGAATCCGTATAAAAACAAACTGCCCGGCATCGCAAAGGTCGAAAACGTCACCCTGAAAAAAGGAGAGAAGTTCAACCCGATGAAGGGAGTGGTCGCAAAGGATATCTGCGGCAATATCATCAACGATAAGGTCGAGGTGATCGGCAAGGTGCTGACCGACAAACCCGGTACATACTACCTGACCTATACCGTCACGGATGATTTTCACCTGACGCGCACCGTCATCCGGACGGTCGTTGTCAAATAAACTGAACCGTTTCTGAAAGACTGCTGCTGTGCGGCAGTCTTTTTTTGTATCAGCGCGGATTTGAACCGCTCTGACCGCCGGCGGCATGGCGCTGACTTTGGCGGGAACAGGCGTATTTTCGGGCAAATTATTGACATTGATCGTGTATTATTGTAAAATGTATACTGTAATATTATGGGTTCGTATGTGCATTTGCAGAAACGAGGGATAAGCATGAAAATCG
The DNA here is from genome assembly GCA_902796225.1 of uncultured Ruminococcus sp. GTDB lineage: Bacteria > Bacillota > Clostridia > Oscillospirales > Acutalibacteraceae > Ruminococcoides. The sequence goes on from CADBOO010000051.1 coordinate 2,961, forward strand.
TGATAGTCGGATCGGAAGGGTTTATCGGCAGAACGCTGGTGCGGGACATGCTGCGTGACGGCAACGAGGTCGTCGGCGTGGATATCCCCGCGCATTCGCCCGTCGCGGACGCGGGATTCACCTATCTGTGCGCGGATCGATTGGACAGCAAAGCGCTTGAGGGCGCGGACGGAATGGCTTTGCTGGCGGCGAAACGTCCGATCGGCGGGTTTACCCTCGACGATTATTTTGGCAACATCGGCATCGTTCAGAAAAATCTCGATCTGGCGCTGGACAGCGGGATCACCAACGTTGTTTTTGCATCGTCGATCTCGGTCTATTCGGGAGAAAAGCTGCCGTGGACGGAAACGGATTATTCCGTTCCGCTGAATATGTACGGCGCGTCCAAGCTCGCGTGCGAGAACATCGGACTGCTTTTGTCGCGGACAAAGGGTCTGCGGTTCAAGGCGCTGCGGTTCGGCCATGTGGTCGGCCCGAACGAGAAGAACGGTTTCTTTGTGAATCTCACGGTGCAGAATGCAAGAGAGAAAAAGACGCAGACGATCTACGGCTCCGGCGAGCAGAAGCGGCATTACCTCGCTGTCCCGGATGTGAGCCGGGCGGTTCTCTGTGCGCTGAAAAAGCCCGACGAATGGGGCGTTTACAACATCGGTATGGAGCGCACCTATACGAACAACGAGGTCGTCGAGACCGTCAACCGCGTCTTTGACAACGAGGGGAACGCCGTGCATGATACATCGAAGCAGATGGTCGGCGGCGACGACGGCATGAGCGTGATGAAGGCGCGGGAAAAGCTGGGCTTTACGGCGGCATATGACCTCGAAAAGACCTTCCTTTACATCAAGAGCGAATTGAAGTGAAATGAGTAAATGCTGAAAAAACTGATAGAGAAGTATCACAGCCTGCCCCTGCCGGTCAAGGCGGCGGCGTTCTTTGTGCTGTGCGGCGTGTTCAAGGATGCGATCGATATCCTTGTCACCCCGCTGTTCACGAGGATCCTGACCACAGAGGAGTACGGACTGTTCAACGTATACAATTCATGGTACCAGATCTTTCGTATCGTGGCGACGATCAGCCTGTTCGGCGACAGCTTTGAGGTCGGACTCGCGCGGTTCGATGACAGGCGCAACCAGTTTGTTTCGTCGCTGCAGGGTCTGATGACCGTACTGTTCTTCTTCTGGGCGTCGATCTATCTGATCTTCCGCCGCGAGATCGAACAGCTGATGGGACTCAGTTCGATCCTGATGGTCTGCCTGCTGCTGCAGATCATGTTTTCGGTGCCGTATATGTTCTGGTACAAAAAGAACAAATACGAGTACAAATACAAGCTGATCACGATATTCACGATCATTTATACGATCCTGCAGCCGTTCCTGAGCCTGCTGTTCATCAAGCTCAACTCGTTCGGCTGGGACAACGGCGAGATCCGCATCATCGCCAGCGTCGGCGTACAGATCGTCTTCGGTCTGATCGTGTTCATCATCCAGTTTGTGAAGATGCCGGTTTTCTATAAAAAAGAATTCTGGAAATTCGCGCTGGTGACCAACATCCCGCTGGTGCCGCATTTTCTGTCGCAGATCCTGCTGAACCAGTCCGACAAGATCATGATCGATATGTTTGTCGGCAAAACCGAGACAGCGGTCTACAGCGTCGCCCATTCTGCGGCGTTCGTGATCCTGGTCGTCGCGACGAATCTGAACAGCGCGTTTATCCCGTGGCTGTATACGAAGATCAAAAAGGAGAACTTTGACGGGATCAGGAGCACGGTCAATATCATCGTGCTGTTTGTGGGCGTCGCCGTTACGATGCTGGTGTTGGTCGCACCGGAGGCGATGCTGATCCTCGGCGGCGAAAAGTATTACGAGGGAATCTGGACGATCCCGTCGCTTGCCTTCAGCGTGCTGCTGATCCTGATCTACACGCTGTTTGCGAATATCGAGCTGTACTACAGCAAAAACGTCTTTGTCATGATATCGTCGCTGATCGGCGCGGCGTCCAACATCTTCCTCAACTGGCTGCTGATCCCGCAGTTCGGCTATGTCGCAGCAGGTTATACGACGGCGATCGGATATCTTTTGATGTGCATCTCGCACTACTTCTTCCTGATGCTGACCTGCAGGCAGGAGAAGATCAAATTCTCGGATTTCTTTGATATCCGCATGATACTGCTCATCAGCTCCGTTTTGGCGGGCGTCTGTGTGCTGATCGCGTTCGTGTATCACCTGACGATCGTGCGGTACCTGATCTTTGCGGTCGTCGCCGCGGTGCTGATCATCAAGCGCAAGAGCATCATCGCTTTCTATAAGAACATGAAGAAAAAGAACAATACATCGGAGTGAGGTTAGATATGGCTTTATACTCAATCGTAGTTCCCGTTTATAATTCGGAAAACAGCCTGCCGGAGCTGTACGAAAGGCTGGCGAATGTTTTTGACAACGTCATCAAACAGCCTTTCGAGCTGATATTAGTGGACGACTGCTCCGCGGATCGCTCGTATCAGGTGATCGAGGAATTGAGAGCAAAGGATGACCGTGTCAACGGCGTCCAGCTTGCGGTCAACCACGGTCAGCCCAAGGCGATCCTCTGCGGGTTCAACTATGTGCAGGGCGATTATGTCATCACCATGGACGACGACCTGCAGCACCCGCCGGAAGAGATCCCCAAGCTGATCGAGAAGATGAACAGCGCCGACGATATCGACGTCGTCATCGGTCAGTACGATTCAAAAAAGCACAACGCCGTCAAGCGCATGGGCACCAAGCTCATGGATATGATGAGCAATGCTGTCTATCATAAAAACAACAAGCTGAAGATCACCAGCTTTCGCTTGATGAAGCGCTATGTGGTGGAGAACCTGAACAAGATCTCGGTATCCCGCCCGATGATCGGACCGCTGCTGCTGCAGACCAACAAGCGGATGGTCAATGTCACCGTCGCTCACGCGCCGCGCGCTTACGGCAAGAGCGGCTATTCGTTCAAAAAGCTCGTGCGGGAATTCCGCAACAACCTGATCACCAATTCCGACTTACCGCTGAAGCTGATCGGGTATCTCGGACTGTTCAGTGCGATCATGAGCATCGCGCTTATCATCTTCTTTATGATCCGTTACTTTATCAACGGCTCAGGCGTCAGCGGCTGGACAAGTATCATCGTACTGCTGCTGTTCTTCGGCGGCATGACGCTGTTCTCGGTCGGTATCCTCGGACGCTATCTGATCAGCATCATGATCGAGACCAAAAAATTCCCGAAGTTCCTTGTCCGTCGTGCGGATATCACCGAGCAGAAGGAGAATAATGACGACTGAGAAGGGGTGGAAGCCTTGAAAAAAGGATTGGCTTTGATCTATAATCCGCACAACCTGCTGGAATTCATCTGGTACGCCTGTACCTATGCGAAGGATACCCGGTGGGATGCGCTGTGTCTGCCCAGCGGACACATGGGCGAATACATGAGCGAGTACTGCAGAAAAAGCGGGATGTTCGATCATGTCTACGCCAGCGACAAGAACTATTCGCAGGCAGGAATGAAGGAACAGTTGGGCGCATTTGCGTCGATGTTCGGTCATTTTTTGGTCGGCAGACGCGCCGCTTACTGCAAAAAAACGCTTAACCGCTATGTGGAGGACATCGACCGCTACGACGAGCTGGTCGTGCTCAATGATATCGGTCTGGTCGGCGGGCTGATGATCGGCCTCGGGAAGAAAAAAGAGGTCGTGATCCTCGAGGACGGCGTCGGCGATTATGTTGAAAAGAAGAACAAGCGCCTGTTGAAGCATCTGCTCAGCGGCAGGGAATGGCGCGGCTGGCTGCTTGCCAACATGGGCTACTCCAACTCGGAGCACAACTACCCGCTGGCGACCTCCAAGTATGCCTTGAAGTTCAACAGCAAGCCCGAAAAAATGAAATACAGAAAATACAAGTCCATCGAAAAGCTGTTTGATTTTGAGAACACAGACGTCGACCGGTATAACCGGATTGTCGAACAGGTCTACAGTGAGATCGATCTGAAAAAGATCGAGGACGCCGATGCGATCGTGTTCACCAACAATATCTCGGACTTTACCGCGGCTCCCGAGCCGTATGTCGGCGCCTTTACGGAATATATGAACGCGCACAGCAGCGCGATCATGATCAAAAAGCATCCGAGAGACTGCAGCGACTATCCGTTCGGCGCGGATCAATCGGTCTATGAGCTGAGTCCCCAGTACCCGGCGGAGGTCATCCTGCCGTTCATCAAGGGCAAGCAGATCTACTTTATGTTTCCGTCGTCGGTGCTGCTGTATATGGATTCCGCCGACAGCTGTTACTGCTTCTATTTTGAGAAGCTGTACGACGATTGCAAGAACCAGCAATCGTTCCTCGATTATCCGGATAAAAAGCGATATGCCGAGCTGCTCGAGCTGATGGGCGCAGAGGATATCGAAGTCATCAATTTATAGAAAATCGGGCGGTCAATGATCCGAGTCATTGATCGGTCGATGGTTGTAGGAGTGTATACAGAAATGAAAAAAATACTGGTATTGGGAACGGGAATGCCGCAGGCGGACCTGATCAAAGCGTGCAAGGCAAGAGGCATGGAGGTCTTTGCCTGCAGTTATACTTCCGGCGACGTAGCAGAACCGTTCGCGGATCATTTCAAGCAGATCAACATCGTCGATATCGACGCGATCGAAGCGTACGCAAGAGAGAATCAGGTTGACTATATCTATTCGGCGGGTTCGGACGTCGCGATGCCGACGGTGCTGACCGTGTCCGAGAGAATGGGTCTGAGGCACTTTTGCCCGTCACAGACGGCGACGATCTGTAATAACAAGCCTCTGCTGCGGAATACCCTGACGCAGGATTTTGAGGGCAATATCAAAAGCCAGCGGATGACCTCTGCCGATGAAGAGCTGAAGGTCGGTTTTCCGCTGATGATGAAGCCCACCGATTCTCAGGGACAGCGCGGCGTTTACCGCGTCGACAGCATCGAGGAATTCCGCGGGAATTTTGAGAAGTCGATGGCGTTCTCGCGCGAGGGCGCGGTCATCGTCGAGGAGTTCATCGAGGGCGAAGAGATCTCGGTCAACACCTTCTGCAGCGGCGGAAAAATGATCTTTGCGCTGCCGTCGAAACGAATCGTGTGGGAGGATCTGCCGGGCGGTATCATCCACCGTCACGTGATCCCGTTCCAGTACGCCGACGATCCGGACGTCTGCGCGAAGGTGGACAGTCTGGTCAGAAGAACGCTGAAAAAGCTCAATATCAACGACGGTCCCGCGTATTTCCAGATCATCGTGACAAAGGACGGCACCCCGAAGCTGGTCGAGGTAACCCCGCGTCTTGACGGATGTCATATGTGGCGGCTGATCCGCTATTCGACCGGCGTCGATCTGCTGGATCTGACGGTCAGGCTTCTTTTGGGCGAAGAGGTCGGTATCGGCGAATATGAGGTCAAGCCGTACGAGACCGAATTCCTCTGCCTGCCGACCGCCGAGGTCTTTAACAAAAACAGGTTCGAAATCGGCGATCCGGAGTTCTTGCAGTGGTACTATGAGGATGGCGGGATCGTCAAAAAGATGAACGGCTATATGGAAAAATGCGGCTATCTGATCAAGCCGTATCAAGCATAAAAAAGCTCGCTTCGGGACAGGAAACTCCTCTGCCGGAGAATACGGGAGAGCTTCCGTCAAAGGCGACCGGAGAACGAGTATCCCAAAAGAAAGCATCCATCTGCAGTATAAGAATAAGAGGTGTACGATGAAAGGCATTATCTTAGCGGGCGGTAAAGGTACCCGCCTGTACCCGATGACAAAGGTCATCTCCAAACAACTTCTGCCGGTATACGACAAGCCGATGATCTATTATCCGCTGTCGATCCTTCTGCTGGCGCGCATCCGCGACATCCTGATTATTTCGACCCCCGACGATACGCCGCTGTACGAGCGTCTGCTCGGCGACGGATCACGGATCGGCGTGTCGATCACCTACAAGGTGCAGGATCAGCCCAGAGGTCTTGCGGACGCATTCATCCTCGGCGCGGATTTCATCGGCGATGACAGTGTTTGCCTGATCCTCGGCGACAACATCTTCTACGGTCACGATATGACCCATGTTCTGAGAGAATCGATCGAGAACCTCAACGGCGCGACCGTATTCGGTTATCCTGTCAAAAAGCCGAAGGCGTTCGGCGTGGTGGAATTCGATAAGGACCGCAACGTGATCTCGATCGAAGAAAAACCCGAGAAGCCCAAGTCGAATTTTGCGGTTCCGGGGCTGTATTTCTACGATCATCATGTAGTGGAGATCGCGAAAAACGTCAAGCCCTCCGACCGCGGTGAGATCGAGATCACCTCGATCAACAACGCGTATCTGCAAGCCGGCAAGCTGAAGGTCAGCCTGCTCGGACGCGGTACGGCGTGGCTGGATACCGGTACTCCGCAGGGCATGCTGAAGGCCGCCGAGTATGTTGAGGCGGTACAGTCGCGGCAGGGTTACTATGTATCCTGCATCGAAGAGATCGCATGGCGCCGCGGATTCATCAGCACCGAGCGCCTGTATGAGCTCGGCAAAGAGCTTCAGACCACCGAATACGGCAAGTATATCATGTCGCTGGCGGAAGAAGCGCTGAACAAGGATCAGGTTTAATCCGGAATGATATCGGGACTTATCCCGTCAGACATGAAGAATCCCCTTTCGCAAAACTGCGAAAGGGGATTTGTTGTCGGTTGTTGTATCAATAGTAAACCTGATCATCTGCGGCGCCGTCATTGTTGCCGCCGTCATTGTTGCCGGCGTCGTAGTTGCCGGCGTCGCCGCCGTTTCCGTCGTCGGCATAACCGCCGTCATCGGCATAGCCGCCGTCATCGGCGTAGTCTGCGCCGTCATCGTAATCCGCCTGATCCTCGGGCGCTTCGGTAGCCGCTTTTGTCGCGGGAGCCTTGGTCGGTTCGACCTTCTTTGTGGCGGGCTGCTTTGTCGGAGCGACGGTCGGCGCCAGAGTCGGCGCTTCGGTCGCGTTCTTCGAGGCTTCCTCTGCGGCTTCATTGTCCTTGTTCAGGGTATCGATCATGGAGAACAGAATATCCTCGAAGGTAATGCCCGGACGGTAGAAGTTTTTCTTCGGGATGAAGGAGATCCGGTTCTGTTTGAGAGCCGTGAGCTTTACAAAATTCGGGTCTTCCTTGAGTTTATCGTAAACAGCGGATGTGATATTGCCGTTTTTGTCGACGGTGCCGTCGAGGAAGAGGTAGGTCGGGTTCGCGTAGCGGATGTACTGCTCGTCCGCTTCGGTGACGTTGCCCTGATCGTCGGTGACGGAGGTCGAGTGGAAGGCGGGCGAGGTCTTGCTGCCGAAGACATTCACTGCTCCGTTATAGCCAAAGAGCTTTGCCTCGACGCTGTCCTTGACAAAGGTGCAGTAATTGCCCTGATCATCCAGATACAGGTAAGCGTCGGTGACGACGATTTCTTTTGTGGTCGTGTTGTATTCTTCGAGCAGATTGAACAGTTTTGCGTAGGATTCTTCGCCTTTTTCGCTGCCGTCGTTGTTGCCGCCGAGAGCAGTGCCGAGGTCGGTGTACAGGCGTTTGATTCCGCTTTGGTCGGTGTAGCGTTCAAAGACGGCGACGTTGACGCCTTCTGCTTCGATCTTCTTGCGGATCTTTTCATCAAGCGTATCGTCCGCGATCACAAGGTCGGGCTTGAGCGTTGTAAGCGTGTCGATCGCGGGATTGTTGCCGTTGCCGACGGACGGAAGCACGTTGAGCATCTCCTGGTCGCATTCAAAGGAGCGTCCGACCAGCTTGGTGTCATAGCCCATATACATGATGATGTCCGCAAAAGCGTCGTTGAGGACAACGACCCTTTCGGGCTCTTCGGTGATTTCTGTGCCGCCGATGGATACGGGGAAGTTTTCGCCCTTATTGTCGCCGCAGCCGGCGAATAGGACCGCGCATGACGCGATCAGGCTGATCGCGAGGATCAGTGATATCAGTCGTTTCATATTCCATACACCTCAATAGTTTTCGGTTTCTGTTTTGGCAGTGCATACCATCTCTATTGTAACCAAAAGTCATGCAATAGTCAAATAAATCCGAAGAATTTTATAAAAATTCACGAAAAATACAAATTTTTAAAAAATGGTTAAAAAAGTATTGCTTTTTCCGGGTGAAAGTGCTATAATTACACCTGTCGTTGAGAGACGACACACAGTTGGTGTTGATGACGCAGGGGGTCCACCCGTTCCCATCCCGAACACGGAAGTTAAGCCC
>CADBOO010000052.1 GCA_902796225.1 uncultured Ruminococcus sp.
CTCTCTGATACGCTTGACGTGTACGTCTACGGTACGGCTGTCGCCGTAGTATTCAAAGCCCCATACCTGGTCGAGCAGCTGGTCGCGCGTAAAGACCTTGTTGGGATTTGACGCGAGGTGATAGAGCAGCTCCAGCTCCTTGGGCGGGGTGTCGATCTGCTTGCCGTCCACGATCAGCTCGTAGTTGGTCAGGTTGATCGTGAGCTTGTCCCATCTGACCTCCTTGACGGCGTCTTCGTCCGAGCCTCCCGCACGCCGTAATACCGCGCGGATGCGCGCGACGACCTCTTTTGCCTCGAAGGGCTTGACCACATAGTCGTCCGCACCCAGCTCCAGACCGAGGATCTTGTCAAAGACCTCGCCCTTTGCCGTCAGCATGATGATCGGGCATTCGGAGGTTTTGCGGATCTCGCGGCATACCTGCCAGCCGTCCATTTTCGGCAGCATGATGTCCAGCAGGATCAGCGCAGGCTGTTCGGTGTTGAACAGCTCCACCGCCTGAACGCCGTCATAGGCGATCGCTGTCGCGTAGCCTTCTTTTTCAATATACAGCCGCAGCAGTTCACAGATGTTGCGGTCGTCGTCTACGATCAGGATTTTTTGGTTAGCCATTAGAATCACCTCTGTTTTTGTTATGATCCAGTATCATTATATACCTTTTTATCGAAAATGCGTTAACAAATTGAAAACTTAGTCGGCAGCTGACGTACGGCAGTCCGCGGTCATTCGAAAAAAGGCTGCCAAAGCAGCCTTTTTCTATGCCAGCTCCTTATATGTTTTGATGAAGGTATCGATCACATACTGCGCCTCTTCATCGGTGATCACCGAGTTCATCGGCAGGGTCAGCTGGTTTTTGTGCATATTGTAGGCATAGGGGTAATCGATGATATCAAAGCCTTTTTGTTTATAGGCGGTCATCATCGGCAGCGGTTTGAAGTGAACGTTGCAGTTGACGCCCTGTTCTTTCATCCTGTCATAGAATTTGTTGCGGAATGCCGCGTCCTTTCCCAGAAAACGCACGAAGTATAGATGACCGCTGGATCGGTGATCCTCGCCGCGGTGATCCAATACCTGGATATCCAGACCCTCGAACGCTTTGTTGTAGCGGTCGATCAGTTCATGACGGCGCGCGAGCATTTTGTCATAGCGCCTGAGCTGTGCCAGACCGATCGCCGACAGGACGTCGGGCATATTGCACTTATACTGCGTATTGACGACGTCGTATTCCCATGAGGTACCCTTGTCCTTCGCAAAGGCGTCCTTTGTCTGACCGTGCAGGGTCATCAGCATATATTTTTTGTACAGCTCGTTGGAATCGACGCCGTGGATCTCGCGCCATGTTGCGGCGCCGCCCTCGGCGGTGGTCATATTCTTGACCGCGTGGAAGCTGAAATTGGTGAAATCCGCGATCTCGCCGCACATTTTGCCGTGCCACTGCGCCCCGAATGCATGCGCCGCGTCGCTCATCACGATGATCCGCCCCAGCGCCAGCTGAACGGGATTGTCGGAGGGCTTGAACAGCGAGCGCTTTTTTTCGACGATCTCATAGATCCTGTCATAATCGCATACGACGCCCGCCAGATCAACGGGGATGATCACCTTGGTCTTGGCGGTAATGGCCTCTTCCACCTTGTCGTAATCCATCTCGTAGGAGTTGGGCTTGCAGTCTATCATCACCGGCGTCGCGCCGACATGATAGATGACCGAACAGGAGGCGGTGTATGTGTAAGCGGGTACGATGACCTCGTCGCCGGGACCGACGCCGAGGATCCTCAGCGTCATTTCGGCACAGGCGGTCTGTGAAGAAAGGCATACCGCCTTTTTCGTATCGCACATTTCAGCGATCTCTCGTTCGAATTGTTTGGTCTTTGGTCCGGTAGTGATCCATCCGGTCCGCAAGGTATCTACTACCTCGGCGATCTCTTCCTCAGAGATATCGGGAGGCGAAAAGGGTATATTCATCATATCTGCTCTCCTTTTCTTACAGAAACAACAGAAAATTACTTTTTGTCCCTATAAACCATCCTGATTATACACCTAAAGACAGCTATTGTAAAGAGGTATTTGCACTGCAGGAGGCAAGAATGAGAGAGGATGCCCCGACCCCGGATGGCGGAGATTCAATTCTTTATCATGGAAAGGTATTTTTTTCTTGTTGCCTCGCCGCCCCTGAGGTGCCGTTCTTCTTTGTTGACGTCCAGAACGGCGCGCACCTCTTTGTACAGCCCCGGATTCAGCCGCGGCAGCCGTGCGGTGAGATCCTTGTGTACCGTTGATTTGCTGATGCCGAATGCCTTTGCGCTGTCGCGCACAGTCGTTTTCTTTTCGATGATGAATTCTCCCAGCCTGACGGCGCGTTCTTCAACATTACCTTTCATCATAGCCTCCATAGATCGGATTCTTTCACTCCATATATATGGCCCTCGCCCCGGCAATATGCGGCAGTGAAAAAGGTTTGACATCATGCGGGGAATATACTATAATATAATCTGTATAGCTGTGTGTTTGCAGATAATACGGCAAGCGCCGATCGATTTGGAAATAAGGTAAGGGAATATGAAAAGAATCAACTACAGAAAAATATTTTTGATGATAGCCGACGCTGTCATTATCGCGTTGTCGTCGCTGCTGAGCAACGCGATCGTTGCGCTGTTCGGTATCATTTTATATGACAGCACAAACGGCGTCGCGGTGCAGCCCGTCCGTATTGCCGGCGTTATCGGACTGAATGTCATGTTCTGCTTCTTTATGCTGTTTGTTCTGGGTGCTTACAATATCATCTGGAGAGAACTCAGAAAACGGGATTATCTGTTTGTCGGAGCAGCGGTTGTCATGGGACTGTCTCTTGCCGCTTTGTTCTCGCTGTTCTCCAATCACGAAGAGACTATCGTCTATTATTTTACCAATCTCGCCCTGACGACAGCGGCTGTCGTCGGTTTTCGATCGATATTCAAGCGCACCTTTATCGATCTGGTCAATGTCGGTATGGATGAAAAGCGCGAGCGTACTCTGATCGTCGGCGCCGGCAGGGCGGCGCAGATGATCCTCAGAGAGATCCGGAATGCCGCTTCCGATCCGAACAACCCTTCCAATTCCATCCTTCCGGTCTGTCTTGTCGATGACGATCCCACCAGAATCAATACGAAGCTGATGGGGATAGACGTTGTCGGTACGACCAAGGATATTCCCTTGATCTGCAAGCAGTATCACATCCAACTGATCCTGTTTGCGATCCCCTCCTGCGACGAAAGCGACCGCAAGCGGATCATGGAGCTTTGCTCAAAATCCGGCTGCCGCATCAAAACCATCCCGTATCTGAGCCAGCTGTTCCTCGACGACGATTCTCCGGAGCTGATGAGCCAGATCAAGGACATCAAGATCGAAGATCTTCTGGGACGCGAGCCGATCCGCTTTGATAAGACCAAGATCCGCGAGTATATCAGCGGCAAGGTCTGTATGGTTACCGGCGGCGGCGGGTCCATCGGTTCCGAACTGGTGCGCCAGATCGCAAAATATGATCCCGAGCAGATCATCATCGTCGATATTTACGAAAACAACGCTTATGATATCCAGCAGGAGCTGTATATCGAATATGAAGACAAGCTCAATCTGGTCACCCTGATCGCTTCGGTTCGTGACCGCGATAAAATGGAGCAGATCTTTTCCGAATACAAACCGCAGGTCGTTTTCCATGCGGCGGCGCACAAGCACGTTCCGCTGATGGAGACCTCCCCGGCGGAAGCGGTCAAGAACAATATCTTCGGCACATGGAACATGGTGACCCTCGCCGAAGAATACGATACGGAAAAATTTGTCATGATATCGACGGATAAGGCGGTCAATCCGACCAATGTCATGGGCGCGACCAAGCGCTGTTGTGAGATGATCGTCCAGTATATGAGTCAGAAGGGCAGTCATACGGAATTCGTTACCACCCGGTTCGGCAACGTGCTCGGCTCCAACGGCTCGGTCATTCCGCTGTTCCGCCGTCAGATCGAATCCGGCAAGCCTGTTACCGTCACGCATCCCGACATCATCCGCTATTTTATGACGATACCCGAGGCGGTTTCGCTGGTGCTTGAGGCGGGTGCGATCGCCCACGGCGGCGAGATCTTCGTGCTGGATATGGGCGACCCCGTCAAGATCACCACCCTCGCCGAAAACCTTATCCGTATGTACGGCAAGGTGCCGTACCGCGACGTTGAGATCAAATTCACCGGTCTGCGTCCCGGAGAAAAGCTGTTTGAAGAGCTGCTGATGGATGAGGAAGGTCTCCAGAGCACCGATAATAAAAAGATATTCATCGGCAATCAGATCAAAATCGACCCGAAGAAGCTCTTGGATCAGCTCGATAAGCTGCACAAGGTCGCCGACTTTAACGATAACAGCGCGACGGTCAGACAGCTGGAGGAAATGGTCGAGACCTTCCACCATAATGTCAATTAGTATTCGGTGATTGACAGTGAACGGTTTTCAGTGATCGGTGATCAGTGAAAGACGGGCGCTGACCGCACCTGAACAGAACGATTCATTATCTATTTGAATACTTTTCCGGAGGAAATCATATGAAAGTCTTACTCACCGGCGGCGCCGGGTACATCGGCAGCCATACCGCTGTTGAAATGATCGGGGCGGGACACGAAGTCGTCATCGCCGATAATTTTGATAACAGCTCGCCCAAGGTCATCGACCGCATCGAAACCATCACCGGTATCCGTCCCGTGCTTTATGAGCTGGACGTCGCCGATAACGCGGCGGTCGACGCGATGTTTGCAAAGGAGAGCTTTGACGCCGTCGTCCATTTTGCGGGGCTCAAGGCGGTGGGCGAGAGTTGTGCCATCCCCGTGCGCTACTATCGCAACAATATCGACACCACCCTGACCCTTTTGGAGGTCATGAAAAAGTACGGCGTTCACAACTTTGTTTTCAGTTCCTCTGCGACCGTGTACGGTATTCCCGAGGAAGTCCCGCTCAAAGAAGGAATGCCTACCTTCTGTACCAATCCCTATGGCTGGACAAAGTATATGAACGAGCAGATCCTTACCGACGCCGCTGCGGCAGATCCCGATCTCAGTGTCGTTCTGCTGCGCTATTTCAACCCGATCGGCGCCCACAAAAGCGGACTGATCGGCGAGAATCCCAACGGTATCCCGAATAATCTGATGCCGTATATCACACAGGTAGCGGTAGGAAAGCTTCCGCGCCTCGGCGTCTTCGGAAACGATTATCCCACTCCCGACGGCACCGGCGTGCGCGACTATATCCATGTCGTCGATCTTGCGCAGGGTCATGTCAAGGCGATCGATTATGCCGCCGCTCACAAGGGTACGGAGATCTTTAATCTCGGTACCGGCAACGGCTATAGCGTGCTGGATATCGTCAACACCTTTTCCCGCGTCAATGATCTCGAGATCCCCTATGACATCAAACCCCGCCGTCCCGGCGATATCGCAGAGTGCTATGCCGACGCATCTAAGGCGGCGCGCGATCTGGGATGGACAGCGCAGTACGATCTTGAGGATATGTGCCGCGATTCGTGGAACTGGCAGAAGAACAATCCGCAGGGATATTGATGATCGACCATCTTTCTGAAGGAGGACATAGTGTGAAAAAGTTATTTGCCGTATTGCTTGTCGCCGTAATCTCTCTGACGCTGCTGAGCGCCTGCGGCGATCAATCCGAAACGAAGGAAAAATCAACGAGCAGCGCTTCCGGCACGTCGTCTGCCGCAACTGAGAAAGCGACTGAGGCGGATACAGAGGAAGCGACCGAAGCGGTCACCGAAGAGGCGACTGAAGCTCCCGCGACGGAGGACGCGACTTTTACCTATACCGATCCCGCCGGAAAGTATCAGCTGACGGTGCCCGCAATCTGGAATGAGACAGGATTGATCAAGTCCGAGACCGACGTCGACGGCAACGAATTCGTGCGATTTTATTACAAAGCCGCCTATGATCAAGGCGCAGGACATGTCTTTTCCATCGGACTGGTCGAGGATGCGTCAAAGATGGTCGACGTTACACAGCTGCCCCACGCCGAAGAGATCTTCAACGACGGCAGCAGGCAGGTATTCGTCATTTATCCTACCGACGTTCAGTTTGCGCCGAACAGTGTGCAGGGTACCGCTGAATTCACCAAGCAGCAGAATGAGTATTCTGCACTGAGCGAAACAAAAGAAAGCATCATCGCTTCTTTCGCTTTTATCTGATATTGCGAAAAAAACAGGGCTGCATATGTGTGCAGCCCTTTCCTTTTGCAGCGAACCCCCGCTGTCTGTGCGACAGCGGGGGATGGTTTATTGATTATAGATTTTGAAGGAGGTCAGCGCCATGATATTGGTGCTGTCGTCCTTGATATCGGGGAATTCAAATTCCAGACGAATGACATTTTTGTCCAGCGTATCGATCGGGATCAGGAAGTTCAGACCGTTCTGTCGGATGACGGAGTTCAGCTCGCCTCTGTAGATCTCTTCGCCGTCGGAATAGATGACGACCGGTGTTTTTTCGTAGATGGTCAGCACGTTAAAATAGGCGTGCAGATCCTCTACGTTCTCCGGAACCTTATCGAGAGGGATCTCCATCACGGCGCGCTTGCCGTGGACGATCGTGCGCCAGCCGTTGGTATGCCCGAAGCCCTCGCTGCAGTAGATCGCAGCGGTCTCGTCGGTCGTAAAGGTCAGCTCTTTGCCCAGAACGTAGTTATCGATATTGCCGCCGTTGATACGGTACTCGGCGATCTTATCCAGGCTCTTCGGATCGGATGCGTCTCCCGTACAGCGGTATTCTTCGATGCGTGAGGCGGCGTTGGAGCCTGCGTTGCGGTAGAACAGCCGTTCTCTGGATGCGGGCAGCTTTTCCGCGTCTTTGAAGGTGACGCCCGAGCCGTATGCGCTGTAGTCGCTCGTGACGGACGCCGCTAGCGTAGCGGGCAGGTCGAACAGCGATACCGGCGCTTTTGATACGTTGTAGCCTTTGGTTTCGCTTTTGTCCTTATACAGGAGCATGGGATTCTGTCCCTGATCGATCTCACCGTTGTCCGCGGTGATGATGATCCGCGTTTTGTCATACAGCCCGCGGTTCTTGAGGTCTTTGATCATATCGAGGATGATCCTGAAATCGCCCTCGGTCTGTTCGTTCTGTGAGGTGCCCTTCGTTACCTTTTCGCCCTTGCTGTTCAGTCGGTACGGTTCCTTTGCGCCCTGCAGCTGATAGATCCTCAGCGACTTGTGATACTTTTCGGTAAGGTCGAAGCCGTCGTTTTTCTGATAGTTTTCGTAGAAGACATCGTCGCACAGCGGGGTGTAGGTATTATTGCTTTTGTACTCGGAGTAATCCTTGATGTTCATCCAGAAGAATCGCTTGAGGTAATGCGGCAGACAGTTGTACATCGTGTAGCGGTAAACGGTACTGCCGATGACATAGTAGCTGTCTTTGTCCTGCACGCGGTCGACGACGTTGTCGATCCTGCGTACCGCGCCGTTGCCGAAATACATATCGTCGCAGAAGATACGGCAGTCGACGGCGTTGTCCTGCAGCAGGTCATACAGTGTGTCGCCGCTCCAGATATTGCGGATATACTCGGTGTACTTTGTATCTTTTTTATAGACCTCGCCGGTCATCAGCGACGGCAGCGATACCATCGTACCCGCGCCGGTCGCCAGCGCATTATCGTACTGGGTGAAGCCGTTCAGCTCTTTTTCCAGTTCGGGATGCGCCTTTTTGTAATCCTTGAAATAGCTGTTATCCATCGAACTGACGACAAAGACCAGCGTGTTTTCTTCGTCCGCGACGTCATAGATCCCCGCCTGGGTGACCTCATGGCTGAGCTTGTTCAGCGTGTTTTGGTTCTGGTAGATGTTCACTGCCAGACTGCCGACCTGCAGCAGCACGATAAAGCCCGCCGCGATCATCAGCGCGTGACGCCATGAGTGCTTGAACACCATGAACAGGGCAAAGGGAAGTGCGATACACCCCGCCCACATCGCCGAGTCGATCGCACCGTAGGTCGAGTAGTCCCTCCAGATGATCTGGGATCCGTCCAGCACGCCCGAGCCGTAGCTGATATTGAAGAACGTGCACTGTAAGTAGAATCCCAGCGCCAGACCGAAGGTCAGACAGCACAGCAGCTTGTGGATGGTTTTCGGGATGAATGACAGCAGCGCCGACAGCAGGATGAACGAGATCGAGGAGATGATCGCGATCGGCGCGAGCAGCGTGCGAAAGCTGAACCACATATCGTCGTTGCCTTTGACATACAGCGTCAGCGGCGCGAATATCAGCAGGGTGATACAGAAGAATCCACTCATCGCCGTACCAAAGGCGATCCGGTGCTTCAGTTGTAGATGTTTATCTTCCATAATAATTCCTTTCGGCGGCGGATCGGCGGTATGATGCAGCCTCAACCGACACCTTACAAAATACCATTCTATATCATACAGGATTTCGCCGGAATAGTCAAGTTTCACGCGCTTTATCGGGTCGGGAAACGCGCCGGCGGCAGGATTTGATTTTTTTGCCGTTATATGGTAAGATAGTATTTGTATAATTCTGCGCCAATACAGCGCGAAAAGGTGATAGCATGGATATCAGACCCGGCGACGAACTGGATATGAAGAAGCCCCACCCCTGCGGGTGCAGCCGATTTGCGGTGCTGCGCGTCGGCATGGATTTCAAGATCCGCTGTACGAATTGCGCGCGCGAGGTCATGATCCCGCGCAAAAAGGCTGAAAAAAGCCTGAAAGCTGTCTATCGCGGCGGAAAAAAGATGACGAATGAAGAATTAGGAATTAGAAATTAGGAATTAGGAATTTTGGAATTAGGAATTAGGAATTAGGAATTAGGAATTGGGAATTAGGAATTGGGAATTAGGAATTGGGAATTAGGAATGAGGAATTGGGAGGAATTAGGAGTTAGGAGTTAGGAATCGGGCGCGGGTATTCCGCCTTTCACCCTTCACTCTTCACCCGTCACTCTTCACCCTTCACCTGTCAGCCTTCACCATTTACCAAAGGAATATGCTATGTTCAAACGATTAGAGATTTTTGACAAACGATATAACGAACTCGAAAAGCGGATGTACGAGCCGGACGTCGTATCCGACCCCGAGCAGTACCAAAAGGTGATGAAGGAGTACTCCTCTATCGAGCCTGTGGTCAAGAAGTACCGCGAATACAAGTCCGCTCAGCAGACCGTCGGGGATTCTCTCGCCATACTGGAAGACGCCTCTGCCGACGACGAGCTGAAGGAACTCGCGTCCCTCGAACTGGACGAAGCAAAAAAACAGCTTCCCCTGCTTGAAGAAGAGTTGAAGATCCTGCTTCTGCCGAAGGACCCGAATGACGACCGCAACGTCATCGTTGAGATCCGCGGCGGTACCGGCGGCGAGGAAAGCTCGCTGTTTGCCTATGATCTGTTCCGGATGTACAGCATGTATGCCGAGCGCAAGGGCTACAGGATCGAGGTCGTCAGCCTCAATGAAACGGGGCTGGGCGGCTATAAGGAGGTCAGCTTCATCGTCAGCGGTCAGGGCGCATACAGCCGGTTCAAGTTTGAATCGGGCACCCACCGCGTCCAGCGCGTCCCTCAGACCGAAAGCTCCGGCCGCATCCATACCTCGGCGGCGACCGTCGCCGTATTGCCGGAAGCGGACGACGTTGAGGTCGACATCAACCCGAACGACCTGGAGATCGATACCTTCCGATCCTCGGGCGCGGGCGGTCAGCATATCAATAAAACATCTTCTGCGATCCGCATCACCCATAAGCCGACCGGCATGGTGGTCGAATGTCAGGATGAGCGCTCGCAGTATAAAAACAAAGACAAGGCGCTGAAGGTCTTAAAATCCCGCCTCCTGAAACTGGAGCAGGACAAGCAGAACGAGGCGATCGCCTCCGACCGACGCTCTCAGGTGGGTTCGGGCGACCGCAGCGAAAAGATCCGCACCTACAATTTTCCGCAGAGCCGTCTGACCGATCACCGCATCGGACTGACGCTGTACAAGCTCGACGAGGTGATGAACGGCAACCTCGACGAGGTCATCGACGCGCTGGTTACGGCGCAGAGAGCGGAACAACTCAAAGAAAGTATGAATAGTTAGGAGTTAGGAATCAGGAGTTAGGAGTTAACGGCGGGACACCCGCACCCGATTTTTATTGCCTTTGGCGGTAGAGTCAACTCCTCGCTCCTCACCGGAGTGAAAATGCAAACTTTATATTTAACTGACTCCCAAAAAGATATTTCTACCGCTGCTGCCATCCTCAAAGACGGCGGCTTGGTCGCCATGCCTACCGAAACGGTATACGGATTGGCGGCGAACGCTCTGGACGGTGATGCAGTGCGCCGGATTTTTGAGGCAAAGGGTCGCCCGATGGACAATCCCCTGATCGTGCATATCGCCGACGTTGGGGATATCGAGCGCTTTTCGCTGACTGCCGGTTTTTCCGAAAAAGCCCGGAAACTGGCAAACGCTTTTTGGCCCGGCCCGCTGACGATCATCATGAATAAGGGTGCAGCGATCCCCGACGAAGTCAGCGCCGGACTGCCTACCGTCGCGATCCGTCTGCCGTCTCATCCCGCCGCCCGCCGGCTGATATCCGAAACCGGACTGCCCCTCGCCGCGCCGTCGGCGAACACCTCGGGCAAGCCCAGCCCTACAACGGCGCAGCACGTGATCGACGATATGGAGGGCAGGATCGAGGCGGTCATCGACGGCGGCGCCTGTGACGTCGGCGTCGAGAGCACGGTCATCACCGTTGCGACGGATATTCCGCGTATCTTGCGCCCCGGTATCGTGACCCGCGAAGAGATCGAGGCGGTCATCGGCGATGTGGAAGTCGACAAAGCTGTTCTCAATAAACTGGAAAACAACGAAAAAGCCGCCTCTCCCGGCATGAAATACAAGCATTACGCGCCCCGCGCAAAAGTGATTCTCGTGCGCGGCGGCGACAAATACTATATCGGATTCGTCAACCGCTGTTTTCAGCGCGACGGCGACTGTGCCGCATTGTGTTATGCGGAGGATGCGGACAGCATCGTCGCTCCGAGTGTGTCGCTCGGCAGCAAAACCGATTTAAAGCAGCAGGCGCAGGCGTTGTTTGACGCGCTGCGCGCGGTCGACGAGATCAGCGGCGTCAATACCGTCTACGCCCATTGTCCGACTGCCGAGGGCGTCGGCATGGCGCTGTATAACCGCCTGATCCGCGCCGCGGCGTTTCAGGTCATCACCCTGCCCGAGAAGCGTATCATCGGGCTGAGCGGTCAGACCGGCGCGGGAAAAAGCGCCGTCGCCGCCATGTTCCGCGAGCTGGGCGCCGGCGTCGTGTCCGCCGATACCGCAGCCCGTCAGGCTGTGGAGGAAGCCGACGTGAAAGCCGCCCTGTGCGCGGCGTTCGGCGACGTGCTGAATCCCGACCGCAGTCTGAACCGCGCCCGCGTCGCACGGATCGCCTTCTCGAGCAAAAAGAATCTTGCGCGGCTCAACCATATCACCCATCCCCGCATCGTGGAGATCATGCTGGAAATGGCGTCCCGGTGTGAGCAGGATACCGTGATCTTTGACGCGCCTCAACTGTTCGAAGCGCATGCGGACGTTTTCTGTGAAAAAATCATCTCTGTTCTGTCTGCGCGCGAAAAACGCCTCGAACGCCTCGTCCGCCGCGATAATCTCCGCCGCGAGGAAGTCGAACTGAGGATGTCCGCGCAGTATGACGAGCAGTTCTTTATCGAGCATTCCGATCGTATTATTGATAATAACGGAACGGTCGAAGAATTGCGCGCGTGCGTCAAAGAGGTCTACGGGAGGTTGACCGATGGAGAATCATAACCCGCCAATGAACAACAGAGGAACACATACCCGCCATAGCCGCAAAAAAAGCAAGGGACACGGCTGCCTCGGCTTCGGCATCGTCTTTTCACTGCTTGCCGTTGCGCTCATCTGTGTATTGCTGTTTACGACCGACGTCCTCAACGCGCCGAAGAATAAGGTGCTCAGTCTGATCTATCCGCGTCACTATACCGACGAGGTCGAAGCGGCGGCAAAGGAATTCGGCGTTGACGAGAGCCTTATCTACGCGGTCATCCGCGCCGAAAGCAACTTTGACGAAGACGTCGAAAGTCATGCCGGCGCGATCGGTCTGATGCAGCTCATGCCCGAGACCTTCACATGGCTGCAGGAGCATAAGGACTCGGAGGTCATCTATACCGAGGACGCCCTCAAAATCCCCGAGGTGAATATCCGCTACGGCGCCTATTATCTGTTCTATCTGACAGATCTTTACGGCGACGTTTCCACAGCGCTCGCCGCCTATAACGCCGGCACTTCCAACGTCGACGAATGGCTGAAAAATCCCGACTATTCTTCGGACGGCAAGACGCTCAGCGAGATTCCCTACTCAGAAACGAAGAGCTATGTCAAAAAAGTCACCCGCGCGCAGGATCGCTACCGATCGATCTACAACATTCCTTAGATCCGATTGACGGTTTGCGGCATTTGGCTGTTGATAAACCCGTTCGATTGATATATAATAGTAATAAATAATTTTCCCGGAGGTATAAAACTATGAGCAACGCAAAAGAGCTTCGCGAGAAGCTGATGATGAAAGAAAGAAAGGGCGCCGCGACCTTCAGTCCCGAGACCCTCAAAGAAGCCGACGATTTCGCCGCCGGCTACAAAACGTTCCTCGATAACGCACGTACCGAGCGCGAGGCGGTCGCTTATGTCAAAAAGCTCGCCGAGGATAACGGCTTTGTTCCCTTTGAACAGGACAAGCAGTACAATCCCGGCGACCGCATCTATATCATCAACCGCGAAAAAGCGATCGGACTTGCTGTCATCGGCAAAAACGGCACTGCGAACGGCGTGCGCCTCGCGATCGCCCATATCGATTCGCCGCGCATCGACTTAAAGCCCAACCCGCTGTATCAGGACGGCGGTCTCGGACTGCTGAAATCCCACTATTACGGCGGCATCAAAAAGTACCAGTGGACGACCGTTCCGCTTGCGCTCCACGGCAGAGTCGTCAAGCTCGACGGCACGACCGTCGATATCCGCCTCGGCGAGAATGACGATGAAGAGTGCTTCATCATCACCGATCTTCTGCCGCATCTCGATAAGGAGGATAAGCCGGTGAGAAAGGCGATCGATCCTGAGAACATGAACATCCTGATCGGCTCTTATCCTTTTGACGACAGCGACGAAAAGGACCTGATCGCACTGAATATCATGAAGCTCCTCAACGACCGCTACGGCATCACCGAGGATGATTTCCTGTCTGCCGAGCTGAATTTCTGCCCCGCCTACAAGACCCGCGACATCGGCTTTGACCGTTCGATGATCGGCGGCTACGGTCACGACGATAAGTGCTGCGCCTATCCGTCCGTGATGGCGGCGATCGACACCAAAGTTCCCGACTGCACCTGCATCACATATCTGACCGATAAAGAAGAGACCGGCTCCGACGGCAACACCGGTATGCAGAGCGATTTTCTCCGCTATTTCATCTATGACCTCGCCAAAGCCGACGGCAACGAGGGTTACCGTGTTCTCAGCAAGAGTAAATGTCTGTCTGCGGACGTCAACGCCGCGTTCGATCCGTCCTACGCCTCTGCGTATGAACAGAAAAACTGCTCCTATGTCAACGAGGGCGTCGTGATCTCCAAGTACACCGGCCACGGCGGCAAGTACGATACCTCCGACGCGTCGGCAGAGTTCATGGGCGAGATCCGCGCGATGCTTGAGCGCGACGGCGTCAAGTGGCAGATCGGCGAGCTGGGCAAGGTGGACGTCGGCGGCGGTGGTACTATCGCGAAGTACGTCGCCAACATGAACGTCGACGTTGTTGACCTCGGCGTTGCGGTGCTGAATATGCACGCTCCGATGGAGGTTATCAGTAAGCCCGACCTCTATATGGCGTACAAGGCTTTCTACGGCTTATTCAATTGATCTGAAGGGGAGGAGGCAGCTCCTCCCTTTTTCGCATCTATCAGGAACAAATAAGGGAGTGAATATCATGCAAATCAATGTCCGTCCCGCCGTGCGGGATGAATTGAAATGCGTCAATGCCATTCGCCGACAGGTCAACGACGTCCATGTCGGCGGTCGCCCCGATATTTTTTGTCCGGGGTTTACCGACGAGCTGCGCGACCGTGTCTATGAACAGTTCGACTCCGGCGCGTATGAGATCCTCGTCGCCTTAGCGGACGGCAGGATCGCCGGCTTTGCTGTGACTACGGTCGTTGACAAGCCGCGATCTCCCTACAACAACGCCCGCCGCTTTTACCGCGTCGACGAATTCGGCGTAGATGAATCCTTCCGGCGAAAGGGCGTCGCCACAGCGTTGGTCGCATATATGAAGACCGCTGCGAAAGAAAAGGGACTGGACAAAATCGAGCTGGATATGTGGGAGTTCAACAAGGGCGCTTTGGCGTTTTACGAGGCGGCGGGTTTTACGACCTATCGCCGCTATATGGAGATGGATATCTGATCGAAAAC
>CADBOO010000053.1 GCA_902796225.1 uncultured Ruminococcus sp.
GCCGCCTCCTAAATCGCTCGCGGTATTGTTGCACACGAAGCCGCCCTTCATGTTAAGGGTACCATTTTTCACATAGATACCGCCGCCATTGCCCGACGAGTTTCCGCTGATCTCGCCGCTTTCGAACGTCAGTGTTCCTACAACATTTATGCCGGATTCCGTACCGCCGGTGATCTTTCCGCCGCCCTTGGTATCCCTGAGCGTCAGATTTCCGTCAACGCCGACAATGATGCCTCCGTTTGTTCTGGACAGGGTGTGTCCGTTCAGATCCAGTATGGCGGTTTTGCCGGAATAGACGCCGGTCATACCATCGGCCTGGATATCGTTCTTCAAACAGATGATAACGCCGCTGCCGTCATTGAGCGCGCTCCTCAGCTCGGTAAAATTAGCGACATATCTGCAGGGGGCGAACACCGCGTGGATCTCTACATCATCGGTCATCATGACAAAGCGGTTGTTCTCGATCGTCACGCCGCCGGAGACGACCTCCCATCCGTTCAGGGCATAGCCTTCATCCGGGGTCGCGGTCAGGGTGACGGTATCGCCCTCATATGTATATTGGACATTCGCCGACGCGGTACCGTGCTCGCCGTGAGTCACGGTGACGTTATGAGTTGGAATCGCTTCGGTCAACGCTTGAATAAAAACGTCGTAGTCGGGCATAACGAAGCTGTTGTTCTCGATAACGAGATCTACCTCCGTATCACCCGTACTATTAGTATACGCTGCCCATCTTATAAAGCGATAGCCGGGGTCGACCGTCAGAGTCAGGTTGACCGTCTGATCTTTATGCGCCCATGTTTTATCCGGAGTCACCGTCGCGTGGAAGGAGGATAGGGGTCTGATTTCGTGGTTCGTTATAACCCCTATCTCCGGTTCGGTACCTTCGACTCCGGACTCGCCTGAGCCGGACTCGCCTGAGCCTGATTCACCTGAACCTGATTCGCCTGTCGCGCCCGCTGTCGTCACGGGAACGATCGTGAACACGCTGAGCGCCAGTATCAGCACAAGCAGGATACTAAGCGGTTTTCTGAGTTCTCGCATAAAGATACGCCTCCATATAATTATTCATTATTATTGTACCACAAGCTGTATGCAATATCAATCAAAAAATGCTTTACACATGAAAAGAATCCTGCCATAGAGCAA
Organism: uncultured Ruminococcus sp.; assembly: GCA_902796225.1. Classification (GTDB taxonomy): domain Bacteria; phylum Bacillota; class Clostridia; order Oscillospirales; family Acutalibacteraceae; genus Ruminococcoides. The sequence continues at coordinate 1,150 of CADBOO010000053.1, forward strand.
GACAATCCAACCCGCTGCTCACAGACCGCAGCATCGGATTCGTAATCCATATCATCCTGCGGCTACAAAGCGAAACTCCACCGCCGTGATAAGCGATGGAGTTGTTTTTGTTTTATGCGATTGGTTCGCCGATAGCATATCCGTCTTTGTAACCTGCGAGATAGCGCTGAATCGCCGTCGCATCCACGATATTCAATCCTTCTCCCGTCACGTCTGCAGCTGCTTCGTTAAAGGAAGGATCAGAGAAACCGGCAAGTTTGCGCTGGATCAGGGACGCGTCAACGATATCGACCGTACCGCTGCCGTCGGCATCTCCCTTGACCACGACCGGGGTCGGGGATTCGGTGACAGGAACCGTCTCAGGCTCGGTGACAGGAACCGTCTCAGGCTCGGTGGCGGGAACAGTCACGGGTTCGGTGCTTACGATATTTGATAAATCAGGAAGCACGGCAAAATCCGAGGCACCCTCCGGAAAGCTTCTCAGGCTGATTCTCGCACATTCGCCGACGGTATTGTCGGGATAAACAGTATCGTTAATGAATGATATCGCAGTCGGAGAGTCGGGATCATTGTCAAATACCGCGGCGACGTCTTCCCTTTCCCAATCAGTGCCCAGTTGGATATATAAATATACTGCCGGATCGAAGAGAGTTTCATAAGCGGTTCCGTCCGGCGCCTGAACACCGTAGAGAAGCATGTTCGACTTCTCAGCATCAACATGCGCAGCATGCTCATCGTCGAGCATTTCATAGAATCGAGTCCAGTCTTCCGCATCGCGATCATAGGTCAGCCATCTTACCCAGAAGAGCGAGCCTTTCGCAAATGTGCCGTTCGAGTTATCCAGACCATACCATGTGGATGAACCGTCAGACACCTCTTTGAGCCAGATTATCCCGTTTCCGGTCACCTGAGCGCTGACAGTACCGTTATCGGCAACATAATTTGTAACACTGCCGTATACAACGGTATTGATATTATCTCTGATCCGCAAAACCAGATGCAGAGTAGACTCCTTCTGGATATTATAGTCAGCAAGCGTATGACCGTCCTCGAGCTGTTTGCCGGCAAAGATCAGCCGCTGCTGATCGGGCGGGATACCCTCTTTATCCTGAATTTTTGCCTTGACGGCATCGATAGAGTCGCCAGGCTCGACCTCTAAGGTGATAGTCTTGCCGGTCAGCGTCTTAACGAATATCTGCATTCCGGTCGCGGCAAGATCGGCATTGCGCGCGCCGACCGGAACAGCGGCAACCATGCCGAACGCCAGAATCAGCACGAGCAGGAAGCTCAAAGATTCTCTGAGTTTTCGCATTAAGATACGCCTCCTTTCACCTGTTCAATGTCATTGTATCATAAACTGTATGCAATATCAATCACGACACGCATATTCAGCGTAAAATACAGCAACTCCACCACCGGTAAGCGATGGAGTTGTTTTTGTTTTATACGATTGGTTTTTTACACGATTGGTTTGCCGATATCCTCATTTGAGGACAATCCTGCCAGCCATCTTTGGATATAGGTCGCGTCGAGAATCGTGATTCTGCCGTCGCCGTCGGCGTCCGCCGCTGCTTCATTATACGATTTGACGAAAAGTCCGGCAAGCTTACGCTGGATATACGTCGCGTCGAGGATGGTCACCCTATAGTCGCCGTCCACGTCGCCGAGCTTGTATGCGTCTCGCCAGATCGCCGTGATCGTCGTATCGCCCTTGATCGTGATCTTCTCGCCGACTTCGCCGCGATCCCAGTGCAAGAACACTTTCAGCTCCGGAGCCGCAAAGATGCATTTCGGCAGGACGAATTCTTCGTCGTAATGCACATCGATCGTATACTTGGCGTCGGTGCCGTTATCCGCTATTACGGTCACCTTGTACGGCTTGGCGGTCCACTTCGCGTACAGGATCACATCGCCGGTAAGCGCCGTCGAGAAGTCATACGCTTTCGTACAGTCTTTATCGGTGAACCAGCCGCCGAAGGTATAGCCTTCCGCGGTGGGATCGGCGGGTTTTTCAGCCTTATCTCCCTTGCGAACATACTGCGGATCGATCTGATCACCGTGACCGTTCATCTCATAGGATACGGCAGCGCACCACCTATCAAGCACCGCGTGATTCGCGACGGAGCCGTCGGGATTGCAGACGGTATACCAGATGGTATAGCCCGGACGAAGAGCAACCGCTCCGTTTTCCGGAGTAACGATCAACAGACTCTTGTCTATATTCACGGAGTAGCTGTAAACGCCAACATCGCCTCCGTACACATCAACCTTCTCGACGCCGTTTTCGAAATTGACATATTGGATTCCGTAGATACCAAAAGTATCTCTGCCGACAGCCTTAACGGTTCCCGATTTGATCGTCACGCCGAACAATCCCTGAACTCCCGTACCGAAACCCATAAATGTGAAATCTCCGTCAAGTGTTAAATATCCACTGTTTTGGATACCGTATTTTAAACCATCATCCGATTCCATGTGATATCTTCCTTTAACGGTCAGATTCATATTTTCGGAGTAGATCTTATAGGTTATACCGTAATCATCTGTGTATCCGTTTTTAATCGTCGGTTCATCAAGCGTCAAGGTTTCGGTATCAGGATCGAACTTCGCTTTGCCGCCGTCTTTCAAGATATCATCCTTGTTCGCTGCGGTGACCTGCACGTTGCCCAGCCAGAGCCCGTACTTGACAGCGGGTTCGATGATAACGTGACTGGCGACTGTTGTGCCGTCGGATTCATAGAGTTTGTACCCGACATACGCGCAGTTTTCGGGGGTCGTAATCGCCAGCGGATCTTCACATTTGAATCCTTTGAGCGCCCATACGGCTGTATTGTTCTCTGTCGACTGTGACTCAAAGTGTTCAACGTCTTTTTTCACATATAAAACGCCGTTGGTTCCAAGTCCGTATGTATCTATTCCGTTCACTTTCAGTGTACCGGAAGCAACCGTCATATCACCGTCTGAAAAGACGCCAACATAATTACCAACGAAAGTAAAATCACCGTCAAATATCAGCGAGCCATTATTGTACGTAGCGATACCGTTAGAGCTCTGTGCGGTCGTCATGTGATAACTGCCCTTGAGCGTCAGGGAAATCGTGTTGGAAGCAATGGTAGCGGAGCCGCCTGAGCCCCCCGTATTTGCAACGCCGATCGTCGGTTCATCGAGCGTCAGGGTGTTGGTCTCGGGATCGAACTTCGCCTTGCCGCCGTCGTTCAGGATATCATCCTTATTTTCGCTGGTGACCTGTACCGGGCCCAGCCAAATCGGATAGGCCTGATATGACATGCCGATCAGCTGAAACTCGCTGAGCTGGAAGGTGCCGCCGCCCATGGTAGCGTTGACCGTAAAGCGATATTTGCTGAACGCGGTATGCTCGGGATTGTTCAGCGGGAAGGTATAGGGCGTGAAATTCTTGTCCCCGAGCGTAGTATTATTCGTGACGGATGACAGCGTTATCCATGTGCTGCCGTCCGTGCTGCCCTCGAGCTTCCAAGATACGGGGTTGCGTTCCGGATATGTCTTGGTATCGTTGGCGGTGGTCAGAACATAGCCGAGCGGGATGACCGAGCTGTTGCTATTGAAGGTGACCGAGAGAGGATAATTCGAGGAGGAATAGCACCATTTCGTATCCGTCTTTCCGTCGAGGAAGTTATCGGCGCCTTCCCCTTTGTTGCCGCCTGTGCCGACAACGTTGCTGTAACCGGTTAGCTTCACTGCGTCCGCCGGTTTTGCAACGGTCACATCCTTTGCGGGCATGGTCAGCGTAAGATTGCTGCCGTTCCTGCTCAATGTGCCGGCGCTCGCGTTATACAGCTCCTCTATATTTGATACGGTCAGGGAGATCGTATCGCCCTCGCCCGCGTAGATCGTACCGTTGTACTGGATGCCGGGCGCGCCGCTCAGGGTGACGCCGTCGCCCGTTACGGTATAGGCAAGCTTGCCCTGATTGCTCCACGGACGCAAGCCGCCGGTTTCCTTACCCGCCTTGGTGTAAAGACAATTGGTGACGGAGGCGTTCTTCGGCTCGCCTCTGCCGATCGGCTGGGTGCTGTCGCTGACGTCAAGACAGTTCTCAAGCACCGGGGTCGAGCCGTTGTCGCTCCAGCCCCAGAAGGTGCCCGCGGTCGCGGCGTTGATCGTGCCGGAGAAGACGCAGTTCTTGATGGTGGTCTTCGCCTGGCTGCCGCCGTGTCCGACAAATCCGCCGCAGTAGGTGTCGGAGGTGGTGATCGTCGCCGCTACATGACAGTTCTCGATGAGGTTATCGGCAGTGCCGCTGATCCCGCCTACGAGGCCGGAGATGTGTCTGCCGCCGCTGACGGAACCGTCGACCTTCAGATTCCTGATCGTCGCGCCTTCGATCGTAAAGGGCGATGAGGACATATTATCGAGGGTCAGGGTATGACCGTCGCCGTCGAATGTGCCGCTGAAGTGTTTCCCGCCGGAACCGACAGCGGTCGAGACGGCGATGTCATTTGTCATCTTGAAGTATTTGCCGCTTGTATTATTGCCGTTCGCGACGAACTCTGCGAGGGTATTCCAGTCCTCGGTGCTCTTGATAAGATAGGGCGCGCTTGCTGTGCCTTTCCCATCAAGATCGAGCGGAACAACTTTCTCGATGACTACTTCGTTCGCGGCATTGTCGCTCGAATCAGCGATACAATATCCGCCGGTAACCCTTTTTATAACGCCGTTTTTAGGGGTTGTGATGATCGCGCTGTCACAAAGCTCCGGTTCGTAGGCCGAGCGTATTGCGCCGCAGGTGCTATCCGATCCTACAACGTGCAGTTTTGTAAAGCCCTCATGGATGATCAGACTGCCGCCGCAGTTTATGCCATATCTATTGGAAGTGGTTGCTGTTATGTCAACCGTACCGGACTCTATGACAACGCTTCCGTCGCAGTAGACAGGGGTGTCGGTACCGAAGAACGTAAAGTCGCCGTCAAACGTCAGCGTATGCCAATACTTGACGCCGACGCCTAATTTGGTGTCAGACGACGTCATATGATAACTGCCCTTGATGGTCAGGGAGTTGAAAGTAGATATCTTCGCGTAGCCGGATGCCGTCCATAGATTATGTCCGCCCACGATGGTCGGGTTATTGAGAGTCAGGGTATTGGTGGAAGGATCGAACTTCGCTTTGCCGCCGTCGCCGAGAATATCATTTTTGTTCTTTTCCGTGACCTGTGTCGAGCCGACCCATAATTCATATACTGTTTCCGGGTCTGCTGTGGAAGGCTGTGTGGAAGGCTGTGTCGAAGGTTGTGTCGAAGGCTGTGTGGGAGGATTCGTGGGAGGATTCGTCGGGGGATTCGTGGGAGGATTCGTGGGAGGATTCGTGGGAGGATTCGTCGGGGGATCCGTCGGAGGCTCGGTCTGCTTTTGTTCGATCACCACATGGTTTGCATAATTGCTCGCCGCGTTATCATAAACGGCGACTAGTCCGGAAGTGGTTTTGAATGACCAGTTCTCGGGAGTGGTAATCATGATTTCGCTGCTGTTGTTTTTGATTTCCTTTGCTAAGACGCCGATATCATTACCGGTGAGTTCCACTCTGTCGACGCCGTCCGCTATGGTAAAGGCGCCGCCGTAAGCGATCGCGCCGATATCACCGCTGCTCACGGCGGTAAAGCTGCCTGACGTGAGCGTGATACTCCCCAGCGCATAGACGGCATAATTGCTGCCCATAAAGGTAAAGCTGCCGTCAAAGGTCAGGCTCTTGCCAGAATATACGCCGAATTCAGCGTCGGCAGAGGACATACTGAAGCTGCCCTTGACCGTCAGATCGTCGCCCGAATAGATCGACATGGTATGGTTGCTCAGCGACAATGTATCGGAGAGCGTCGGGTTGTTCAGCGTCAGGGTCTTTGTATCGGGATCGTACTTCGCGCGTCCGCCGTCGTTCAAGATATCGTCCTTGTTCTTTGATGTGACGCACGTAGAACCGACGTACACGTTATATTTCGTGACTGTTTCGCGGTATTCGATGACAGCATGGGTCGCATATGTACTCGCGTCCCTGTCATAGATGCCTTTGATCCCTGCGTTCTCGTCGGATGCTAACGCATAGTTGGAAGGGGTGGTGATCGCGGTATTGGCGCCGAGCTTGATATCCTTGCCGGATAAGGCTATTACTGAAGCCGTGGCGTCTATCTTGGTGATTCCGCTCTCTATAGATAAGTCTCCGCCTAAAGACAGCACGCCGAAGCTGCCTTCGGATACGGCTGTGAGGGTACCGCCCTTGACCGTTATACCTCCTTCTAAGGAGTAGACAGCAAAATTCGCGCCCTTGATTGTAAAGTCGCCGTCGAAGGTAAGGTTGTGGCCGCCATAAACGCCGATCATCACATCTGCGGAAGACATGGTATACTTGCCCTTGATTGTGATATCATAGCGGGCGAATATCTTGTATGTATTTGAACCGTTCTGAAAATTACCGGTGATGGGCGGATTGTTCAGCGTGAGCGTATTCGTGGAGGGTTCGTATTTTGCCGAACCGCCATCCTTGAAAATATCGTTCATGTTCGTTGAGGTGACCTCCGTGTTGCCGAGAAACACCTCATATTTGATCACGGGACCCTGATATTCAAGGATCACGTGCTTCGCCGATTTAAAAGTATTCTTGTCGATAACATACTGGAAATGACTGGCGCTGTCCTCGCCGATTCCGCCGTTTTCGGGTGAAACATACACCAGTTGATTGCTGATATCAAGCTCTGAAACGGCATAGAAGGGATATCCCTCTGCCTCAGCGTCGATCTTAGTGACGGCGTCTTCGATGCTGATGTTTGTGCCGCGGACGCCGATGCCCGTGCTGCCGAACACCGTCAGCGAGCCGGACTGAACGGTCACATCATCCTCCGCATAGACAGAGAAGGTTTCGCCGCCGAAGGAGAAGCTGCCGTCCAGGGTCAGATTCTTTCCGGAGTAGATACCGCCGTACAGATTATAATCCTTTTGTTCTCCCGTATCGGGATCAATATGATCGTTCTTTACCAGAAGAATGTCGTCTGCCGTCATGTGGTAAGTACCCTTGACGGTCAGATCGTCCTCTGCATAGATACGGAAGCAGGATAAGCCGTAATCCTTATCATGACCGCCGATGAGAGCGGGATCATCCAGCGTCAGGGTCTTGGTCGACGGATTGTAACTCGCCTTGCCGTCGCCGAAAATATCGGTATAGTTCTCGGAGTCGACGCGCGTAGAGCCGACCCATACATCGTAGTAGGTGCCTGAGAACGGCTTGATAACACAGGAATTCGCGACACTCTTCAGATCGCCGCTGACAACCGTACGGGCAGTCGGAGAGAAGAACGCACCCTGAGGTGAAGTGATGCGCGTTCCGTTGAACTCGATCTCGTCACCGGTGATGGAAGCGTTGCCGCTCTGGGCTTCGATGCGGGTGATGCCGCTGTTCGCGATCAACTTCTCGACAAGGATCGCATCGGTATCATCGGAGGTGCCGGAAGCGACTGCCTTTACGGAACCGGCATTGACGATAAAGTCCTTTGCCTCGACGCCGAGGGTTGAACCGTAGCAAGTCAGACTGCCGCCGTTGACGATGATATCGTCGTTTGCGTGAGCGCCTTTCTGTGTTCCGCGGAAGGTGAAGTTGCCTTCGAGCGTTACGGATTTATCGGCGACGATACCGATCTGAGAATACGCTCTGTCCATGTGATAGGTACCCTTAACGGTGACGCCGGTCGCATTGATATGAATCATACCGTAGGTTTCGCCGTACGCCTCGGTAAGGTATGGATTATTCAGTGTCAGAGTCTTTGTGTTCGGATCATACCTGACCTTTCCGTCGCCGTAGACGTCACGATAATTGTCAGAGGTGATGACCTTTTTGCCGACAGAGATATCATAATGCCCTGTCGGGGCAAGATCGGCGCTCGCGCCTGTCATGGCGAGATCGCTGTCTGCATCGCAGTCGGGTCTTTGATCTCTCTTGAGAAAAGCAGCGGGATCGTCAGACTTGTCCGACGGGATCGTCCTTGCCGCCGCGCTGAAGCTCAGCCCCGAAAAAAGGCTGAACACCATCAACAGAGAGAGTATCAGGGATAGTGCACGTTTCATTATTATTCCACCCTTTCAATAATTATTCATTCTTATTATATCATTAGTAAGCCCGTTTTGTAGTACAAAATTTCATCATTCTCTTTAGTGGTATTGCACAAAGAAAAAACTGCTGTTCCGCAGAAATCTTCAGCCCTTTGAAAAATCGTCCAAAGCGCTGCTCGCAGACCCCGGCATCGGAATCGTATCCTTTTCTGCGGGCGGCTTCACTGAGGCGGTACAGTTATCCCGTCGCCTGTCAGGATTGACACGCCGTAAGCTGTTGAATAATTGACGTTTTCAGCGAATTGGGATAGTGTTTCGAATACCTATCCATACGGATAAACTGACAAATCTGCAGCCGTATTTTTGTGAATATCTACAGGATCGATTCTGTCTGACGCTATTGCTTTTCGCGTGTTTTATCACTATAATGAAAGCATGGCATTATTTCTGAAAAGGGGTGCTTTTATGAAAAGATCTTCACGAAGGATCATCAGCGTGATCTGTGCTGTTTTGCTCTGTATGACAGCTGTTTTTTCGGCTGTTCCGATCGCTTCCGCCGCGACGGTCTATCTGCGCGGCACGTTCAACGGTTGGGGCGCGACCGCCGATTATGCGATGGCGTACGAAAACGGTCGCTACATCATCACGACTCACCTGAATAAAGGAAGCTATGAATACAAGGCGGCTACCGCCGACTGGAGCACATTTCAGGCGCCGGTAGAGGGCAATAACAGCCTGACGCTGGACAGCGACAGCGACGTTACCTTCATCGCGTACGCGGACAGCAACATCATGGAGGCGTATCCGCATTCGCTGCTGGAAGCCGACGTCAAAAAGGTCGTCCTGAGATCCAAATGGATGGAGCATAACGATCTGGTGCTCGTCGAGAAAAACAGCGCTGTTTCTTACCAGAGCGCAAATACGACATATCCTGCAGCCGCTTACTGGAACATCATCTCAAACGGCAGCGGCGCATTTTATCTGCAGAATAACGAAACGAATGATTATGCTGCGCTCAGCGGCAGTTCTGTTGTCTGTGTATCGTCCGCTGACGGCGGCAATACCGGCTGGACGGTCGACACCACCATGGGCGCGGCGAGATTTGTCAATACAGCGAATGATAATGCTGTGATCAATATCGAGAACCTCGGCGGCAGCGCGCAGGCAACGAATGTTCCGATGTATTACACCAGCTCGCAGTGGGGATTCGAATACAGCTCCTATGACTATCAACTCAAGCCCGACAAGGTCATCGACACGGGTTACAACGCTTATGCGACCTCGCCGACGTCGATCACCTCGTATATGACAGGCTCAAAAAAGACATGGACGCAGTCGAAGAATCTTTCCGCTTATCCGAAATTCACAGCGAAGAATTCTCCGCTTGCACAGGCGGTGTATAACCTCTCGCTTGAGGAAGCCGTCAAAAGCATCAACACCGACGCGTACGGTCAGGTATTCTACACCGGTACGGCCTGGCAAAAGGTCTGGACGCGCGATACGGCGCTCTCCAACCTCTATTCCCTCGCATGGGTATTCCCGGAGATCAGCTATAACTGCGAACGCGAAAAGGTCAAGACGTCCGGCGGGGTATCCGTCTTTGAACAGGACACCGGTACGGGCGGCTCTTACCCTGTATCCACCGACAAGATCATCACCATGCTTTCCGTCTGGGAAACCTATCTTGCCGACGGCAATAAAGAGCATCTGAGCTACTTCTATGACATCTGCAAAAACACGATTTTGCAGGATATGAACGTCGCCTATGACAGCGATGCGGGACTGTTCCGCGGCGAGACCTGCGGTCTTGACTGGCGCGATCAGACATATCCCGACTGGACCAGCGAAAACTATGACAGCGGGCTTTCCGTGATCGCCGAGAGCAAGACCACCTCCGTCAACGCGATCTACTATCGCGTGCTTGAGATCATGAGCAAGGCGGCTAAGGTGCTGGGCAAGGGATCTGACGCAGAACAGAGCTGGGCAAAGATGGCGCAGGATCTGAAAGAAAAGATCACCGGAAGGCTGTGGAACAACAGCATGGGTCTGTATTCCTCGTGGGAGTATCCGACGTTCATGGGTAATGTACTCGCCGAAAAAACCGATGTGCTGGGCAACGGTTTTGCACTTTGGTTCGACATCGGCAGCGAATCGCAGCTGACCGATATCTGCGAGAATTCTCCGCTTGTCCCCTACGGCGCAGACACGGTCTATCCGCAGAAGCAGGGCAAGCTTGCCAACGCCGACAAGGTCTATCACAACTTCGGTATCTGGCCGGGCTGGGATTCCGTGCTGATGGTCGGCGCGGCATATCATAACAACAAAGCGCTCGCCGAGGAGATCTTCAACTCGAATGTCCGCGGCGCGGCGGTCTCGCTGACAAACAAGGAGGTCATCAACTACCGCACCGGCGAAGGCGTAGAATCCGACCAACAGCTGTGGTCGATCGCGGGAACGCTCGCGGGATATTATCGCGTGCTGTTCGGCATGAACTACGACGAAGACGGCGTCACCTTCAACCCGTCCATTCCCGGATGGATGCAGGGGCCGTATGAGCTGTCGAACTTCAAGTACAGAGGTTCCACGCTCACCATCAAGCTCTCCGGTGAGGGCGACAAGGTCAAGTCTTTCAAGGCAGACGGCGTCAGCAAGGATATCGGCAGTTATGTTTTCTCCGCCGATAATACCGGCAGTCATACCATTGAGATCGTCATGGAACAAAGCGGCAAATCGTACACGATCAACAAATCGGAAGAAAATCTCGTCGTATGTCCCGAAATGCCGACCATGACCTACTCCAGCGGCAAGCTCCGCTGGAGCGTCAAGAACGGTCTGACATACAGACTGTGGACAGGAAAAGAATACATCGACGTCAGCGGCGGCAGCTATACCGTCGACACGAGCGTGTACGGGTGTTACAGCCTGATGGCGGTATCCGCAGACGGGATCTGTTCCGAGTTGAGCAAGCCGATCGTCGTCAGCCCCGGCAGGATCAAGATCGAGGCGGAAAGCGGCAGTGTATCAAGCAGCAGCCTGATCTCGTCGGGATATGTAATCGATAAACGCTCGCGCAGCGCGAATCTGACGCTGAGCGTCACGGTCGCAAAAAAAGGCAGATATCTGCTCAGCGGTATCTACAACAATGCGGGCGACGCGACCTCCGGCGTCAGCTGCGGCATCCGTTCCGTCTATGTCGACGGCAAGGATATGGGAGCGCTGGTATTCCCCGAGGTTTTCAGCAACCACAAGAATCAGACCGGTACCCACCTCTCCCTCGACCTTGACAAGGGCGCTCATACGATCAAGATCTTCTATGATACAGCGAACTGGTACGACCGCAATATGAGCATCACCAAGAACGATGTGGAGTATAATTACTTCAATCTGGACTATGTTGAAGAAGTCAATCAAGAGGCGACAGAACCGACGGTTCCGACCGAAACACAGCAGCCGACCGAAAAGCCGACCGAAAAGCCGACTGAAAAACCGACTGAAAAACCGACATACGGACCGCTTCCCACCTTCCCCTCGCAGGAAACCGATCCGACCGCACAGCCCCTGTTGATCGGCGATGCGGATGAGGACGGCGTCATCACGATCCTCGACGCGACCCGCATCCAGCGCGTGCTTGCCGGACTGGACAGTCGCGGACCGAACTATCAGATCGTCGGCGACGCGGACGGCGACAAACAGGTGACCATCATCGACGCAACCTTTATCCAACGTTACGTCGCCGGTATCACGAGCGCCGATTCCTATGTCGGACAGATCGTATAAACCGTTCTCCCCTCTCCCTCACTTCACAATTGAAATTGAGCAGGACACTGCCCGTTCGTTGAGCAGCCGACCTCTCACACCGCCCGGTTATCGCTCACGCCGGACGCACCGCAGAAAAAAAGCGCAGCAGTTGCAAAACCGCTGCGCTTTTGTTATTCACTATGATAATGGATGTTAAGTGCGATCAGCTGACGCGCTTCTGTCGCGCAAGCTTGAGATTTGCCCGGACGATCACCGCGCCGACGATATATCCGATCGAGAGGATCAGCGTGACGACGCTGTCGGCTATGATCAGCGGACTGCCGGAATCGTCGATCGTACCCGTCAGGATTACCGGCAATACCGACAGAATGAATAAGACGATACCCGCTGCAAAGCTGATCTTGATCATCTTTCTGGTCGGGTCTTTCCAGACCAGATAACCGATAACGCCGATTGCAGTCTGAACCACGACGATGATCATGATGATCACCGCAAAGATGGCATAACCGCCCGCGCCGACTTCCTGACTGACCTCTCCGTAGGAAAGGAACAATGTCATCATCGTCAGGATCGACTGCAGGATCAGCACAAAGCCGGAGGTCAGCATCAAGCGTCTGCCGATGCGGAACGCACGGTTTTTCTTGACGTCCTTATACTCTTTGCGCGCATAATTTTCGACAGCGAAACGCATCAGAATAAATGCGGGGATCGCAACATACAGGAATACGCGCAGAATAACGAAATTGTTCTCATCCTCGACCAGCGATCTGATAACGGGCGAATTCATCGGGCGGAACATCTCGAGAACCAGCTGTGAATCAAAGACCGTCTGACCCGCCGCCGCGTCAAACTGCACCATCGAAGCGCCGACGGCATGACCGCCGATGTAAGAGGTCGGCAGCATCAAGCCGAGAAATGCCGCAACAAAGATGACGGCGGCAAGCGCCTTGGATCGATATTTGTTGAACGGGATACACATCGAAAAGACGACGACGATACCCGCGATCGAGGTAAGCACGGTCATCATGGGGCGCACGTTTGCGTCACTGATAAAGGGTTCGTAGCCGTAATACTTCGGAATGGTATTCAGCATGATCGGCAGCAATACCGCAACTGACGCCAGCGCGCCGGCAGTGATCGACTGGGATACGATGTTTTTCAGGAAGGAGCCCTGTACAGGCGTGCGGCGCGGCTCGAGTGACAGCAGGAAACCGCCGGTACCGATAACCGCCGCCTCCAGCATATACATATTCTCGATCGAGAACCACATCTGCGCTTTTGCAAGCGGGATCAGCGCGAACGCGAGTATGAAAACAATGGTGGATTTCATCAGGTAGAGAACCGCGGTCTTCTGGATATTGCCGATGACGCGTCTGCCCTCTCCGACGACCTCTTTGAGATGGCTGAAATCATTGTCCAGCAGGACGACGTCGGAGCAGGATTTTGCCGCGTCGGTCGCCTTTGCGAAGGTGATGGAGGAATCGGATCGGCGCAGGGCGAGGATATCGTTGACGCCGTCGCCAGTCATCGCAACCTTGTGCTTGTTCGCCTGCAGCGCCGCGACAAGCGCTTCTTTTTGCTCGGGTGATACACGCGCAAACACGGTGTATTCCTCTGCGATCTTCGGGATATCCTCAAGCGGGACGTCCGCAAGCGAGATATATTTGTCCGCATTCACGATACCGCATTTCTGCGCGATCATACTGACAGTCAGCGGGTTATCGCCGGAGATGACCTTGACGGTCACGCCGTTCTCCCGGAAGAATTTCAGGGTGTCGGCGGCAGTATCGCGGATATGATCCTCGATCGCGATGAATGCGATCAGCTCGCCGTCCAGGGTAAGTGCGATTACGCGGTTGCCTTCTTTTGCACGTTCTACCACATAGGAAAAACGTTCGTCTTTTTCGTCCAGCAGATAATCCGGCGCGCCCATCAACAGCTTTTTGCCGTCGTTGTAAACAAGCCCGGAGTATTTGACCGCACTGGAGAAGGGAATGACTTCTTTGACGTCGGCATTCTCATCAGCGCCGAATTTGTTAAAAACAGCTTCCGACGTCGCGTTGCGCTCTTCAAATGCGCCCATCAATGCGCGGGCATGGCGCTCGACGTCTTCTTCTGCAATAAAAGATTTTACGTCACAGACAGCCATCGTGCCGTCGGTTAGGGTACCGGTTTTATCGAGGCAGATCACATCAACGCGGGAGAGATTCTCCAGGGAATACAACTCCTGCACCAGCGTCTGCTTTTTGGTCAGCTGGGCGATGGAGACCATCAACGCGACCGAAGTCGTCAGCACCAGACCTGTCGGGATCATACCGATTCCGAACATGCCGTCTGTCAGAATGATCAGCGACCAGGTGACCGGATCGTTCAGAGACATTGTCATTCCGTCCCAGATTGCGGGATCGGCGCCGTTGAGACTGATCTTATAGACCAGCGTTGCGGTGACGACCGTCGCCACGATACACAATCCTATCGTCAGCACTTTGATGATCTTCATGATGGAGGTCATCAGCTCGGACTTATGGCCGGAGGTGCTCTTGACCTTGCGGGTCAGTTCGGCGGCATAGGTATCGTCGCCGATCTTTTCAGCGCGGCATTTAGCGGAACCGACAATGATGGATGAGCCGGACAGGATAGAATCACCGACGCGTTTTTTGACATGATCCGCTTCGCCGGTCAGCATGGATTCATCCACGTCGACCTCGCCGGTCAGCACGACCAGATCGGCGGTCGCCTGATCGCCGGCAGAGATCGCAACGACATCGTCCAGCACGATCTCAGTCGCTTCGATCGCCTGTGTTTTGCCGTCGCGGATGACGCGGCTCTTGGTGCTGGTGACAATACGGAGCTTTTTGATCACGGCAAGGCTCTTGATCTCCTGAAAAGACCCCATCGCGACATTCATCAGCGCCGGGATCAGAAAGACAAACTTGGAAAAGCCGAAATAGGAGTCGACGATATCCGAACGGCCGATGGCATTCAGATAGATCATGAAGAAGATGAAGACGCCCGCAATGATCATCAGGATGGTATTGAAGAAGGTGAACAGATTGCCGGCTATGATCTTCAGCGTAGATTTTTCGTTCGGGTCGGTCGCGATATTGACCCAGCCCTTTTTTGTGCGTTCCTCGACCTGCTGAGCGTTCAGACCTATTTCAATTGCCGCCTGTACACGCTCAACCGGATCGCGCTGCGTTGTTTTTTTGCTCATAATTGTTCTCCTCGATAAGGTTCCGTTGATGACAGAACCATATTCGGTGTTATTCTACCATATTCATCCGACTTTGGCAAGAACAATCTGTTGATACGGCGATTCGTATTCGTCAGACCGTCTTTACGGCAGCGCAAAATCCCCGCTGCGGAAACCGCAGCGGGGATAGTTTGATCATTCAGATCGCAGATATGTCATTCAAAGCCTTTCGGGCCGCAAATCAATCAGTTACGATTATACGAGCTCGACCGGAACATTGATCCTGACATCAGCGTCCTTGATACCTGCAAGATATCTCTGGATCTTGGTAGCGTCAACAACAGTGACTTTACCGTCGCCATCAACATCGCCGACTATGATCTGATCGTCTGTCAGGGTCTTATAACCGGGCATGCCTGCAAGGTACTTCTGGATGTAGGATACGTCGAAGATGGTGACTACGCCGTCGCCGTCGACATCGCCGAAGATGAGATCCTTAGGCTCTGTGGGAGCATTTGTAGGAGCATCTGTGGGAGCTTCTGTCGGAGCCTCGGTGGGCAGTTCGCCGGTCTTTTCGATCTTGAACATATAGCCGCCATTGGTGCAGCCGTGAGCAGCGGGATTGCCTTCGGGATCAGACTCTTTATAAACATACTGCCAGCCTTCATCCGGATTACCGTCGCCGTTCGGGCGGAACCAGATGGTGTAGATGCCGTCTTCGGGAACGGTACGGTTGTTCTCTACGCCGTCGGGATAGTAATCGGCAATCGTGGTGCCGCGCTTGCTGGACTTACCAACCTTGAAGCTGTCGCCGATGATCTCGGGACCCTCGGGATCGGAGTTCTTGATCGGGTTGCCGAACTGGTCAACGCCGAGCTCAGCCTTCTTCAGTGCGATACCTTCGATCTTGTACAGGACATCTGCCTCTACAGTTTTCAGTTCCAGACCGGGTACAGGATCCCAGCAGTTGCCGCCGCAGGACTCGATGTCGCCGATCAGATAATAGGTTCTCGACAAAGGCTTGGGAGCTTCTGTCGGTTCTTCTGTGGGAGGAGCCTCGGTGGGAGCATCTGTCTGAGCATCTGTCGGTGCTTCTGTCGGAGCCTCGGTGGGCTGAACCTCGGACATAGTCGCAAAGATTAAGCCTTCGTGCCAATCGGAGCCGCCCTGAGCGTCGGGACGGAAGTATACGTCATAGTTTCCGTATGCGTCAACGGTGTCGTTGTTGCCTACGCCGTCGGGATACCAATTGTAGATCGTGCCGTTAGCGTCTGCTGCAACGATTTTGAAGCCGGTGCCGGGGAACATCTGGACGCCGAGTGTCATGAATTCGCCTGCTGCCTCGGGATTCTCGGTGAGCTTCAGAGCAGGATCAACTTCCCAGTTGGTCAGCTCGCCGACCAGATAGTAATCCAGTACGGGAGGCTCGGTGGGAGCAACTGTCGGAGCGTCTGTGGGTGCATCTGTGGGTGCATCTGTGGGTGCGTCTGTGGGTGCGTCAGTCGGACCATCTGTCGGAGCGTCAGTGGGCTGTTCGACAGCTGCAACATAGATGCAGTTGTAGAACCAGTCA
>CADBOO010000054.1 GCA_902796225.1 uncultured Ruminococcus sp.
CTTCACGTGGGCGGCGAATTATGAGGTCTGGGCAAAATTCGACTTTGTAGGCAGCTTCTCAGACGGCGTCACCGTCGTGACGATCAATGAGGAAATGTAGACGATAGGAGGCGATTAACATGAAATGGGCAGAAATTGGAGAAGGTGATTGAAATGGAAACGATATGGATTGCTTTGCTCAGCAGCATCGCACTCGCCACGGCAATTGCGGGTATTTTCGAGGCTATTCGTTTTCGCCGTGAACGCAAGGCAAAGAAAGAAGATGCCGCCTCGCTGAATATCGAACAGCGACTTGACAAGATTGAGCAGCAGATGAACGCGCAGAGCGAGGCACTAAAGTACATTATGTATGATCGCATCCGGTTCCTTGGTCAAGAATATATTTCCGAGGGCGAGATCGATTTTGACGACCGCAGGATCCTTAATGAGATGCACAGCTCATATCACAATGGGCTCGGCGGCAACGGCGACTTGAACAACCTAATGCGCGACGTAAACGCGCTAAAATTAAAAAGAAAGGATTGATTTATTTGATTAACTGGCTTGTAAGAATCAGAAACAAAAGATTTTGGATCGCCATCATTCCGGCTGTTCTGCTTCTTGCTCAGGCGGTAGCGGCTGTGTTTGGATTCACAATCGACCTCAGCGATATCGGCGGCAAACTGCTTGCCGTAGTTGATGCTGTTTTTGTGGTCTTAACTATTATCGGCGTAGTAAACGACCCTACAACCGAAGGCTTTGAAGATAGCAGACAGGCATTATCCTACACAGAGCCTAAAGCGAGGTGGAAATGATGGAAAAACTTGAAGGCGTAACTGAGGAGACCTTACAGAATTACGAAGATTGCAAGGGGGAAAAAGAAGATGATCGCTGACAGCAAGCTGGTAGACGTTGTTATCCCATCCCCTAACCATTCGGGTAAAAGGATCTATCCGCTTTCCCGCATATCCGTACACTGCGTCGTCGGTCAAACTTCTGCTGAATCGCTCGGCTATTTATTTGCCGAGCCCGGAATAGAGGCTTCGTCAAACTACGGCGTCGGGTTCGACGGCAAAATCGGGCAGTATCTTCCTGAGTCCTATCGATCGTGGTGTACATCGTCCTATGACAACGATAACAGAGCAATCACGATCGAGGTAGCCTCGGATACATTTGATCCGTACCGCGTGAATGACGCCGCGTATAAAGCCCTTATCAAGCTGCTCGTGGATATCTGCCGCCGCAACGGCAAGAAAAAACTGCTGTGGTTCGGTGACAAGACCAAGACACTAAACTACAAGCCGAAGTCGGACGAGCTTGTCATGACCGTTCATCGGTGGTTTGCTACCAAGGCATGTCCCGGCGACTATCTGTACAGCCTCCACGGCACGATCGCCGCAGAGGTCACCAAACAGTTGGGAGGTGCAGCGGTGAGTACATCAACCGCAAAGGTCACAAAGACCGCTGATCTGAAATTCAATTACCTTGCTATGAAAGGATATGTCAACGTTCCTTCACAGGTCAAGATGTTGCAGCGGCTTCTCCGCGATATCCAGTACAAGGGCAAGGACGGCAAGGAGCTGACGATCAACAGCAAATTCGACGCGGATACGGATTATGCCGTTCGCGCCTTCCAGAAGAAAAACGGACTGACCGCGGACGGTATTGTCGGACCAGCGACATGGAAGCTCCTGACTGGAGCAAAATAAATCGACCCCTTTAAATCCACATAGAGAAAGCGCCGCGGAGCTCAACACATACGCGGCGCTTTCGACTATCTATTATTTTCAAATATGATCGTTAAACCTCAAAATCCGCAGTTTTTATCCTGTCATTTAAACATCGCAAAAATCTGAAAGAATTATTGATAGCTCAATAAACGAATTTTGTTTCCATAATAACGCCCCCAATACTATTATGGAGATGATTATATGAGAAGTTTTATCGGATGGATCGGTGGGAAAAGTCAGCTGAAGAAGCACATTATCCCCTTAATCCCTTCTGAATGTACCCGCTATATAGAAGTATGCGGAGGGGCAGGATGGATTTTATTTGGTAAGGAACAGATTAAAGGTCAAATGGAAGTGTTTAATGATATCGACGGTGACCTGATCAATCTCTATCGACAGATCAAATACCACTGTCCTGAGCTTCAGAACGAAATGGACTGGTTACAGTCTCGTGAGCTGTTCACTAGTTTCCGGAACAACTTCAATGCAAATGCGCCGATGACGGATCTTCAGCGGGCTGCTCGTTACTTATATTTGATCCGCTGCAGCTTTGGCTGTAATAGGTATTCATTCTCTACAAGACCATCAAAGCCTTTCAACCTGATTGATTCATTACCGCTATATCAGGAACGATTAAGGGATGTCATCATAGAGAACAGAGACTGCGAGGATCTTATAAATACCTATGATCGCTTTGATGCCATCTTCTATGTTGACCCGCCTTACGTTGGCTCTGAACAATACTATAATCGTAAGTATAGCAGCTTTGGCGAAGCGGATCATATCCGGTTAAATGAGCGTTTAAAGCGAATTAAAGGCAAGTTTATTTTGTCTTATAATGACTGCGAGCTGGTGCGAGAATTATACCATGATTTCAATATGATTGGTGTTGATCGGAACAATTCTTTGCCAACAAAGCCATTGCCAAAATATAAAGAGTTGATTATAACCAACTACTAGAATTACGATATTCGTATAGAAATTACAAAATCAGGATTTAATTAACGCTCCGTGTTATTATTATACACGGGGCGTTATTATGATACGAATTAAGTTGTCTACATTACTAGGCGAAAGGCGAATGTCACAGATCGAGTTGTCACGAAAAACAGGGATTCGTCCGGCAACGATCAACGAGATCTATAATGAATTTGCTGTCAGGGTGAATTTGGAGCATCTTGATAGGATATGCGATGTGCTTGGATGTGATTTGTCAGAGCTACTTGTCTACAAACCGAACGACTTAAACAGTGATTAAAACGCAAAAAAATCCCCGTGGGAAGCCATTTTCCTGCGGGGATTTACTGTTTTCAGAGAAATTATTCTTCAAAAATATGCAAAAATGTGGATATTTTTGATTTTTTTAGTTTATGCGAAAAGTTTTTTTATTTTGCGCGAAAAGCCACAGCCGCTTCTGTGTCAGACCGATGGGGTGTACGGAGATAAAAGGTTTCAATGTTTTAATAATTGTTTACAAGCGTACAGATATAGTGTATCATTACCTTGGTGTGTTATGAAAAGCACAACATATGCAAAACGACAGAAATCAAAAAGGTCAGGTACAGAAATGAAGAAAGTATTGATCATCGGCGCGGGTCCCGCGGGACTGACCGCCGCCTACGAATTACTGGACAAGAGCAAGGATTTTGAAGTCACCGTTCTTGAGGAGAGCGACGTTTTCGGCGGTATCTCCAGAACCGTCAATTATAAAGGCAACCGCATGGATATGGGCGGACACCGCTTTTTCTCTAAGGTGCCCGAGGTCAACGAATGGTGGGAGAAGATGCTCCCGACCCAGGGTGCGATGCCGTTCGACGATCGTGAGCTCGGCAGGACTTCGACCGTTAAGGAAGGCGGCCCCGATCCCGAAAAGACTGACCGCGTCATGCTGCGCAGGAACCGACTGAGCCGCATTTTTTTCAAGTCGAAATTCTTTGACTATCCCGTATCGCTGAAATTCGATACGATCAAAAACATGGGCTTCGGCACGACGATCGCAGTCGGCTGCAGCTATATGAAGACCGTTTTCCATAAGCGCGAGGAAAAATCGCTCGAGGATTTCTATATCAACCGCTTCGGCAAGAAGCTCTATTCGATGTTCTTCGAAAACTACACCGAGAACCTGTGGGGCAGGCATCCGTCCGAGATCTCTCCCGAATGGGGCGCTCAGCGCGTCAAGGGTCTGTCCATTCGCGCGGTGCTCAAGGACATCTTCGGCAAGGCGTTCAACAAAAAGAATCGCAAGGTCGAGACCTCGCTGATCGAAGAGTTCGCTTATCCGAAGCTCGGTCCCGGCGAGCTGTGGGAGCTGACTGCCGCTGATTTTGAGAAGATGGGCGGCACCATCATCAAGAACGCCAAGGTCACGAAGATCCTCAAAAATGACGACAACACCCTCAAGGGACTCGTCTATGTCAAGGACGGCAAAGAGATCGAGATCGACGGCGATTATGTCATCTCGTCCATGCCTGTCAAGGATCTGGTCGAGGGCATGAACGACGTCCCGAAGGATATCACCGCGATCGCATCCGGACTGCCGTACCGCGATTACATGACTGTCGGCGTGCTGATCCCGCACCTGAATCTTGAGAACAAAACAAAAACAAAAACCATGGGCAATATCGTTCCCGACAACTGGGTCTATGTTCACGACAGATCCGTCAAGATGGGCCGCTTCCAGATCTACAACAACTGGTCGCCGTACATGGTACAGAAGGTCGCCGATACCGTATGGATGGGGCTTGAATACTTCTGCAACGAGGGCGACGAAATGTGGAGTATGACGAATGAGGAATTCGGACGCATGGGCATCAAAGAAATGGTCACTATGGGTCTGATCGACAAAGAATCCGACGTCATTGATTTCCACGTCGAGCGCGTCAAGAAGGCATATCCCGCTTACTTCGATACCTATGATCATATGGATGATCTCAGAGAATACCTCGATACCATTCCGAACCTTTTCTGTGTCGGTCGTAACGGTCAGCATCGCTACAATAATATCGACCACAGCATGTGTACCTCTTTCGAGACGGTCAAGGCTATCCTCTCGGGATCGACCGATAAGTCTGCGATCTGGAACGTCAATACGGAGAAAGAGTATCACGAGGCAAAAGAGGAGAATTCCTGATCGGCTGATACTCTTGAAGGAGAATCTATGAAACAAGATACCAAACAATCTTTGGCTTTTATCTTTGATAAACTGGCAAGGCATCCGTTTGTCAGCGTCGCCGTGATGTGCATCCTCCTGTATCCGTTTGGATTCTGCGAGACTTCCGGTTTTACGACGGGCAGCTATATCTACGGCGGGGTTGTTCTCTTTGTGATTTTCGCTCTGCTGATCCTGCTCGGAAAGATCGGAAAGAATCTGACCGAGATGGTGGTCATCTACCTCGTTTGCGTCGGTTTTGCCGTCGGGGGATTGCTGCTGATCTACGGCTATCACAACAGCCCCGTGCTGGTTTTGTGGCTCGCACTGGCGCTGCTGGCGGTATTTGTCGCCCTGCTCCGCATGACCGGCAATCTTTCGACCCGCAACTTCATCATTCTGATGATCGCGGCGGGAATCATGCTGCGGTTCGCATATGTGCTGTATACCCACAGTAACGACAGACAGCATGACGTCGGTTACTTCAACTGGAGCTGGGGTCACGCGAACTATATCGAATACTGGTATAAGAACGGCTTGAAGCTGCCCGACTATGACGTCAGGCTCATATGGCAGCATTACCATCCGCCTCTCCATCACTGGCTGATGGCGTGGTTCCTGAGGATCCAGACCGACCTCGGCATCGAATACGATGTAGCGTGTCAGGGGCTGCAGTTCCTGCCGCTGCTCTACTCGTCGCTGACGACAGTGGTCTGTTACCGCATTTTCCGTTATGCAAAGCTCAAGGGGATGCCGCTGGTCGTCACGATGGCGATCATCTGCTTCCACCCGACCTTTGTATTGATGGGCGGCTTCTTCAACAACGATATGCTGTGCGTGCTGTTGATGATGCTGTCGATCATGTTCACGCTCAAATGGGTGAAAAAACCGACGCTGCTCAATATCATTCCGATCGCGCTGAGCATAGGTCTGGGCATGATGACAAAGCTCAACGCATGGATGGTCGCGCCCGCTGTGGCGGTCATGTTCCTCTATGTGTTCATCAAAAATATCAAAAAGTGGCTGAAGTTCCTCGGTCAGTTTGCCGTGTTCGGCGTGATCTGCGCACCGCTGGGACTGTGGTGGCCGCTGAGAAATTACTTCGGCGAGTACAAGATCCCGCTCACCTATGTACCGTTCCTGTCCGAGGCCGATCCCCAGTACTGCGGCAATATGTCGTGGACCGACCGCTTCTTCGATTTCGGTCACGGCCAGACGTCGTTTGTCTATGACGCGTTCACCGATCCGAATTTCGGCGCGCCGTATAACGAGTTCAATCCGACTCTCGGATTGGTGAAGACCTCGCTGTTCGGCGAAGGTCAGAAAGCGATCTCCGACGTGCATTTTCCGCAGCTCGGCTCGACCGGACCGATGCTGTTCTGGGTCGGCGTAGTGCTGGCGGCGCTGTGCGTAGTCGCGTTCATCGTGATGATGATCAGCAAAAAGTCTGGTCTCAACGGTATCAGCAGGATCTACTTCTCGCTGACTGCGCTGACGATGCTGGCGTCCTACTATTACTTCTGCATCAAAT
This sequence comes from uncultured Ruminococcus sp., assembly GCA_902796225.1. Classification (GTDB taxonomy): domain Bacteria; phylum Bacillota; class Clostridia; order Oscillospirales; family Acutalibacteraceae; genus Ruminococcoides. The sequence goes on from CADBOO010000054.1 coordinate 6,389, forward strand.
TCCCCTTTACCTGCACGATGAACATCCGCTACTGCGTGCCGCTGATACCGCTGTTCACGATGGGATTGGGATTGCTGCTGCAGCGGTTCTCAGGCGATACGAAGCCCCAAAAGATCCTGCGATATGCCTCGTATGCGCTGGTCGCATGCTTTGTGCTGATGACGCTGATCGTCTATTCGCAGGTCGGCATGCCCGAACCGGTTATGCCCGCAGTATAAACGATTATGAAAATATCAAAGCGCCCGCTGCCGTAACAGCAGCGGGCGCTTGTTGCGTTTAGCGGATCAAATGCTGAGCCTAAGGCTTAGCAGCCGCAGCCGCAGTCGTTGTTGCAGCCGCAGCTGTTGTTGCCGCTGTTGCCGCAGCAAGCCCACAGAACGATCAGCAGAATGATGATACCGCAGCAGCTGTTGCCGCCGAATAAACCGTTATTGTTGCACATAGTGTAACCTCCTTTCACGGGCAACCGAAGCCAAATCCGAAACGCTGTATACGGCAGTCATTCGTCATTTTTCAATAGAACCGGGGCATTTCGGAACCTCCGGATAACCATCTGCGCGGATATTTGCACGAAGTCCTGCTCGTTTTGATCCTGCTGTGTTTTGCAGAACCGGTTCAGGATTTGGTTTCGGTTGCCTGATTACACCTTATATTATGCTGCAGCGGGGAAGAGGTGACAGCGGGATCCGGTTTTGCGCTGTTGATTAGAACGGCGCCGGATATGCAAAGGCTGTCGATTCTTTTGTTGACATTTTTCTGCCGGTACTCTATAATAAATTCAGTACTTTTGTACATCATGAGGAGGAGATTCTATGAGATGTTTCAAATGCGGAACTGATAACCCTGCCAACAGTACTGTCTGCATGAATTGCGGCAGCTATCTCAGCGCTCAGGGAGATCCGGATAATATGAAGACCGTCCCCGCTGATTTCGGTCCGTCCGGCAATTCTTCGCCGGAAAGTCAGTTTGCACCGCCGAATCCTGTTCAGACTGCACAGCCTGCTCAGCCGGCGCAGCCGTATCAGTATGCACAGCCGAACCAGTATGCGCAGCCGAACCAGTATGCGCAGCCGAATCAGTATGCGCAGCCGAACCAGTATGCGCAGCCGAACCAGTACGCGCAGCCGAACCAGTATGCGCAGCCGAACCAGTACGCGCAGCCCAATCAGTATGCGCAGCCGAACCAGTATGCGCAGCCGAACCAGTATGCGCAGCCGAATCAGTATGCGCAGCCGAATCAGTATGCGCAGCCGAACCAGTACGCGCAGCCGAATCAGTATGCGTATTATGCTCCGGTCAAAACCGAAGATCCCAAGTATAAGGGCCATAAAATGAAGTGGTACAAGTTCCTTGTGTTCTTTGCACTGATTGCTTCTGCTCTGGCAAATATCGGAATGGGCATCAGCTTCCTGATCAACGGCAGAGGCTATTACTTTTCCGGTTCCAGCTTGAGGTATTCGGGCGATTACGCAAAGAAACTCGTTTATTCCTTTGCTCCCGGTCTGAAAGCCGCGGATATCTTTTACGCGATCGCTTGTTTTGTCTTTGCCGTGCTTTGTATTGTGACATGGCTTTTCCTGCTCAAGTTAAAGAAAAACGGTCCGCTTTTCGTTTATATCACCTACGCGGCTGAAGCGGCAGGCAACCTGATCTACGGTATCTGGTTTGCCATTGCCAACAAGGGCTATCTCCAGAATGCAGGCGCACTCGTTGCGGTTTCGATCGTCAGCGCGGTCGTATCTGTTGTTGTTCTTATTCTCAACATCATCTACTTCAAGAAGCGCAAGGATGTCTTTGTCAACTGATCGTTTTTTGATCCGTCATCAATTGAGGCTGCGAAAGCGGCCTCTTTTTTTGCGCGCTCGGAAAGCGGACCGGATTTGTGTTCATAAAAAGTCCGGGATAAAAAACTTGACAAACACGGGGGTTTTGTGCTAATATTGACAATTGTGGGAGACTGCGCCAAAACGCAGAAATCCCATCGTCAAAATGCGCTAAAAACCCAGATTTTATCGGGACTATTCGTGCATTTTGCCGTTTGTCACTTTAGTGTGATAAACACTTCGGATAATTGCTTTCGATCCGTTGTGTTTTTCATCAATCGCGGCTGACGAGTTTTTTCGCGCCGCAGTTCAATTCTTTATCTCTTTGGAAAGGAGGAAAAATATGCCAACCTTTAATCAGCTGGTTCGTAAGGGCAGAGAGGTATCTGAGAAGAAGGCGAAGGCTCCGGCGCTCCTCAAGGGCTGGAA
>CADBOO010000055.1 GCA_902796225.1 uncultured Ruminococcus sp.
ACCGTGGGCGGCAGGACCGTGATCTTTGTCAACGGCGTCGTCAGGATGAAAGGCTACGTCACGATCAACGGCAAGACCTACTACTACGATTCCAAGGGCGTCCTGCAGAAAAACGGCATCGTCGGCACCTATCAGGAAGGCTACCGCTACGCCGACAAAAACGGCGTCGTCATCATGAATTACACCGGCGTCGCGACCAAGGGCAAAAATACGTGGTATTTTTATAAAGGCAAGATCAACTACAAGCTGCGTGACGCCGTCACCGTGAACGGCGTTGCCTACAACGTCCTCAACGGCAAGGCGTACAAGGTACGCACTGCCGAGGAGCGTACCCTCTATAGGGCGCTGAAGCTCGCCAACCGTGTCGCAAACAGAAGTCTTCCGAAAGAACGCCGTCTGAAGATCCTCTGGGACTACATCAAGGGCGCTTACACCGAAAAGAATCCGCGCATCCCGGATTATACCGGCAACGACTGGCCGATCATTTATGCCGACGATCTGCTGGTCAACGGCGTCGGCAACTGCCTGAGCTACGCGGCGGAGTTCGCCTTCCTTGCCAAAGCCATCGGCTACGACAACGTCTACGGCTGTCACAGCGGCGGTCACGGCTGGGCGGAGATCGACGGGCTGGTCTACGATCCCGAATGGAGCATGCACCACTTCACCTACAGCTATTACGGGCTGAGCTACAACGCGCATACCGATCAGGACTACAAGGGTGCTATCGGCGCAGGGTACTCGTGGATGCACGTCAAGATTTGTCCCCATCTCAAATAGTAGTTTCCTGTCAAACAAAAAACGGGCTGCAGCAAAGCGATTTGCTGCAGCCCTTTCAAGTATGATGGTTATGTCTGAGATCCCGGCAGATACTCTTTCAGGGTTTCGATCAGTTCGCTGTTCTCGGACAGCTCCGAGAAATTGCCCTGTTTCATCATTTCTTCGTTATACCTGACATACGCCTCATAGTAATCGGCACAGGTCTCCCATTCCTCTTTCTGCCCGACGCTCAGCGCGTGAGATTCCAGCGCGTAATGCTCCTTGAGATAATCGGTCAAAAACGCGGTGAACTTTTGCTGTCCGTACACATTGAGGTGATCGAGATTGTAGAAGTCTGTATCCTCATCCAGCCCCGTCGCGGCAAAATCCCGTTCAAAGTTGAGGTAATCGTAGCCGTACTCCGCGACGATCTCCCCGACGGTATTATTGCGCTCAAAGCGGTCGTAGGTGCGCTCGGTCACGATATGCGGAAACCGTGCAAAGACGACATTTTTGAGTCCCTCGCTTTTGCAGTATTCCAGCAGCTCCCGCAGGCTTTTTTCCGCCGTTTCGGCAAGCGGCTGTTTTTTATCTGCCGCCGCGGGCAGCGTGCTGTTCAGCGACGGCGCAGGGCTTTTGAACCGGAGCGGCCAGTTGAGAACGCCCTTCAGACAGCTGTAGCCGCGGCTCTGATTATCCGCAACGGTCCTGCGGTACATCGCCTCGTCACCCGCTGCGTGTTCGGGATCGCTCCATGTGCCGTGATACTTGATCAGCGGGAACAGGTACTCGAGCTGATGCTCGCCGACGTTGTTCGCGACATACTCCACCTTATTGAGATCCAGCGGCGCATGGTCGGAATAGTTGCGCAGGTTCGCTTCCTTGGACAGCTCGTCTTCGTCATACAACGCGCCGTTCAGCTCGATGACGATCAGCGCGTCTTTCTGTCGGCTGAGGATGTTTTTCAGTTGGCTTTTGTAGTTGAGAATGGTATTCGCCTGCGTTGCAAAAAGGTAGCTTGTGATCCCGTCGCGCTCATAGGCATAGCCGGGCGCAAGGTCGGAGTAGACCTCGCTCGCGCCCAGGTATACGACGTCGAGCGAATCCCGATCCTCCAGAAAGAACCCCTTGACGCGCACACGGTTGTGGTCGGCGTGGCAGAAGTAGTTTTCCTGCAGGAGCCAGAGTCCGACTGTCAGCGCCAGCATCAGGCATATCAGCCTGACCGCCCACAGCAATTTGCGTTTCATCCTATCATATCCCTTATCTATGGTAAATGCGATTTGATCTCTTCCTCTGTATCATAGCGTAAATCCCGCAGAATAGCAATAGCTTTCCGCTTTTTTACCAAATTCTGAATTTTTAGCCAATTGCGGTTTTTTTCTTGTTATTTGGTACAGAATTATGTATAATACTGTGTATCAAGGCGATTTTCGCCGAAAAAACTCAAAAGGAGTGTCATTATGGCAACAAAAAACATGATCCGCATCATTTGTGCCGTACTGGTTATTTGCTTTGCAGTCTGCGGACTTACCGCATGCGGCGACTCTGATAAAAAAGCGGACGACAAAGTCAAGATCACCATCAACGACAACGGCAAAAAGACCGAGGTAGAGATCGAAAAAGGCAAAACCGTAGCCGACGCTCTCGCCGCGGCAAAGATCACCCTCGGCGACGCCGATACCTGTGTCCCGAAAACGGATGAAAAGGTTACCGCAGACACCAAGGAGATCAGCATCACCCGCACAGCGGCTACCGAAGCTCCCACCGAGGCTCCCACTGAGGCGCCTACCGCAGCGCCCACCGCTGCTCCCAAGACCGAAGCTCCCACCGAGGCAGCCACCGAAGCCCCTCAGTCCGATGACGGCGGCGACGACGGTTACGACGACGGCGGCGAGGAAGACTATGACGACGGCGGTGACGGCGGCGAAGGCGACGACGGCGGCGTATACGAAGTCAGCCGCGTAGCGATGCCCGACTGTGACGGCTCCGGCCACGGCTATTACATCATCACCTATTCCGACGGCTCCACCGGCACCGAGGAATACTGATACCGACAAAAGGAAAAGCGTTTCTGATTTCTGTCAGAAACGCTTCTTTTTTATTGTTTTTCGCGGGAACGCTTTTTCAGCCGCCTGTGATTTTCCCGGAACACCTTTGTTTCCTTCGCAGCGATCCCCGCGAGCAGGAACAGCGCGATAAGGTTCGGGAATGCCATCAGGCTGTTGAAGACGTCGGCGATATTCCACACCGCCGCGACCGTCAGATACGGTCCGATCAGCACCGCGAGTATATACAGGACGCGGTACAGCAGCACCATGCTTTTTTTGCCGCCCGAAAGGTACTCCAGACACCTCTCGCCGTAGTAATTCCACCCGAGGATCGTGGTGAACGCGAAAAAGATCAGACACATCATCAGCAGGAACGCCGAGATACTTTTGTCAAACGGCAGTCCGTGCTGCCACGCGTAGGTGGTGACGTCCACGCCCTGAAGCTGAACGCCGGTCACCCGCGGATCCCACGCGCCGGTGATGACGATCGAAAGCCCCGTCATCGTGCAGATCACGATCGTGTCGATAAAGGTGCCGGTCATGGTGACCAGACCCTGCCTTGCGGGACTGTTCGTCTTTGCGGACGCCGCTGCGATCGGCGCCGAGCCCAAGCCCGCTTCGTTCGAAAAGATCCCTCTGCCGACGCCCTTCTGGATGATCGTTTTCAGCGCAAGTCCGGTGATCGCGCCGCCGACCGCCGAAAGATCGAACGCCCCGACGACAACCGACTTGATCGCCGACGGTACCGACCGGTAATTCGCGATCAGGATGATCAGCGCAAACAGCACATAGGTCGCCGCCATAAACGGTACGATGACCTCGCTGACCTTTGCGATCCGTTTGATCCCTCCGATGATGACCAGCGCGGCAAACAGTGTAACCGCCGCGCCCGCGATCACCGTCGTCCATGTATAACCGACGCCGCCGATACTGAACGCGACCGCCGCCTGCTCCGGGTCGAACAGCGAGGTTGCCGCCGAAGTGATCCCGTTGATCTGGGCGATCGTTCCGATTCCCATGATCCCCGCCAGCGCTCCGAAAAACGCAAAGGCTTTCGCAAGCCATTTCCACTTTTTGCCCAGCCCCAGCTCGATATAATAGAACGGGCCGCCCAGAAAATGTCCCGGACGGGTCTCGCGTCGGAATTTGACCGCCAGAAGCCCCTCGGTGTATTTTGTCGCCATCCCGAAGAACGCCGCGATCAGCATCCACAGCAGCGCGCCCGGACCTCCGGCGCAGATCGCCGTCGCGACGCCGACGATATTGCCGGTACCGATCGTCGCAGACAGCGCCGTACACAGCGCGCCGAACGAGGTCACCTCGCCGACGCCGTTGCTCTCGTTTTTGACCATATATTTCAGCGCTTTGCCGAGATAACGCACCTGAACAAAGCGTGTTCTGATCGTCAGGTATACGCCGATCCCGAGGATCAGCACCATCAGCATCACGCCCAGGATCTCATCATTCACAAAGCTGATCATGTCTTGCGCTTTCATCCTCAAACCTCTCTGTTTCCATCCTCACAACAAACCGGTGCTCTACCTGAATTGTACCATATCCCCCGCTACGAATCAACCGTTATTCCCTTTCTGTATTTACAGATTTTCTCCGCTTTCCGGCACATCCAAATCCTGTCTTGCATATTAAAGATATCTATGCTAAAATAACTCTGGATATGAAAAAATCGATACCAGTATGAACTGTCAGGTGATGAAATGACCTATCAACAGGACAAGATCCGCAATTTCAGCATTGTCGCCCATATCGACCACGGCAAGTCGACCCTTGCCGACCGCATCCTCGAGCTGACCCAGAGCGTCGCGGTGCGCGATATGGAAGACCAGCTGCTTGACGATATGGATCTCGAGCGCGAGCGCGGGATCACGATCAAAAGCCACGCCGTTACCCTCGAATACAAGGCGGACGACGGTGAAACCTACCAATTCAATCTGATCGACACCCCCGGTCACGTCGACTTCAACTACGAGGTCAGCCGTTCACTCGCCGCATGCGAGGGCGCGATCTTAGTGGTCGACGCGTCGCAGGGCATCGAGGCACAGACCCTCGCCAACACCTATCTTGCCGTTGACGCGGGACTGGAGATCGTCCCCGTCATCAACAAGATCGACCTGCCCTCTGCCGATCCCGACCGCGTGATCCGCGAGATCGAGGACGTCATCGGCATCCCTGCCGAGGACGCGCCCTGCGTTTCGGCAAAGGCAGGCGTCAATATCCGCGACGTGCTGGAGAAGATCGTCACCGATATCCCCGCCCCTGAGGGCGATATCAACGCCCCGCTGCGCGCGATGATCTTCGACTCGATCTACGACTCCTACAAAGGCGTCATCATCTATGTGCGCCTCAAGGAAGGTCAGATCCACGTCGGCGATGAATTCAGGCTCATGGCGACCGGCTCGACCTTCAACGTCGTCGAATGCGGCTATATGCGCGCCACCTCATTGGAACCGCGCGAAGGACTGTACGCCGGCGAGGTCGGCTACATCACCGCCTCCATCAAAAGCCTGCAGGACGCGCAGGTCGGCGACACCGTCACCCTGACCTCGAATCCCGCCGAAATGCCCCTGCCCGGCTACCGCAAGGTACAGTCGATGGTCTTCTGCGGCATCTATCCCGTCGACGGCGCGCGCTACGGCGATCTGCGCGACGCGCTGGATAAACTCAAGCTCAACGACGCCTCGCTCTCCTTCGAGCCCGAGACCTCCGTGGCGCTCGGCTTCGGCTACCGCTGCGGCTTCTTAGGCCTCCTCCATATGGAGATCATTCAGGAGCGCCTCGAGCGCGAATACAACCTCGACCTGATCACCACCGCGCCGTCCGTCAACTACCGCATCACCCTGACCGACGGCACGACCGAGATGATCTCGAACCCCACCAATTACCCCGATCCCGGTATCATCGCCTCCGCCGAGGAGCCCTTCACCGACGCCCACATCTACTCCCCCGCCGATTACGTCGGCAACATCATGGAGCTGTGTCAGGATCGCCGCGGCAGCTTCATCGGCATGGACTACATCGATTCCGACCGCGTAGATATCCACTACGAGCTGCCGCTTGCCGAGATCATCTACGATTTCTTCGATACACTAAAGAGCCGCACCCGCGGCTATGCCTCCTTCGACTACGAGTTCAAGGAGTACCGCGAGAGTAAGCTCGTCAAGCTCGACATCATGCTCAACGGCGAGGTGGTCGACGCGCTGTCGTTCATCATCCACGCCGACAA